>JAVEET010000243.1 GCA_030840295.1 Pseudonocardiales bacterium
GCGATGTCGTTCGCCGCAGTCCAGAAGCACGTGGCCGTGCTTGAACGAGCCGGCCTCGTGAGCAAGCAGCCGCACGGACGCGAGCGTCTGGTACGAGGCGATGTTGACACCATTCGGGCCGCCACGCGGCTGCTCGACCAGTACGAGGAGATCTGGCGCGGTCGCATCGGCCGGCTCGCTGATCTCCTCGCCGCACCCGAAGAAGGAGACAGCCCATGAGCGTCGTCAGCAGCACGCAGGACCTCGAGGCCCTGACTTTCACTATCGTGGCAGAGCTCGCGGCGCCGCCCACGCGGGTATGGCAGGTCTGGAGCGACCCGCGGCAGCTCGAGCGATGGTGGGGCCCTCCCACCTGGCCCGCCACGTTTGAGGAACATGACCTGGTCGTCGGAGGGGGCTCGCGCTACTACATGACCGGCCCAAAGGGAGAGAAAGCGCGCGGCTGGTGGCGCTTCCTGTCCCTGGATGAGCCACGCACGCTGGAGTTCGAAGACGGGTTCTCGGACGACTCGGGCGAGCCCAACCCGGCGATGCCGACGGTCCGTGGGCTGGTCGAGCTCGAGGAGACCGCAGCCGGCACCCGCATGACGGTCACGTCCCATTTCGCCACTGTCGAGCAGATGGAACAGCTCGTCGAGATGGGCATGGTCGAAGGCATGACGCTCGCGATGGGCCAGCTCGACCAGCTGCTCGCGGGAGTCTGAGCCGCTGGTGCGCTGCTCATCGGGATTTCCCTCGATAACGTAACCCCTTACGCAACGGGTAAGCCAGGTAAGCCCTAATCAGGATGCCGGCCGGCGAGTTGCGCTCAGCTCGTCGAAACCGAATGCCGAGATCGGTGGCCGCGGCGGCGGCGGAGCAACAGCAGCCCGGTAGGTAGCGGCAGCGCGAGCGCCGTGGTCGACAGCATGATCGTCATGCTGTGATTGGGGCCCCGGGCGGCGCTCTTGATGACGGTGACGGGCCAGCTGCCCGCTGTGACGTCCTGGCCGCCGCCGGTGTGCACAAAGGTGACCGTGACGCTGTGGTGGCCGGGGGTGGCCGGCACAACGAGGTCGTAGTTTTCCTCGGTGCCGGCGGGCGAGCCTCTGGTGGCCTGCTCGGTTGCCGCCGTGCGCCCGTCGATCGAAACCCGTACCGAGGCCGGCTGGCCAGCGGTCAGGTTCGGGTCGGTGACGACCCCACGGACCGTGATTTGGTCCGTACCGCCGACCACCGAACTCACCTTCCCGCTCGGGTCTCCATTCACCACGATCGCGGCCGCAGTCTGCGAGGTGTCGTGCGTCCCTTCGCCTACGTCGACCGCCCGCGCGGTGTAGGTCTGTCGCCCGTCCGGGGCTTTGAAGGACACGTCGAACCGGTGGTCGCTGGCCTGCGTGGATCCGGACGCGACCTCGATGTCACCTTGGTAGATCTCAATGCGGATCGAACCCGTGGCCGCGTCGGGGTCGAGCGCGGTGCCGGTGACGTGCACCGTGCTGCCGATCGCCTGTGCGCGTACCGCCGAAACGGTCGGGTTGTGCGCCGCCGGATCGTCGATCGTCCCGTTGGGCATGAGCCGTTGCGCCTCGGCCGTGACCACGGCGCTGATCGCCGACCCGTAGGTCGGCGGGGCACCGTCGGTCAGGATCGCCACGGCGTAGCGGTCATGGTCGACGTAGCCCGTGCTGTTGAAGACGGCGTTCGGCGTGTCCAGCCCGTCGTCGCCCCAGCCCTGCTTGACCGAGGCACCGGTGGTTGCCGAAGGGATGCCGAAGAACTGGTTAGTGCCGTCCGCTCCGTACTTCGTGGTGTGCGCCATCGCGTTCATCATCCACGGCCCGATTCCGGGATCCTTGCCGATCGCGGCGTAGAGGTACACCATGCCCTTCGCGGTGATCTCGGTGCTTCCCCACCAGGCCGGATTGCCCGGCGGAGCGCCGAGGTCGGTGAGGTGGAAATACGACTCGGCCCACGGCAGTACGTCCGCGCCGCCGGCCAGGCCGTACAACGCGTTGGCGTCGTCATCGTTGGACTGGGTGATCATCTGGTAGGCGGTCGTCTCCGTCGAACCGGTCATCTGACCGGTGGCGAGCAGCCTGGCGGCGATCATGACCTTGACCACCGACTCGCTAGCGAACCACTGGGTGTCCTCCGCCGCGCCTGTGTACTGACCTGTCTGCAGATCGAGCACACCGATCCCGGTGCGGTACCCCTGCGACGTTGCCAGCGCTGCCGCGGCGGTAGCCGCCGAGGCGAGCGACGTCGGCGCCGTTGCCGAGGCCGACGGCGCGCTCAGCGTCAGAGCGCCGAACAGTGCGAGGAGCACAGCGGCGCCGGGCGCGAACCAGCGCGCGACGGACAGGGGGTGGGATGAACGACGGCACGCGACCACGCAGACTCTCCACGGTATTCGGACTGTTGCTCCGATCCTGTGGCGGCAACCTGCAGGCAGCCTTCGAGGCGGCTGATGATCGGCACAGGGTCCGGCGCGACCGTTGGCACTTACCTCTGAGACAGAGCTATTGTGGAGGCATGACCGTTCCACCTGCCGTGCCCGATCCGAACCTGGCCCTTGCCGAGGAGCTGTTCGCGGCCGTCGGCCAGCTGCGCCGCCAGTCGCGACGCCAGGCCGGCCGGCCCTGGCCGGTCGCCACAGCCTCCGGTGCGCAGATCGAGCTCATCCGACTCGTGCGCCGGCAGCCCGGCACGTCGGTCGCCGAGGCGGCGGCCGAACTCGGTCTCGCGGCGAACACGGTGTCCACCCTGGTCGGTCAGCTCGTGACGGCGGGTGTGCTGCAGCGGACGCCGGACCCCGACGACCGCCGGGTAGCACGACTCGCGCTCACGGCCACGGCCAAACGGCGCGTCGACCGATGGCGCGACCAGCGGGCCGCGGTGCTCGCCAACGCGCTCGCCGCGCTTTCTCGCGACGACCGGGAGGCGTTGCGCCGGGCGGCCGTGATCATGGCGCGGCTGTCGGCGGCCTTGCCTGACGGTCGCGGAAGGAACCAGCATGCCTGACGCGATCGCCATGAGCGGGGTGAGCTACCACTTCGGCGAGCAGGTTGCGCTCAGCGACGTCGACCTGCGCGTCGGGGAGGGAGAGTGCTTCGGACTGCTCGGCCCGAACGGTGCGGGCAAGACCACGGCCATCCGGCTGTTGAACACGCTCCTTCCGTTGCAGGACGGCGACATCCAGCTGTTCGGCCTGGACGTGCGACGCCAGGCGATGGCGGTCCGGCGGCGGCTCGGCTATGTGCCCCAGCAGCTGTCCATCGAAGGCGCGCTCACCGGGCGTGAGAACGTGGCCTGGTTCGCCCGGCTCTTCGACGTCCCCCGCCGCGACCGACGCGGGCGGGTCGATGAAGTCCTCGAGATGGTCGACCTGTCCGACGCCGCCGACCGCCTGGCAGCCACGTACTCCGGCGGTATGGTCCGGCGCCTCGAACTGGCGCAGGCGTTGGTGAATCGGCCGGCCCTGCTGGTCCTGGACGAACCCACCGTCGGCCTCGACCCACGCGCCAGGGACAGCGTCTGGGCCCGGGTGCAAGACATGCAGCAGCAGTACGGCATGACCGTCCTGCTCACCACCCACTACATGGAGGAGGCAGACGAGCTCTGCGACCGGATTGCGCTGATGCACCGCGGCACCGTCCGCGCCGCTGGCACGCCGCAAGAGCTGAAGGACGGCCTTGGTGCCGGATCCAGCCTGGAGGGTGTCTTCCGGCACTACACCGGCGACAGCCTCACCGACACGAAGGGAGGGCTGCGCGATGTCCGCGCCACCCGCCGCTTGGGCTGACACCGCACCGCGCGGAGCCGTCCTGCTGACCTCCCGCATCGCGACGTTCTGCCTGGTCGAACTGCAACGTATGCGCCACGACCGCAGCGAGTTGGTCACGCGCGCGATCCAGCCGATCCTTTGGCTGGTCATCTTCGGCAAGACCTTCAGCCGGATCAAGGCCATCCCGACCGGCCAGGTGCCCTACCTCGACTACCTCGCGCCGGGCGTGATCGCCCAGTCCGCACTGTTCATCGCCATCTTCTACGGCATCCAGATCATCTGGGAACGCGACGCCGGGGTCCTCACCAAGCTGCTCGTCACCCCCACGCCCCGGGTGGCGCTCGTGGCCGGCAAGGCGTTCGCCGCAGGCATCCGGGCGGTCACCCAGGCGGTCGTCGTGCTCGTCGTCGCGGCCCTGCTGGGCGTCGGGCTCACCTGGAACCCGTTGCGCCTGCTGGCCGTCGTCGTGGTCGTCGTCCTCGGCGCCGCGTTCTTCTCCTGCCTGTCGGTCACCATCGCCGGCGTAGTTCTCAAGCGGGACCGGCTCATGGGCATCGGGCAGGCCGTGACCATGCCGCTGTTCTTCGCGTCCAACGCGCTGTATCCCGTGAGCATCATGCCCGGTTGGCTACGTGTCATCAGCCACGCCAACCCGTTGACCTACGAGGTCAGCGCACTGCGCGCGCTGCTGCTCGGCCTGCCTACCAATCTCTGGCTGGACTTCGGCGTTCTCACCGGATCCGTCGTCGTCGGTATCTGCGCCGCGTCGGCGCTCCTCGGCCGTCTCTCGCGATAGGAATACCGCGGTGACGCTGCGCGCGTCATGCTGCGGTGCCACCTGCGTCGGTACCGTCAGCTTTGCCATCGCGGCGCAACCCGCAATGTTCGCGCCCCACTGGGCGCGCTCATGACCAAGGGCGCCCCGGAGTGATCCGGGACGCCCCTGGCGACGATCTTGTCAGGTCAGGCTGACCTGATCGACCTCGTGACGGATACATTGCCTAACACCGTCGACGTAGCTGCAACATATGCCCGGACCTGGTAAACAGTGCCCTTGGCAGATTTCCAGCTAAACCGTGCCACGCCGCGGGCATCGGTGCTCGCGTGACCCATCGCGATCCAGCCGCGACTGGTGTGTTTGTCGAATCGCACGACGACATTGCGGATGGCTGGGTTCAGAGCCGAGGCCGCACTGGTGACACCTCGCTTGGTGGTCAGCGCGAGCGTCGCGCCGAACTGGACGTACGCGTGTGCCGTCGCCGAGGCGATGTCGGTGGTGCCGTAGGTGTTGGCCAGGTAGGCGCGGTACAGGACGTTCTGCCTAACCGTGATGGGGAAGGTCCATTTGCCGTAGCTGTCGGTGTTCGCGGTGCCGGCCAGGGTGCCGAATCCGTGGCCGTCGAACAGGCGGATCTCCACCGTGTTGGTCGGCGCGGCGGTTCCGCTCAGGGTGATCGGGCCGGTGCCGACTCGGGTGACAGTCTTCGCTGTCGGGACCGTGTACGTGGGCTCGAAGTCGTAGGTGGTCGTGGCGACGATGGGCTGTCCGCCGTTGACGGCGGACAGGCCGAGGCTGACATTGTCGACGGCGAACTGACCGTTGCGTTGATTGTCTCCGGCCGAGCCGACAACGAGTGAAACCGCGCCGCTACCACCGAAGGACTTCGGGTTGCTGGCGAAGACTGCCTTCGGATGGCGGGCCATATAGGCAGGCAGTGAGATCAGTGAATCGGCCGTCTCGCCGGGGCCTTCGACGACGCGGAACTGACCTGCGAATGCGTCCCAGTGCTGCCACACGCCATTCTGAACCGATCCTTGGTCAGAATTGTCGGCCGGTTCGAAGTTCAAGGTGGTGTCCTTGGCGACGGCGCCTTGCGTGTCAGGTCCGTTGGAGTCAAGGGACAGTCGCAGATACGCAGGCTGCTGGAGATCAGCACCAGCCAGGCCCGGCGCGTGTTCGGCATAGCTGGAGTAGCCAAGGCCGCGGACGTTGTCGACCGGCTTACCATCGAGTGCGGTGGTGCGCCAGAACTGGGTAGCGTCGGAGTTGTCCTTGACGATCAGCTGCCGACTGCCCTTGCCAAGCGGCGCGACCTTCGGACCAATGACGTAGCCCTGCTTGAGGCCAATAAGGGCACCGTTGCCGGCGTTGCCGGAGTAGTTGAACGCCGACTCATTCCAGACGCCCTTGGCATCTTTGATGACGACGGTGTTTCCGGTTGCCGTCCCAGCGTCGGGCTCGAAGTCCCACAAGTGGGTCTGTCCGGCCGTGGTTGCCACGATTCGATCGAACCCAAGGACAGCGTTGGTCTGGTTCGCTCCGGCACAGCCGGCGAGAACCGCAAGTCCGCCGCCAGTCAGGTTTCCGTTGTCGTTGTTGACGATCTTGGCCAGCGGGTGTGCGCTGATGTAGTCGCTGAGGGTGACCGCTCCGTCCGTGCCGCCCGTGGTCGTCCAGGTCGCGTCGGAGCCGGCATTCCACGACTGCCAGGTATCTTGCGCAACACCGCCCTGGTCCGGGTTGAGCGCGGGCTCGAAGTACAGCGTCGAGTCCTGCACATCTGTGCCGGTGCTGGAGATCGTGAGACGCAGGTATGCCGGCTGCTTCGCGACGGCCGGATCGGTCCCATGCTGAGTCGTGGAGTACGCGAGTGCGCTCAGCCCGGACAGCGGCGTCCCGTCGAGAGTCGTGGTGCGGTAAAGCTCGGTCTGGTTTCCAGAGGATCCCATCTTGAGGAAGTGGGCGCCCTGACCGAGCGGAGCGCCCGAGGACAGCGCGAACGTCTGTTGCGGGGTGAGGTCGTTGCCCTGATCGCAGTCGTAGGCCTGCGCCGTCCACTGCGCGGCTTGCCGGGTAGCGGGAGAAACCACAGTCAGAGTTGTCGGATCCGACATTGGAGCCGCAAATGCGGCCGGCGCGAGCGCCAAGGGTGCCAGCGCAAGCGAGCCGATGGCCACTGCGGCCACCAGGCGGGGATGGGAAAGTCTCATGAAAGGACGGACTCCTTGACTCTTGGGACGTTGGGTGGGATTACAGGCTCGGATTCGCGCGTAAAGACGCCTTCCCGCCTG
>JAVEET010000263.1 GCA_030840295.1 Pseudonocardiales bacterium
TATCTCGTCGATAGCACCAACGTGGCGACCAAGGTCTTGTCCGGAAGCTCCACCAACAGCACGGCACCGAACGCGATGCCGAACACCGCAAGAAAGGAAGTCATCGAGGGATATCCTGCCCGAGATGAATACCGCGCTAACAACCGCCGCCGCCACTCTCGGCGCGGTCGGCTTTATCGCCGGCGTCCTGGCGTTGCGAACGCTCGGACGGCTGCGCCGATCGGTGGCGCTGTTGTCGCGCGGTTCGTCTGGTCGCGAGACCATCCTCGATGTTGCCGAGAAACACATGGCGGCCAGCGAGGCGGTGCGTAAGGACATCCTCGACCTGCAGCGTGACCTGGCCGAGGCCCAACGACAGGCCGATTCGCGAACCGCCGACGAGCGAACCAAGATCACTCAGACGGTCCAGTCGATGCAACGCTCGGTCGACACCGTGCTCCGCCGAGTGGCCCTCGTCCGCTTCGATGCCTTCGATGACCTCAGCGGCCGGTTGTCGTTCTCGCTGGCCATTCTGGACAACGACGGGAACGGCATCACCCTGACCTCGATCGCCAGCAACTCAGAGACCCGGCTCTACGCCAAGTCCTTGACGGGCGGGATCGGCGAACACGCACTTTCCCCAGAAGAGGAACAGGCCGTCAAGGCAGCCCTGGCGCGCTGATCTCGCCAGCAGCTCGAGACAGCGAGGCTCCCGCAACTCGGGACAACGAGCGTCCGGCAGCAGCGCGACCGCTGGGCCCGGTTAGGCTGCGGACGTGTCCGAATCTCCCGGCCCGGCGGCCCGAGCGCTGAGCGAAGAACCGTCGCAGCAACCGGCCGGCGGCCCCGGACGCGCTGTGAGGTACGCCTTCCTCGGCCCGGCCGGCACCTTCGCGCACGCCGCCGCCCGCAACCTGGTCGCATCCAACACCGCACCGAGCACTGAGCCGGCGGGATCAGCACCAGAGCTGGTGCCCTACGGGACGGTGACCCTGGCCATCGACGCGCTGCGTGCCGACGAGGTCGACGGCGCCCTGGTGCCGCTGGAGAACTCGGTCGAAGGCGCCGTCCCGGCCACCCTGGACGAACTTGCCGGTGGTTCCCCACTGGTGATCGCCGCCGAGACGTTCCTGCCGGTGGTGTTCGACCTGCTTGCGCGGCCGGGCACGGAGCTCGCCGACATCGCCACGGTAGCCACTCACCCACATGCCGAGGCCCAGGTTCGTCGATTCCTGCTGACCCAGTTGCCCAGAGCCACGGTGGCTATGGTCGGCTCCACGGCCGGCGGAGCGAAAGCGGTCAGTGCGGGGCAGTATGACGCGGCCGTCGCGCCGCCGGTAGCTGGCGAGTTGTACGGACTGAACAGCCTGGCCCGCGATATCGCGGACCACAACGGAGCCGTGACCCGGTTCGTGCTGCTGACCCGCCCCCGGGCCCCGCAGGCGCGCACCGGAAACGACAGAACCACGCTGGTCACAACCCTTCGGGAGGATCACGCCGGTGCACTGCTGGAGATCCTGACCGAGTTCAGCACCCGCGGCGTCACCCTGACGCGCATCGAGTCCCGTCCGACCAAGGGCCGGCTGGGTCAGTACTCGTTCAGCATCGACTGCGACGGCCACATCCTGGACGCGCGGGTGGGCGACGCCATCGCGGCCTTGCATCGGGTCTGCGCCGACGTCCGCTACCTCGGTTCCTACGAGCGGCGGGACGGGATCGGAGCCGGGGCGGGAACGGGCCGAGCTGACTCCGACTTCGCCGAGGCAGCCGCGTGGCTCTCCGAGATCCGCACCACCGGCCGCGCCGTCTGATACCCCACCTACGGCGCGGCGCGGATCCGGCTGGCCCAGCGGTATTGGCCCAGCGGTATTGGCCCAGCGGTCTTGGCCCAGGGCTACTGGCTCAGAGGTAGAGGCCGGTGTTGGACTCGATCCGCTGCGCGGCCACCGCGTGGATGTCGCGCTCCCGTAACAGCAGATAGTCCTCACCGGATATCTCGACCTCATGTCGGTCGTCCGGTGAGAACAGCACCCGGTCGTTCAACTCGACCGAGCGCACGTGATTGCCGACTGCCAGCGCCTCGCCCCAGATCAACCGCTTGGACACCTGAGCCGTTGCCGGGATCAGAATCCCGCCGGACGAGCGGCGCTCTCCCTCCTCGGCGGATACTTTCACCAGCACTCGGTCGTGCAACATCTTGATCGGCAGGCGGTCGGTACTCACGAGGCAAGAGCCTATGCCCACCTGAGTTCGTCCGATCATGGGTCGGTGCGCTGCTGCTGTGTCGGGGGTTTCTCCCGCTTGACTAGCCTGGAGTAGTGATCGACCTCAAAATTGTGCGGGAAAATCCCGACCTGGTCCGCGCCTCCCAACGAGCCCGGGGGGCCGACGAGTCGCTCGTCGATGCCCTCATCTCGGCTGACGAAGCCCGGCGCACCGCGGTATCGACGGCGGATCGACTTCGCGGCGAGCAGAAAGAGGCCAGCCGCTCGGTGAAGTCGGCATCGGACGACGAGCGCCCGGCGGTCCTGCAGCGGGCCAGGACGCTCGCCGCGGCCGTCAAGGAGGCCGAAACAAACCAGACGGCCGCCGAAGAAGCCTTGCGGGCCGCGCAGCTGGCTGTCCCCAATATCGCCTCGCCCGAAGCCCCACCCGGCGGCGAGGATGACTTCGTCACGATCGCGACGATCGGCACGCCGCCCGAGGTTGCCAACCCCAGAGACCATCTGGCGATCGGCAGCTTGCTCAAGGCGATCGATACCGAGCGGGGCGCCAAGGTATCCGGGGCCCGCTTCTACTTCCTGACCGGTGTGGGTGCGCAACTCGAGTTGGCTCTGGTCAACATGGCCATGGCCAAGGCCGACCAACTCGGATTCACCCCGGTGATTGCGCCCGCCCTGGTCAAGCCGGAAATCATGGAGGGCACCGGCTTTCTCGGCGCGCACGCCGCCGAGGTGTATCGGCTGGCCGACGACGACCTGTACCTGGTTGGCACGTCGGAGGTGGCGCTGGCCGGATACCACTCCAACGAGATCCTGAACGCGGCCGACCTACCCCTGCGTTACGCGGGATTCTCCGCTTGCTACCGGCGCGAAGCCGGTTCCTACGGCAAGGACACCAAGGGGATCATCCGGGTTCACTGGTTCGACAAGGTCGAGATGTTCAGCTATGTCAGGGTCGAGGACGCCGAGGTGGAGCATCAGCGGCTGCTGACCTGGGAGCGCGAGTTCCTCGACGATCTCGAACTGAGCTATCGGGTCATCGACGTGGCCGCCGGCGATCTGGGCTCCAGCGCTATCCGCAAGTTCGACCTCGAGGCCTGGTTCCCGTCGCAGGGCGCGTACCGCGAGCTGACCTCCACCTCCAATTGCACCACCTTCCAGTCCCGGCGGCTGAACATTCGTGCCCGCTCGACCGGGGATGGCGCCACCGACGGCAGGCAGCACATCGAACCGGTGGCAACTCTGAATGGCACCCTGTGCGCCGTGGCCCGGACGATCGCCTGTCTGCTCGACCATCACCAGCTACCCGACGGTTCGGTCTACGTGCCCAAGGCCTTGCGTCCGTGGCTAGGGGGGCGCGAAGTGTTGACCGCACCGGCCGAAAAATGACCTCGACTCCGGCGGTTCGGCTGCTGGCCACCGATCTCGACGGCACCCTGTTGCGCACGGACAACACGATCAGTGACGCGACCCGGGAGGCACTGGGCGCCGCCGAACAGGCCGGGCTGGTGATCGTCTTCGTCACCGGCCGGCCACCCCGCTGGTTGCACGAGGTCGCCGAGGCCACCGGACACACCGGGATCGCGGTTGGCGCCAACGGAGCGTTGACCTACGACCTGCACACCGAGACTGTGCTGGACAGCCATCCGCTGGACATCACGGTGCTCGCCGACGTCACACGAGTGCTCCGCGAGAAGATTCCCGACATCCGGTTCGCGATGGAGTACGGCCTGGACTTCGGATTCGAGCCCGAGTACCGCCACGACTGGGACATCCTGCCGGCGACGGACCGCATCGGACGGCAGTTGCCGGTGGCGACCTCGGCCCAACTGGAGGAGTTGCTGAGCAAGCCGGCGGTCAAGCTGCTGGCCAAAGGCCGCGGCCTCGATCCGGACGCGTTCATGGACGAGGTCGAGCAGTTGATCGGTGAGCAGGTGACGGTGACGCGATCCGGCCATTCGGCGCTGGTGGAGATCTCGGCGACTGGTATCACCAAGGCGTCCGGGCTGGCCGCCTTCGCGCGCTCCCAGGACATACCCCGGGAACAGGTCGCCGCGGTCGGGGACATGCCGAACGACATCCCGATGCTCGAGTGGGCCGGACGTTCGTTCGCAGTGGCCAATGCCCACCCGTCGGCTCGAGCGGCGGCCAAGCGGATCCTGGACCGCTCGAACGACGAGGACGCGGTCGCGCACCTGATCGGGGAACTGCTGGCGGAGCTCGAGCGCCACGCAACCGGCAACGATTAGCAGCC
>JAVEET010000291.1 GCA_030840295.1 Pseudonocardiales bacterium
ACCAGTCCGAGCCCGAAACCAAGACCGACCGTAACCCCTTTCTACTCGACGAGATGATGAGGTCCGAATGAGCAACAGCGTTCCCGCCTTTCGCACGGTCATGCGCGGTTACGAGCCAGCCGAGGTCGACCGCCGAATCGCCGAACTTACCGCCCTGGTCCAGAAAGCCCAGCAACAAAGCACTCAGCTGTCGCATCGGCTCGACCTGCTGACGAACGAGGCGGCGCGCCGGCGGGCCGAGGCGGCTCCGGCCGAACCGACGTTCCAGCACCTCGGGGAACGGGTCGGCAAGATTCTTTCCTTGGCCGATGATGAGGCGCGCGACATCCGGCAGACGGGCGAGGCCGAAGCCAAGCAGCTATTGGCCGACATCACGGCCTCGACTGGTCGGATGCGTGCGGAGGCAGACACCTATGCGACCGAGACCCGGACCGGGGCCGAGCGTGAGGCAGCCCGGATCGTCGAGGAAGCCAAGCGAACGGCCGACCAGCTGCTCGATGAGGCCGACCGGCAGGCGACCGCCCGGCGCGAGGAGGCCGAAGCGGTGTACGAACGCCAGCGTGCGGCCGCAGCACAGGCCGCGGCGGACTTCGAACAGACCCTGGCCAACCGGCGGCAAAAGGCCGAGACAGATTTCCGCGAGCGGAACACGCTCGGTGAGCAGCAGCTCAAGAGCGCCCAGCAACACGTCGCAACGCTCAAGGCTGACGGCGAGCGCGCGGCGACGGAAGCCGCCCGCAAGTCGGCGATGTTACTGGACGAGGCCGAGCAGAAGGCGCAACAGATCGTGGCCGAGGCCGTCGCGCATGCCGACCGGGTACGGGCAGAGTCCGACCGCCAGCTCGCTGCCGCGTCCCAACGCCGAGACAGCATCAACGCCCAACTGACCAATGTTCGTCAGATGCTCGGGACCCTCTCCGGCGCCGTTCCCGCGGCCGTCGCTCCTGAGCTGGATTCCCAAGCCGATGATGCCGCCACCGCTGGGGAGAACGAATCGCCGGACACCGCCGACAAACCGTCGCAAGCAAGTGTCGCAAACGCCTCGAAAGGCTGAGGCTGCCAAAACTGAGGTTGGTCGTCCGATGAGGTTGGTCGTCCGATCAGGACGGGCGTCGGGGCGCTTGGGCGGATCCGACATCAGCTCGCAGCTCGCCGGTTGACGCCGGTCCGCGCAGTTGGGCCTTCGCGTCACACATTGAATCCCCCGAAGCCAATGTGGCGAAAGCCCAACCCCACGGTGACTACATCTTCAAGGCGTAACAGCAGATATACAAGACGCAATCGAGTGACCGCCCGTGCGCGTTCCGTGGCCATTCATATAAACGTCCCGCCGGCCTCGAACAGACCGGGGGAATCTGCGAGGACCAGGCGGGATCGCTTCCGGCAAGACTAGAGCCCGGCCTGTCAAGAGGGCATAAGCATTCGGCATCCATTCGTTATCGAGTCAAGGAATGGGCAGCAGGCGGCAAAGCCGGCCTGTCGGCCTCCTCAGACGCCGGGCCCGTCGTTAGCGGACGGCTGGGGGCCGTTACCGAGCTGCAATCCCGCGTCGTGAACTGGTCAATCACCACCCACGTATTCCCAGCCGGATGCGCAGGGAGGCAGCAATGAGGAAAATGACGCTCCTGGTGCTCGCGACCGCGGGCGTGGTCGTCGCAGGTTGTAGCTCAGCGACGAAGTCGGCTTCGACACCGGCGCCGACGATTCATGGCCAACTGGGTACGGTGAGCACGCCGCTCGGCTCGGTACTCACCGACAGCGGCGGCAAGACCATCTACCGGTTCGCGATAGATACCCCCGGTCACTCGGCTTGTCTCGGCACCTGTCTTCAATATTGGCCAGCGGTCGCCGCCCCGGCTGCTGTGCCGAAGTCCGTCGACGGCGTGAGCGCGGCTGTGGGCAGCATCGTCCGTGAGGACGGCACCCGGCAACTCACCGTCGGCGGCTTTCCGGTCTACACCTACAGTGCGGACAAGGGCGCAGGCAGTATCGCCGGCCAAGGCAAGAACCTTTCCGGCGGCGTGTGGTGGGCAGTTTCGCCGGACGGCGCAGAGAACCACTCCAGTCCGGCCGCGACGTCGTCCAGTGGCCGGGTCGGCGGCGGTTACGGCGGTTATTGATGTCGACGGTCCCGCCGATCTGTGGTTAGCCGCCGATAAGGTGCTGCGTGGTCGAATCTTCGAAGTCGCGCTGGCCGGTACTCGAACATATGTGCGATTCTTATCGAGTGGCCGACGAACCCGGAATCCTGCACGCGGACCTCGACGCCTTCTACGCATCGGTCGAACAGCGCGATGACCCACGGCTGCGCGGCCGCCCGGTGATCGTCGGTGCGGGGGTGGTGCTCGCCGCGAGCTACGAGGCCAAGGCCTGCGGTGTCCGTACCGCGATGGGCGGTCGGCAAGCCCGGCGGCTGTGCCCCGACGCGATCGTGGTGCCGCCACGGATGACCGCGTACGCGGCGGCGAGCAAGGCAGTATTCGCCGTCTTCGATGACACCACACCGCTGGTCGAGGCACTGTCGATCGACGAGGCATTCCTCGACGTTCGCGGTCTGCGACACATCGCCGGCACGCCCACCGAGATCGCCGCGGGCCTTCGCCGGGCCGTGCGGGAACGGGTTGGTTTGGTCATCACGGTAGGCGCGGCGCGCACCAAGTTCCTCGCAAAGGTAGCCAGCGGCGTGGCCAAACCGGACGGGCTGCTGGTGGTACCCGTCGACGGTGAACTGACGTTTCTACATCCCCTTCCGGTCCAGCGGCTCTGGGGCGTCGGCCAGGTCACTGCCGAGAAGCTCCGCAACCGCGGCATCACCACGGTGGCCGAGGTGGCCGAGCTGGAGGAGCGTGCGCTGGTGTCGATGCTCGGACCGGCATCGGGGCACCACTTGCACGCGTTGGCCCACAACCGCGATCCGCGGCAAGTGGTAGTCGGACGGCGGCGGCGTTCGATCGGATCCCAATGCGCGCTCGGACGACGCAGGTTGTCATCAGCCGAACTGGACGCCCGGCTGATCGGCCTGGTTGATCGCGTGTGCCGACGGCTGAGAGGCGCGCACCGGCTGTGCCGGACCGTTGTGCTGAGACTGCGCTTCGACGACTTCAGCCGGATAACCCGTTCGCACACGATGCCCGCATCGACAGCGGACACGGCACCGGTCCTGTTCGCTCTGCGATCCCTGCTACATGGATGCGCCGAACTCATCCGCGAACGTGGGATAACCCTTCTCGGCGTCGCGTTGGCCAACCTCGACGACGGAGCCTCGGTGCAGCTCGAACTTCCGTTCGGCCGTCGGAATCTGGGCGAGCTCGATGTGGTCCTGGACCGGGTCCAGAACCGTTTCGGCGCCTCATCGATAACCCGAGGCGTACTTCTCGGCACCGACCAGGGATTGTCGGTGCCGTTGCTTCCCGATTGACGACCGACCACTCAGGCGATGAATAGCAAGCACACAGGTGATGTTCAGTGTGCGGAGTCATCGTGGACTCATGCCGACCGATGTAGCACCAACGCGCAGCTGGACCACAGCGGTCCGGGCAGCGATCGCTGGACTACTGGCCGCGCTTGCGGTTGCCTTCGGAATATCGGTGGAGGACCTGGCACCGAGTCATCACAAGACATCGTCGATGAGCACCCGGAGCTCGAAGGCCCGATAGTCCCAGGTCGAACCGACGAACCACCCCGCTCACGACCCGCGCTCAGCCATTCGATCCCTGCCCGGGTGAGAAACGCTCTCGGACGCCAAATCTCGGTTGACCGTCGTGGTTCAGTTCAGTCGTGTTGGAGCTCGCTCGTGGTCTGTCCACTCGTGCCCTGCGGGCGCTCGCCGACCTCGAGATGCGGACGATAGCCGCCGATGGTGGTCGGCTCAAACTGGAGTGGGGCGTGCTGAACGCCCGCTCAGGCCGAGGCGTCGAGGACCTTTTGTGGTGGGACGGCGATCGGCTGCTCGGCTTCCTCGGTCTTTACGCGTTCGGGCCCCGCACGGTCGAACTTGCCGGCATGGTTGATCCGGCTGCGCGCGGTCATGGGATAGCGACGGCACTGCTCGACGCCGGGCTGCCGATCTGCCGAGACCGTGGTTACCGGACAGCGCTGCTCGTGACTCCTCGTGGGTCGAAAGCAGGTAGGTCGCTGGCCCTGGCCCGAGGGGCGGTCCTCGATCACTGCGAACATGCCCTGGTTCTGCTCGGTGCCCCGACCGATGCCCCGCCTGCCACTGACGTCTTACTACGTACGGCGACGCGGGCCGACGCTGCCGAGGTCGCAAGACTGCTCACCGCCGCTTTCGCCTGGACACCCTCCGATGTGGTGGACCGGCTTGCCTCCGATTCGGAGCGCACCCTGCTGATCGAGCTTGCGGGATCTGTGGTCGGTACCGTGCGACTGACCCGCGAGCAGGAGACGGCCGGCGTCTACGGCTTCGCTGTGGACCCTGCTTGGCAGGGTCGCGGCATCGGACGGGATGTGCTCCGGCGGCTGTGTACCCGACTGCGTGAGGAAGGGGCTCGCCGCATCTGCCTCGAGGTGGCAGTGGACAACGAACGCGCGCTCGGCCTGTACACCTCGGTGGGCTTCACCCAGGTCAGCACGGAGGACTACTACGCATTGCCTCCGAGCTGATCGACCGCTCGTTTGACAGGGTGGTTCCGTTCGTGATCGGTTCTACCGGACCGGCAGGAATCGCGATGGTGCATCGGAGGTCGTAGGAACATGGGATCAGTGAAGTGCCAAATCTCGATATCGCTAGACGGGTTCGTCGCCGGGCCCAACCAGAGCATCGAAAACCCGATCGGTGAAGGCGGCATACGCCTACATGAATGGGCATTCCAGACCGAGGCCTGGCGTCGGCAACATGGATTGACCGGGGGCGAGCGTACGGCCGACTCTGATGTCATCGACGAGGTCGTCCAGGGCGTCGGCGCCTACATCATGGGCCGTAACATGTTCGGCGGCGGCGGCGGCCCGTGGGACGAGAAGTGGACGGGCTGGTGGGGTGAGGAACCGCCCTATCACGCACCGGTTTTCGTCCTCAGTTCCCATCCTCGCGAGCCGCTGTTGATGAAAGGCGGGACGACCTTCACCTTCGTCAGTGACGGGATCGAGTCCGCGTTGCAGCAGGCGCTGGCGGCCGCCGGCGGCAGCGACGTCGCGATCGCCGGTGGCGCCAGCGTCGTGCAGCAGTACCTGAAAGCCGGCCTACTTGATGAGCTGTACTTGCACATTGTCCCGATCATCCTCGGAACAGGCGAGCGGCTCCTGGCCGACATAGGTGATCCCGTTTTCGAACCGGTTCAGGTGATCGCCTCACCGGCGGCCACTCATATCAAGTATCGGGTCGCCAATCCGGTCTGATCAGCGGCCGGACTCGGGCGGTTGGTCGAGCGAGGGTGCGGTCAGCTTCGGCAAAGGGAGGCGCCGGTGCATGACGTGACGAAGGACCCGGCCGGGCGGACCCAATACGAGGCCCGGGAGGCCGCGCAGTGCGACTACTGGTTACGTTGTCCTGATCGAGCGCAGAGCCTCTCAGCTGTGCACGGCGAACGGATTGGTCACGACCAGGTCCTGTGCCGGGAACAGCGTCAGCACCCTAGGTCCATCCTCGGTCACCACGACCTCTTCTTCGATGCGGGCCGCGGAGAACCCATCGGCCGCCGGGCAATAGGTTTCCAGTGCGAAGACCATCCCGACCTGCAGCTCGATCGGCTCTCTCATACTGTTCAGGCGGGAGATGATCGGACGCTCATGCAAACCGAGGCCGAGACCGTGTCCGAATTGCAGGCCGAAGGCATCCATCTCGTTGGCGAAGCCGAACTCCGTCGCCGCCGGCCACACCGAGGCGACCTCGTCGGTGCCGACCCCCGCCTTGATCACGGAAATGGACGCGTCCATCCACTCCCGCGCCTTGGCGTACGCGTCACGCTGACTCGCGGTCGCGCTCCCGACGCTGAAGGTTCGGTAGTAGCAGGTTCGGTAGCCGTTGTACGAATGAATGATGTCGAAGAACGCCTGATCGCCCGGACGAATCAGCCGATCGGAGAAATTGTGTGGATGCGGATTACACCGCTCACCGCTGACCGCGTTGATGGCTTCGACCTGGTCAGAGCCCATTTCGTATAGCCGTTTACTGGCCAACGCCACGATGTCGTTCTCACGGATGCCGGGCTTCAGGGCCTCGACGATGTCCTGGTAGACCCCGTCCACCATCGCCGCGGCCTGCGTGAGGAGCATGATTTCGTCCGTTGACTTGATCAGCCGCGCGTCGAGGAGGAGTTGCTGGGCATCGACTACTTGCAGCCCCTGCCGCTGCATCTCGAACAGGAAGGCAGGCTCGACGATATCTACCCCGACCGGGGCGTCGACCACTCCAGCCTCGGTGAGCAGGCCTTTGATCTGCCGCACAGCGGACTCCATCAACCCGGCTGTGGGGGCGATTGCTCCCCGCAGGCCCAACATGCCGGCATGGCAGTTTTCCGGCTGAAGCCAGGGGGAGTAGAGCCGATGGTGCCGCGCGGCGGAGCCGAAATCCCACAACATCGGCTCGCCGCCACGTGTGAGCAGTGCGTACCTGGTCATCTTGTCGCCGAGGGCACCACCGATCCAGGTCTGGGTGGTGTACCGGATGTTGTAGAAGTCGAAGAGCAGAAAGGCACCGCAGTCACTGGCCTCGAGCGAGGCTTTGGCGCGCCCGAGCCGGTACTGCCGTAACCGGTCAAAGTCGACACGTTGCTCGAAGTCGACGCCCATATGCCCGGGTGCGGGCATCGGCCTCATCGTTGTGGTCATCGGGGTTGCCTCGCAGGATGACCGATGCCGGTGCTGAGGCCGTCATCGACCGCGACGTTTTCGGGCTTGAGTTCGACACCGGACGCTCGCGCCACCTCGATCAACAGGGCTGCGAAGTCCTCATCAGCATGGCCATGCCCGATGGCCGACTGCACGGCGGCATGAGTCGCGGCGGTCAACGGCATCGGCACGGCCATGGCTCGCGCCGCGGCGAGCCCGAGGTCGAGATCCTTCCGGAGCAGGGCCGTGGTGAATGTCGGCGTCAGATCCAGGTTCACCAGAGCAGGCGCCTTGTAGCGAGTGAAGGTCGAACCCATCACCGATCGGTTCAGGAAACCCAGGAAGGCCTCCCTGCTCACCCCGCCCTGTTCGGCCAGCACGGTTATCTCCGCCAAGGACTGGGTGACCACACCCAAGAAGATGTTGTGCGCGATTTTCACCAGTCGAGCCAGATCAGCCTCACCCACGTAGGTGACCGAACTCGCCATGTCGGCGAGCAGCGGTTCGATCTGCTCGAAGACGTCCTCCGGGCCGGACGCGGCGATGGAGAGCTTGCCCGCCTTGACAACCTTGGCGTTACCGCTCACCGGGCACACAAGCAGCACCGTCCCTCGTGCTGCCGCCGCTTCGCGGACCAGTTGCGAGGTTTCGGCTGACACCGTGCTCGAGTCGACGAGCACTGCGGGAGCATGGGGTTGCCGGAGCAGACCGTCCTCGCCGAGCAGCACCTGCAGCAGATCGGCGTCGGCTGAGACCATGGTGAAGACCACCTCCCGGTCGGCCAGTTCGGCGATGGAGTCGGCGATGACCGCGCCGACCTCGACCAGATCCGCGGCCTTCTCGGGGGTACGGTTCCAGACCGAGACGTCCCGGCCGCTTTGCAGCAGCCGAAAGACCATCGCATGTCCCATGCGGCCGGTGCCGATCCATCCGATGCGGGTCTGCGCTGTATTCATCGTGCTCCTTCAGAAGAGATCGTTGAGGGTGAACGGCCGGTATCCGGTGTGACGCCGCTCAGTGTCGGCGCGGCAGCTCGCCCGGCGCCCAGGTAGAGCCGGGCGACTTCTGGGTCTTCAAGCAGGCTGGCGCCGGTCGCGACGAGCCGCACCACACCCGACTCCAGCACCGCGCCGAAATCTGAGGCCGCCAAACCCGATCGGGCGTTCTGCTCGACGAGCAACACCGTCCGCCCGGACTCTGCGAGGCGGCGGATGCTGGCGAACACCTGGTGACGTGACTTGGGGTCCAGTCCGATGGACGGCTCGTCGAGGAGGATGAGGCCTGGATCGAGGACCAGGGTACGAGCGAGCTCCACTTGTTTCTGCTCGCCACCGGAAAGCGAACCGGCCTGGTCGTGAGCGCGCCTGGTACAGATCGGGAAGACCGCCGCTGCCTCGTCTATCCGCCGACGGACCGCCTTCTGGTCCTTGACCACGTACCCGCCCATCAGCAGGTTGTCCCACACCGTCATGGCTGGGAAGAGGCTCCGGTCCTGCGGAACGTGCACGATGCCACGAAGCAGCCGGGCCCGCGGAGACAGCCGATTGATCTCCTCGCCCTTGAAGCGAACCAGCCCGATGCGGGGACGGAGCAAACCACTGACCGTCTTCAGAACCGTGGACTTGCCGGCCCCGTTGGGACCGATCAGGCAGGTCACCGTACCTGGCGATATATCCAGGTCGACACCCTTGAGAATGTCCCCGGCACCGTAGCCGGCAACGACACCCTGCAACGACAACAAGAAGTCCATCGTCAGCTCCCCAAGTAGGCGTCGAGGACCAGGGGATTGTTCTGTACCTCTGCGGGTGCACCCGCAAAGATCTCCCGACCCTGGTCGAGAACGATGACCGGATTGCACAAGCGCATCACGAACGTCATGTCGTGTTCGACGATGAGGAACGTGATGCCGGCCGCATGCCTCTGGCGGATATGGTGTTCCATCGTCTCGATCATCACCGGATTCACCCCTGCGGTGGGCTCGTCCAGCATGATCAGGCTCGGCGAACTCATCAGCACGGCGGCGAACTCGAGCAGCTTGCGCTGACCGTAGGACAACTCGGAGGCGAAGAGGTCGGCCACGTGGCCGAGCCGGAACTCCTCCAGTAGCTCACTGACCCGCTCCCGGTCGGATCGGTTGAGCCGGCGCCCGAACAACTGACCCCACGAGTACCCGGCGGCCACCGTCAGGTTCTCCTGCACGGTCAGGGCCGGAAACACCCGCGCCTGTTGGAAGGTTCGCGACAGTCCTCGGCGGTACAGCGAGCCGGCATCGGAACCGGTGATGTCACGGCCGCGGAAGCTGACTCGTCCGGAATCGGGCGGCAGGTAGCCGGTGATCAGGTTGAACAGCGTGGTCTTGCCTGAACCGTTCGGTCCGATCAGCGCCGTGATGGTGTTCGGCTCTACGACCAGCGAGGCTGAATCAACCGCGCGGACCGTGCCAAAGGTCTTGACGAGGTTCTGCACCTCGAGCAGCGCTGCCATCAGGCGTGTCCTTTCAGGGCAGGTACCGAAGTACGCGTGTCCGAGGATCGGGTCATCGTCGGAGGGGACGGTCTGGGAGCACCGGCATCGACCTCGGTCCGGCGACGGCGTTGCCGTAATCGGTCCTGGATGGACGGCACGATTCCGCGGGGCATCAGCAGCATTACCAGCAGGAACACCATGGCGTAGGCGATCAGGTAGAACTGGCTGCCGCCCAGCGAGTAGGCCAAGGTCTGCTGGCCGGTCTCCAGGATGAACGCACCGAGTACCGGTCCCCACAGGGTGGCCCGGCCACCAAGGAAGGTCATCAACACGATCGCGATCGTCACCAGTGGGTCCACGGCGAATTGCGGATAGATGAATCCCTCGTAGTAGGCCCAGATTCCACCAACCATGGCGGTCAGCCCGACGCTGACCGAGAACGACAGCAGCTTGACCCCGAGGACCCGCACTCCGATGCCCCGTGCCTTGTCCTCATCGGCCCGAACCGCTGCCAGCGACAGGCCGAGCTTGCTCCGCATGGCGCCGAAGGTGATGCCCATCGCCAGGGCGAGCAGCACGATGAGTGTGTAGTAGAAGGGCCGTTCGAAGGTACGCGCAGAGAACGGTGGCGCGGCGATGGACAGTCCCTGGGCGCCCTTCGTGAGGCCCCGCAGGTTGAACGCCAGCGTCTGGGTCACGAACAGCAGGGTGATGGTCACGATCGCGAACACGTCGGATCGGGTTCGCATCGCGATGACGGCCACCGGCAGGCCGATCGCTGCGGCAAGTAGTCCGACCAGCGGCAGAAGCAGAAACGGCTCGTAACCTGAATGGATCGCGCGATGCTGAAACCACAACGCCATGGTGTACGCGCCGATACCGAAGAAGGCCGCGTGTCCGAGTGACGGATACCCGGCAAATCCGCCGACGAGGTTCCACGAGCTGGACATCACCGCATACATCAGGGTGAAGACCAGAATGTTCAGCACCCAGTGGGCGAGGTTGAAGGACGGCAGGCTGGCCAGTAGCGCGAAGAAGACCACACCGCGCAGTGGTCCGGCATAACGAAGCGATCTCATATCGCCCCCCGCGCAGTGGTCCCGAACAGTCCCTGTGGCCGGATCAGCAGTACCAGCAGCAGGATCACGAAGAATGTCATCTCCGACCAACTGGGGGAGATGGTCGAGGCGACCACCGCCGATGAGGTCGACACGATCAGCGCACCCACGACCGCGCCACCGATGCTGCCCAGACCGCCGAGCAGGACGATGGACAGCAACCTGGAGATCAGGTCGTAATGACTACCCGAGTTGAACGGGTACAGCAGGCCGTAGACCGAGCCGGCCGCTGCTGCCGTCGCCGCGCCCAGCCCGAAGCCGAGGGCCGACACCCGGCTGGACTCGACTCCGAGCAGCCGGGCCGACTCGGGGTTCTGCACCGTAGCTCTGATGGCCCGGCCGAATCTCGTCCGATTCAGCAGTAGGTACAGGACCAACAGCGCCGCAATCGACAGCAGGAAGGCCCATAGCCGGACCAGCGTGATCTGGTATCCGAAGACCGTCCAGCTGCTGTTGGCGTATCCGGTGTTGATGCTGCGCACCGAGGTCTTCCAGGTGACACTCATGATGCCCTCGAGCAGCAGCGCAACCGCGAAGGTGACCAGCAGACTCAGCTCGGAGCGGTCTTCGGACTTGAGTGGCCGCAGGAAGAGCAGCTGGACCGCCACGCCGACGATGAACATCGCTACCGTCGTGATCGGAATGGCCAGCAGCGGGTCGATTCCGAAGGAGGTGAACAACTGATAGGAGAGGTAGGCCCCGAGGATGACCATCGCGCCTTGGGCGAGGTTGACCACCTTCATGATCCCGAAGATCAGGGTTTGTCCCGATGCCATCAGGGCGTAGACCCCTGCGGTCAGAACGCCGAGAATGATGCCTTGGATAAGTGCGTGCACCGGTCAGCCTCCCCAGTTGGGCTTGGGAAACACGGGAGCAGCCTGGGAGACACCGCTCGGGTAGACGGGTAGCAACTTGCCGCCTTGCCACTGGACGAGGTTGAACTCGCCGGTCGGTGCCCCGTTGGCGCCCCAGGACAGGTCGCCCAGGACGGTCGGCCAGCTGCCGGAATGCAATGAACTGATGATGGTGGCGTTGTCGAGCTTGCCGGCCTTGGCGGCGACGGCTTCGATCAGCTGGCCGGTCGCATACGCCTCGGCACTGTTGTCGTCGACCTGTTGGGCGGTGCCGCCGAACTTCTTGGTGTAGGCGGCGGTGAAGGCATCGCTGCCACTGGCCTTAGAGCCTGGGAACCAGTCGGCCGACGACATGACGCCCGTCGTGTTTGCGGCGCCCACCTTGTTCGGGTACTCCAGGGGTGAGTTCGCTCCGTTGGACTGGAACATGAACTTCGGGCTGTACTTGAGCTGAACCAGCGCCTTGATCTGAGCGTAGGCATCCACGCTCTGGGTGCCACCGATGATGACATCGGGATGCTTGGCCGCGATGCCAGCCATTACCGGCGAGAGGTCCTGCGTCTCGGAGGGATAGACCTGTTTGTAGACGGTCTGGATACCTGCGGCCTCGAACTTCGTACGGATGTTCTCCGCGATCGGCGCCGAGAACGGATCGTCCAACTCGGCGTAGGCGGCAGTCTTCGGCCGGTCGGCGGGACTGAGAGAAAGTATCCAGTTGGCAAAGACGTCACCGGACTGGGTGGTTGGTGCCGGCTGGACGAAGAAGAAGTTGTTCAGGTTCTGCTTGAACACATCTGGACCGCCACCGGCAGGAGCCAGGAACGCGTAGCCGTAACGTTTGGCGACCTGCGAGGCCGGGATCGTCAACAGTGTGGAGAACGGGCCGAAAGTCAGGTCGACGTGGTCCTTGTTGATCAGGTTCTGGTAGTTGGTCACGACCTGGGTCGGGCTGGATGCGTCATCGACGATCTTGATCTGGACCTTGCGGCCCAGTATCCCGCCCTTGGCGTTGACGGTGTCGGCCCACAGCTGATAACCACGCTGTACCGCCTTGCCGGAATCGGAGAAGTCACCCGTGAGGGAGACAGATGCCCCGATGACGAGCGGTGAACTGTTGGCGCCGCTGGTGGCGGCCGTCGAACCCCCGCCGCCTTTGGATGCGCACCCGGTGATGACCAATGCGATGGCCGCTAGTCCGGCGACAAGTGAGCTGGTTGTTCGCAATCGATTGTGCAACTGCATCAGATATACCCCTTACAGACCAGGTGGGAAAGCCGTTACGGGTGGGTCCGAACGCGCCTCGACCGGGCACGCCGCGGCAGCCACAATCGATTGCGGTCGAGCATGCGCGCCCCATGCTCTGAAGTCAAGAGACAGGCTGCCGCAGTGACGGCCGGACACGATATTCATAACAATCGATTGTGAGTTGATCCGCCGAATTCGCCGCGAGCTGGCTATCCTGACCCGGTGGCTAGGGTCCGGTTGGTGGAGGTGGCGCGTGAGGCCGGCGTGCACCCGGCCACCGCCAGTCGTGCACTGAACCCCAGTGCGCGTGGCGAGGTCAGTCCCCGAACGGTGCGGCGGGTGGTTCAGGCGGCGGAGAGGTTGGGCTACGTCCCGAATACCCTGGCGCGTGGTCTGCGCACGTCGCGCTCCTTCGTGGCCGCACTCGTGATACCGGATATCACCAACTCGCTCTTCCCGCCGATCGTGCGCGGTGCCGAGCAGGTGTTGAGCGCCGCCGGATTCACGCTCGTGCTGACCGACACCAACAACGATCCCGACTCCGAACGAGGCCAGATCGCCTCCATGCGAGCCCATGGTGTCGATGGCTTCATCATCGCGACGGCACGATGGCAGGATTCGCTTCTGGATGAGCTCGCCGCCGACGGCACCCCAACTGTCCTGGTCAACCGCCGGACCGCAAAATCGGACCTGCCCTTCGTGGGCGCTGAGGATCAGGACGGCGTCCGGCTCTGCGTCGACCATCTCGCCGACCTCGGGCACCGCAATATCGTGCACCTGGCGGGTCCGTCGGACACCTCAACCGGACGGGAGCGCTCCAGCGCCTTCCGGGCGGCGATGCGGATGCGCCAACTGCCCCTTCGCTCTGCCATACTGGAATGCGCGAGCTACAGCGAGGCGGCTGGCGCGGCTGGCGCGGCCCGGCTGCGCGCGAGCGGACGCCCCTTCAGCGCCATCGTCGCGGCCAACGACCTGTTAGCCCTCGGCGCGATGGAGCAGCTGGCCGGTTCCGGCTTGCAGTGTCCGCGCGATTACTCGATAACCGGGTTCAACGACCTCTCCTTCATGAGCAAGCTGACGCCGGCACTCACGACCGTCCGGGTCCCGCTGGCCGAGATGGGTGCTCATGCTGCCCGCACGTTGCTGGGCTGGATCGGATCCGACGGCAATCCGACGAGCCTTCGAGTCCTGCTGCCGGTGGAGCTGATCATCCGCGGCACGACGTCCCCGCACTAGGCACGTCGGTCAATCGGCCACGAATCGCTGATTTCATGGGGTACTCCGAGCCCTACCGTTACGCCTTCGTAAACAGGCGCGTGTCGCCTTCTGACGTCACCACAGCAGGAGCTAGCCTGCGGCGTATCGACTCGCGGGTACCGGCCCGCGGCAGCTGTTCGGAGGCACGATATGGCGATCCGCATCAAAAGGGACCCGAAGCTTACGCAGGCCAAAGTGCAGTTCGTGCTGCCGGACGACATTCATGACGGCCCGGTCTCTGCGGTCGGAACCTTCAATGGCTGGCGACCCGGCGTCCACCGTCTGATTCGCCGCAGCAACGGGACGAGAAGCGTCACGGTATCGCTGCCGGCCGGCGAGGAGGTCTGCTTCCGGTACCTCGGTTCGGGTGGTGTGTGGTTCGACGACCCCGAGGCCGCCGGCTACGTTGCCGAAGGTGGCGTCGTCCGGGTCTGACGTGCACCTGACCGCCATCCGGGATCGGCCTTACGCGCCTTGGCGCGCTCTGCCTGCGGTTGGGCCTTCTTGAGTGCTTCGACGAGCTCGGCTTTGGTCATCTTGGAGTGCCCGGACACGTTGAGTCGGCGCGCCGGCTCCACG
This sequence comes from Pseudonocardiales bacterium, assembly GCA_030840295.1. GTDB lineage: Bacteria > Actinomycetota > Actinomycetes > Mycobacteriales > Jatrophihabitantaceae > Jatrophihabitans_A. Next base: position 14,306 of record JAVEET010000291.1, read on the forward strand.
GGATGCGTTTGCTCGCGTTTCCAGCTACGCCTTCGGCGGTGTCTTCTCGAACGAATGCTTGAGCGAGGCGAGGGCGGTGCGGTGCGCGCGATCACCTCCCGGCGTCAGTGGGGCGTGGATTCGTCGGTGTAACGCAGCATCGCGGCGACACCGTCTCGGAGGTAGTCATGCCCACCGGGTGTGATGATGATGCCGGCACCGGTACCTGCGAGTGCCCGGACCATGGCAGCGTCCAGGCGGTCCTGCTGAATGTGGTCGACTCCGCTGGCCTTCAACTCGGATTCCTCCAGGGCCAGGTCCAGCGGTCCCGGACCGACGAAAGCGGTCAGCGTCGAGGATGGGTCGTCGGACAGTACGAGGGTCTCGACCTGTGCCTTACGCAACGCCTCGACAACGGCCGTGACTCCGGTGACGGCATAATCATGTCGTCCGATTGCTTGCTCCAGCCTGGCCAGGCCGTCGCGTCGTATCCGCCACACCTGGCGGAGCAACGCGTCGTGTACTGCGGCGTCGAGTGCAGATTGCGATATTCCTTCGGCACGTCCGCCGGATTCCAGCTGTTCGATGGTCACCGACGGAGGCAGCAGCTTCCCAAGGTGGTCGCTGACCATCGCACGAGCCCGCACGTCACCGGCTATCAGGATCAACTGAACGGACAGCGGCCGGCGCCGGTGTATCTCTTGCGCCACCTCCTTGCTGTTGGACTCCCAGGCATTCTCCACACGGTTCTGGAAGTGCCGTTCGGACCAATCGTCCCGACCCGTCTTGCGCAGCGGGTGCTGCGTGTCGCCCTTGACGGAGAACTTCCGCCGATCGTGCTCGTCCAGGACGGTCGTGATGTCGGCGCCCGTCCGGTCGATCTGCACGAGCAGGTAGGGAATTCGGGTGATCCTGTTGACGAGGTACGGCAGTGTGTCCGGTAGTGGCGACCACCTCGCAACCTCTCGGACCGGCGGACGATCCGTCTCTTCGGCGAGCAGGACCTGGCCTGCGGCCGCCACCAGCATCCGGCCCCGTGGACCGCCGAGCTCCCAGGTGCCGTCGGCAAGTTCGTCGAGGGCGGACAGGGTCTTGCCATCTGCGCCCTGCTCTACCAACTTCCCGCGAAGCCCGCGCCACCGCAAATGGATCTCGGCATCGCCTGCTGCGCTCGCACGGGTGGCATAGAGGTAGACCGAGGCGAACGGCCCGTCATGGTCATAGAGTCTGGTGATGGTCTCCGGCAGCTGCATGAAGGTGCCTTTCGCCTCAACGGCTATCGCCGGGTTCACGAGCCGGGGTCGGTGTCCCGGTGTCCGTGTCGAGGGCCCTCGCTTCCCACCGCGGCCGATCCCGCGGCCGCCAGGCCGGTGTGATGTTTGCGGTGGGCATGGGCCTCTTGCTCCAGCCGATCTATCAGCTGGGGGTAGTGAAGCTCGAAGGCCGGACGTTCGGACCTGATTCTCGGCATCGAGGTGAAGTTGTGTCGCGGCGGTGGGCAGGATGTCGCCCACTCCAATGAGTTGCCATGACCCCATGGATCGTCAGCGGTTGCTACTTCGCCGTAGCGGTAGGACTTGTAGACGTTGTACAAGAACGGCAGCGTCGAGGCACCGAGCAGGAACGAACCGATGGTCGAGACGGTGTTCAAGGTGGTGAACCCGTCGCCGGGCAGATAGTCCGCGTACCGGCGCGGCATGCCTTTGCTCCCGAGCCAGTGTTGTACGAGGAAGGTGGTGTGGAACCCGAAGAAGGTGAGCCAGAAGTGCAGTTTTCCCAACTGGTCGTCGAGATAGCGGCCGGTAAATTTGGGAAACCAGAAGTAGATGCCAGAGTATGCGGCGAAGACGATCGTCCCGAACAGCACATAATGGAAATGCGCAACCACGAAGTAGCTGTCGGTCAGGTGGAAATCCAGCGGCGGCGAGGCCAGGATCACCCCGGTCAGGCCACCGAACAGGAAGGTGACCATGAAACCGACGGAGAACAGCAACGGTGTTTCGAAGGTGATGGACCCCTTCCACAAGGTGCCGATCCAGTTGAAGAACTTCAGGCCGGTGGGCACCGCGATGAGGAAGGTCATGAACGAGAAGAACGGCAGCAATACGACCCCGGTGGCGAACATGTGGTGGGCCCACACCGTGAGGGATAGGCCGGTGATCGACAGCGTTGCCAAGACCATGCCCTTGTAACCGAACAACGGCTTGCGGCTGAACACCGGCAGCACCTCGGTGACGATGCCGAAGAACGGCAAGGCCACGATGTAGACCTCGGGATGGCCGAAGAACCAGAAGAGATGCTGCCAGAGAACCGGGCCGCCACCGGCGGAGTCGTAGACGTGCACACCGAGATGGCGCTCGGCCCACAACACCAACAGTGCGGCGGTGAGAATCGGGAATGCGAGGATCACCAGCATCGAAGTGGCGAGAATGTTCCAGGTGAAGATGGGCATCCGGAACAGCGTCATGCCCGGGGCACGCAGGCACAGCACGGTGGTGATCATGTTGACCCCACCGAGGATGGTTCCCAGACCTGCCAGCGCCAACCCCAAGATCCAGAGATCCGGTCCGGTGCCGGGCGAGTGAGCCAGGGTGCTCAGCGGCGTGTAGGCCGTCCACCCGAAGTCGGGAGCGCCCTGCGGAGTCGCGAAACCGGCGAGCACCGTAATGGCCCCCAGCAGGTAGAGCCAATAGGACAAGGCATTCAGCCGTGGGAAAGCGACATCCGGCGATCCGATCTGCAGGGGCAGCACCAGGTTGGCGAACGCGAACACCAATGGCGTCGCGAACAGCAGCAGCATGATCGTGCCGTGCATGGTGAACATCTGGTTGTACTGCTCCGGAGACAGGAACTGCATACCCGGACGTGCCAGTTCCGCCCGCATGATCAAGGCCATCACGCCGCCGATCACGAAGAAGGCGAACGAGGTAACCATGTACATCTGCCCGATCACCTTGTGATCGGTGGTTCGTAACAGTGACAGGAACAGCGACCCACGAACTGCGGGATCGGCAGGGTAGGGCCGGGCCACTACCGGCACCGGCTCCAGCGTGCTGATGTCTTCGTAGACGTCGGTCATCTGGGCTCCGGCAAATCGCCACGAGGGCACACTCCGGTCACGCCGGACTCGTCCTCGCCAGGGGGACGGCTGGCTGCACAGCCACCAAGAATACTAAGCGCTTGGCCGGCGAACGGGAAGGTAGCGCTCGCGGCGGGACAGCTGGTGGGCTCCTCAGCGACCATGGTGTGAGTACCGCTGGGCCACCGCGGCCGGTTGCTCGAGCACCGCTCCGGCCGCCACGTCGCGGGCCAGCCGGATGTACTGCGCATGCGTCCAGGCCAGCGGCGTCGCCGAGAATGTCGGTGTTCCGGGCTCGAACCCCGGCCGCCCACTCGGCGCCTGGTCGTCCCATACCTGCTCCGGAAGCAGGTAGCCGGAATTGTCGGTGCGTGCCATGGTCGCGAGCTGGCTCCGGGCCGCCGAGTCGAGTCCGGCGCCGAGGTCGTACTCGCCGCGCTCACCGTTGAGCAACGGCCAGCCCCGGCCGTGGGTGCGGAAGCTGTCCGCAGGATTGCCCAGCGTCCACGGCGTTCCGGTGGACGTTTCGCCGTACCCATCGAAGGAGGCGCGGTGCCAGAACGTTCCCCGGGCCGTCACGTAGGACAGCTGCCGGTCGATCACTCGAATGCTGTTCACAATGTCCGGATCGTCGGCCGGAAGCACGCCAAGGCGTACGAGTTCGAGGAAGCTGGGGTCCACAACGCTGCGCTGGTCGGCTGCCCCTGGCCCACTGTCTCCGATCGAGTACGTCGTGGCGAGGTCAGGCTTGCCGTCCTTCGTGAGCCGCAAGAAGTAGGGCTTGGACGAGTACGGGCCGGTGGAGGTGACAGTCCACGCCTTGAGACGTGCGTGCCAGTCGTCGGCGGTACTCAGGTAACGCTGCGCCGTGGCGAGGTCGTGGTTGGCTGTGGCGATACTCGCGGCGCACACCAGTCCGGCGATCTCGCTGGCAATGGTGGCCGGGGAGTAGCCGCTCTGGTTCTCCCAACGCTCCTGCGGCGTCCACGGCGCGGCGTGGCCGTCTTGGGCGAAACCGATCAGGAAGTCCGCGGCCGACTTCACGTGTTGCCAGGAATCCTGGTCGAATCGACGCAGTTGATATGCCAGCACGATCGGATCGGCGACCTCATCCAGTTGCAGACCGGTCCAGAAGGGCGTGCCGGCGACCGTCGAATTCTGCGGGAATGACCCATCGGGTTTCTGCTGCGTCTGGAACAGGAAGTCCAGCGCACGGTTGGCACCGGCCCGGTCCCCGTCGGCAATCAATGCGGTCGCGATCTCGTACAGATCCCGTGACCACACCAGGTGATACGGGCCGGACGGGTTCTGCTCACCCCAGACCCACGGCATGGTCGGCGAGGCTACGTACGCACCACGGTGCACCTTGTCTTCGCTCGCGGCCAGCACCAGCTGCGAGACGCGGTAGAGCTGTCGCTGGTGTGCCGTGTGCAGGCTCGACGGCACCCCTCGGAGACCGGCGAGATATGTCCGCCAGCCGGCGGCATAGGCTTGTGCGGTGCGTTCGAAGCCCCGTCGCTCGCTCGCCGCGGCAGCCGCCGAGGCCGCACCGGTATCGCGGGCGAAACCGAGGGCCAGCGTCAGGTGTTGCCGGGTAGCCAAGCCGGTAAGCGAAGTCTGACCGGTCTGGACGAGATACCCGGGTCCCGCCTGTGAATAGCGCCGATCCATGCGCCCGTTGTCGCTCAGGTCCAGCCAACCGTCGTTGACGCCGCGGTAACCGGTCGAGGTCGCGGTGAACGGGGGCTCGCTCCGCAGAGCACTGGCGGCGCTGGAGTCGCTGGCCAGCAAGGCCCGTCCGGCCGTCCGGCCGCTGTCATCGCCGGGGGTGTTGGACAGGGTCGGCTCGTACAACACGTACAGCCGGTAGGGCTGCCGGTCGAGGGATGTGAACCGGACATCGGCTACCACCGTCGATCGCTGAGGGTCGGTGACGTAGGTCGTTTGCAGCCGCCAACCGTTGTGCTGGTCGGTGTCGGTCTGTCGGTAGGTAAGACTGTGCTGGTCGGCCAGGACGGTGTGGTGCGATGCGGTATCGGCAACCCGGACTGCGTGGCCCCGGTTCACCACGATGAAGGCGAGGCTGCGGGCCGCGGGCGTCCCGAGATCCGGATAGTAGAGCTCGCCGGTACCGCCACCTGGCTGCAAGGTGTACCAAAGGGTGCTTCGCACACTGTTCGCCGTGCCAAAGCCCGCCTTGTCCGAGGGAAGGTACGCAGCCGCTGTACCTGGGCCGCCGGGTGCGGGTCCGGCGCCGGTCGGAGTGTTGGCGGCGTCCGCCGGCTCGGGGGCAAGGAAGGCCGCGCCGAGCACGATCGCCAGTAGTGGTATCAGAAGTCGATGCCGAGCAGTGTTCATCAGCTGCCTCCGAAGATGGGACAAAACACCCTCGGAACGAGGCTACGTCCGATCCTGTGCGACCAGCATGAGATGTGGCGG
>JAVEET010000307.1 GCA_030840295.1 Pseudonocardiales bacterium
CGATCTGCTCGCACCGCCTACCGCATCGCCTTCGGCCAGCGCGGCGCGATGTCGGGACGTCAGACTGGACTGCCGACCTCGGCCCGGCTCGAGATGTACTCGAAGTTGCAGCGTGTTACGCCGCGGCCCCGGGGACGCGCATCATCCGCAATTGATGGCCTGCTTGAACCAGCCGCCACAGGGCCCGGCGTTCTACGTAGCAGGCGCCGCAGGTCCGTCGGTGGCGGCTGAAACGGCTCGCAGCAGGCGTGCCAACCCGGACCGGACCTCAGGCACTCAGCAGCCGGCGAGCCTCGCCGGCGATCTGGAGGTCTTCCCGGGCGGTGATCACCATGGTGCGTACCGTTGCTCCGCTTGCGGTGATGTCGCAGTCCTCGCGGACGGTGTCGTTCAGGTGGCCGATGGCGACGCCGAGGTAGTCCAGCCGCTCGGCGGTGCGGTGGCGCACTGTGGGGGAGTGCTCGCCCACACCGCCAGTGAAGGCGAGCACGTCCAGGCCACCCAGCGCTGCGCTCATCGCGGCGATCCCGGCAGCGAGACGGTGAATGTAGACATCGAGGGCCAGCCTCGCGTCCGGGTCGCCGCGGCTGTCCGCTGCCTCGACTTCACGCATGTCCGCGGTGCCCGCAAGGGCGAGCATTCCGGAGCGTTGCTCCAACGCGGTCGCAACGTCATGGGGCGAGAGGTGCTCGTGCTCCTCGAGCCATAGCAGCAGGCCGGGGTCGACGCTGCCGGAGCGGGTCGCCATTACCAGTCCCTCTAATGGGGTAAATCCCATCGTGGTGTCGACGCTGCGGCCGTTCAACACCGCCGCGAGCGATGCCCCGGAGCCCAGATGGCAGCTGATGATCCGTGACGTCTCGAGCGGTCGGCCGACAAGCTCCGCGGAGCGGCGGGAGCAGTAGGCATGGGACAACCCGTGAAAGCCATACCGGCGAATCCCGTACCGCTGCTGCCATTCACGCGGCACCGCGTACGTGGCGGCCGCTGCTGGGATCGTGGTGTGGAAGGCGGTGTCGAAGGCAGCGACCGCTGGAACCTGAGGCAGGTGCTTGGTCACCGCGTCCAGCGCTGCGAGGGACTTGGGCTGGTGCAGCGGGGCAAGGTCGGTCAGGTCTTGCAGTTGCTGCCGCACCCCGTCGTCGATGAGCACGGCGCCGGTGAACCCGGTCCCGCCGTGCACAATGCGGTGACCGACCACGTCCGGTCTCCCCCACCGCTCCAGGGCAGCAGCTAGATCAGCCGCGTCGATACCGTCGGGACCGACGGGCAGGTCGGCGCTCTGCTTGAGGGTGTTGTTGCTGTCGAGCAGTCGCAGCTTCAGGCTCGACGATCCGGCGTTGACGACCAGTACGAGCATCGGTCAGCCCCGTTTCGGCGTGGATGACCGTCTCGGCCAGGTCCAGCCGCTGATCGCCGGGTCGTCCTCACCATGCTCGCGGGTGTAGGCGCGGGCGGACACGCGCGCGTCGGCCATCTGCTGCCGCAAGGTCGCTGCGCGGCTGCCGAGCGAAGGGACGCGGTCGATGACGTCCATGACGAGGTGGAACCGGTCGAGGTCGTTGAGCATCACCATGTCGAAGGGGGTCGTCGTGGTCCCCTCTTCCTTGTACGCGAACATGAATGTTGTCGTGATTCGTGCGCCGGTAGGTGAGCCGATGGATCACCGAAGCGTAGCCGTGAAAGGCGAACACCACCGGCTTGTCGCGGGTGAGCAGGGCGTCGAAGTCCCCGCCGGACAGCCCGTGGGGGTGCTCGGTGTCTGGTTCCAGACGCATGAGGTCGACGACGTTGACCACCCGGAACTTCAGCTCGGGCAGATGCGTGTGGAGCAGGTCGGCCGCGGCGAGGGTTTCCAGCGTCGGAATGTCACCGGCGCAGGCCAGGACGACGTCGGGTTCGTCGTCGGCGGTGCTGGCCCAGCTCCAGATCCCGAGCCCGCGGGTGCAGTGCGCGATCGCCTCGTCCATGCTCAGATAAGTCAGGGCTGGCTGCTTTCCGGCGATGATGACGTTGACATAGTTGCGGCTGCGCAGGCAGTGATCGGTCACCGACAGCAGGGTGTTGGTGTCCGGCGGCAGGTACACCCGGACGATCTCGGACTTCTTGTTGATGACGTGGTCGATGAATCCGGGGTCCTGGTGGGAGAAGCCGTTGTTGTCCTGGCGCCAGACGTGGGAGGACAGCAGGTAGTTCAGGGAAGCGATCGGTGCTCGCCAGGGGATCGCGCGGGTCGTCTTGAGCCACTTCGCATGCTGGTTGAACATGGAGTCGATGATGTGGATGAATGCTTCGTAGCAGTTGAGCAGGCCGTGCCGGCCGGTGAGTAGGTAGCCCTCAAGCCATCCTTGGCACAGATGCTCTGACAGCACCTCCATCACCCGACCGTCCGGGGCCAGGTGATCATCGGTAGGCAGCAGGGTCGCGTCCCACGCGCGACCGGTCTGCTCGAACACCGCCGAGAGCCGATTGGAGGCGGTTTCATCAGGTCCCATCAGGCGAAATCGGTCAGGATTCTCGGCAATGATGTCGCGCAGGAATTCTCCCAGCACCCTAGTTGCCTCGCTTGACTGCGCCGCAGGGTGCTCAACTTCAACGGCGTAGTCGCGGAAGTCAGGCATCGCCAGATCACGCAGCAGCAGGCCGCCATTGGCGTGCGGGTTCGCGCTCATCCGGCTTTTGCCAAGCGGTGCGAGCGCCGTCAGCTGGGCGATGAGCCGGCCGGTGGCGTCGAACAGTTCCTCTGGCCGGTAGCTGCGCATCCACTGCTCCAGCTGCTCGCGGTGCTCAGTGTTGGTGCGGGTCTCGGCGAGCGGGACCTGGTGGGCGCGCCAGGTGCCCTCCACCGGGAGCCCGTCGACCACTTTCGGTCCGGTCCAGCCTTTTGGTGTGCGGAGCACGATCATCGGCCAGGCGGGCCGGCCCGAGCTTGGGCCGTGTCGGGCGCTCTGCTGGATGGTGGAGATGTCATCCAGGACCGTGTCAAGGGTGACCGCGAGTTGCCGGTGCACGGCGAACGGTTCATCGCCGCCGACGAAGTGTGGTTCGTAGCCGTAGCCGCGCATCAGGCTGGCGAGTTCTTCTTCGGGGATGCGGGCCAGCAGGGTCGGGTTGGCGATCTTGTATCCGTTGAGGTGCAGCACCGGCAGCACCGCGCCGTCGCTGACCGGGTTGAGGAATTTATTGGAATGCCAGCTGGCAGCCAGTGGTCCGGTCTCGGCTTCCCCATCGCCGATGACGCACAGCGCGAGCAGGTCGGGGTTGTCCAGGACGGCGCCGTAGGCGTGAACTAGGGCGTAGCCGAGTTCGCCGCCTTCGTGGATGGAACCGGGTGTTTCGGGTGCGACGTGGCTGGGGATGCCGCCGGGAAAGGAGAACTGCCGAAACAGTGCTCGCATCCCGTCTTCGTCCTGCCCGATCGCGGCGTGCACCTCGCTGTAGGTGCCCTCTAGGTAGGCGTTTGCCACAATTCCAGGGCCGCCGTGGCCGGGGCCGGTCACGTAGAGGGTGTTGAGGTCGCGTTCTTTGATGACCCGATTCATGTGTGCATAGAGCAGGTTCAGCCCGGGCGTGGTTCCCCAGTGGCCGAGCAGTCGAGGTTTGACGTGCTCGGCCAGCAGCGGCTCGCGCAGCAGCGGGTTGTCCAGCAGGTAGATCTGTCCGACGGACAGGTAGTTCGCTGCGCGCCAGTACGCGTCGATCAGCTCCAACTGGCGCTGATCGTAGCGGCGGGCCTGCTTGATGCCTGTTCCAGTCATGACATGGTCCCCTCGGTCGGCGGTGGGTTTGACGAATCGGGGATCAGGCCCTCGGCTGTTCCGCGTCGCTGGCGGAATCACGGGGGATGTCCGCATCGACGAGCGCGCTGGACCCGGCGCCACGCATGCTCATGTCTGTGGTGCGTTCCCGTAGTCGGTCCATCGACTCGGTATCGCCTATCGGCACAGTGGCTTGCAGATGATCGCTGTTGTGGACGTCGGGCAGATCCAGCACGGCATCGACGAGGTCGCGCCGGGTCCCTGATGGGAGGTGACCGGCTTCGGCGTGGAAAGAAACCTGCGTCGTTCCGTGGGGATCGGTGGGGGTGGTGACGTCGGCGTAGGCGGTCGTGTGGCCGTCATTTGTGATCTCAACGTTGCGGTCGTGGGTGTGGTCGGTCATGGGTGTCTCCTGTTGGGTCGTCGTGTGCCGGGGTGGCGTGGGGAGGGAAGCGTGATCAGGTGCGCGGTGCTGAAGCGAGCGGCCCGAGGACGCACATGACGCGTGGCGCTGAAGTGCTGTGGTGGGGAGGCGGCGGCGTTTGCGCTGCAGGGCCTCGGCCCCCACTCGAGACGTCGCCGAGTGACCTCCTCGATCGAGAGCCCCTGCCTAGCCGTGACAGCAAGATCGCGCAGCACGTCGCCTGCAAATGCCTCGCTGTTTGGGATCTCCCCACGTGCTGAGTGCCTTCCACCGCGGTGATTTTCGGCGCGCCGCGTCTCGCCGACCGACGCGGAGCAGCCGAGTGGTGGCGAGCGATAGCGCGGCGTTCATCAGCCCGCCGCGGCCGGGATGACATCGAGCTGGTCGGCGACCGGTCGTCGGGGCGAGCGGTTTGCAGTTGGCTGGTCGAGGGGTGGGTAACCGAGTCGGAGCATCATTTGCGGGTATGCCGTCCAGCCCATCAAGGTCTGGACGCGGCTTCGGAACGCGAGCAGGTCGACGGCCTGGCTGAGCGGGCAGCTCGCGAGCCCGACAAGTTCGGCCTGGAGCATCAGTCGCATCATCGCCTCACCCGCGGCGAGTTGCTCGCGGGGGCTGTCTGATTCGGTGAGCAGGATCGCGATCAACGGGTGCTCGTCGACGTCGGCTTCGATCTGTTCCCGGCCGGACACGCCGACCTCGAAATCGCGCAACGGTATGTCGGTGTGGCGGGGATGACCGGCGGCTACCCGGGGTATCGCCGTAGCGGGGACGCCATCGACATGCACGTCGTCGGCATGCACATGGGTGTCATGCACCCAGCGGGTCATCTCCGCGACGTAGGCAGCGTCGCTGCGTTCGACTCGGTCGGCCCAACTCACTGCCACAGCGAGGTTCAGCTTCTCCTCCTCGCGGACCGGGAAGTGACTGTGTACGCCTTCACCGTCGGTGCAAGCGCGCAGCGCCTCCACCAGTTCTCCGGGCACGTCGCGGTGCGGGAATGGCCGGCGCTCACTGAATCGACGCGCCGCGGCCGCGAGTTGGTCGCCGTCCGCCGAGGTGCTCTGGTGTGAGCGAGGGTCCATGAAGCGAGCGAGGAGGTCTGGATCGTCCGGGTTTGGCAGCCGGTCGGGGCACACCAGCCAGCCTTCGCTTCGGAACGCGACCTCGGCCAGGGCGAGCGCCGCCCCGCAACTGATCATGAGCGAGTGACCGTCCGGGTCGGCGACAAGGAGCTGACGCTCGCGGTCGGCCCGCAGCTCGAGGCGGTCGGGTTCGAGTCGCCAGGCCCAGGGCTGGGTGTTGTGCAGCGACGGCGCTCTGCGAGCGGCGTCGATCACGCGGGTAATGAGGGCGGGATCGAACGCCGGGTGCTGGTGCGTGCCTGCGGGTGGATCGGTTGCTGTTGGTGGCTGTGAAGTGGTGGCTTTCGTCATGGGATGTCCTTCGTTGGCAGACGGGTCTGGCTTGATTGGCGGGTGGTATCGGTGCGCCAGATGATTCGGTGGACACCGAGGTGGCGGGGAAGTGCGCGCAGGCCGGGGATATCGGCCATGAAGAACTTGTCCCACAGATGGATGACCATGCAGAAGAAGAACAGTTCCACGCTCCACAGCTGGGTCGAGTTCACAAAGTGCCTGCCGATGAGGTTTGCCACCACGCCGCCCCTTTCACCGTCGGCACCAACCTGGGGGTCAACGCTCGACATCGGGCACTTCGCTGGGTTCGTCATCGTGGATGTGTGGAAACGGCAGTACGAGCGCGAGGACGAACACGACCAGCATCAGCACGATTACGAGCAGGTTCGCCAGCGAGATTGGTATGACGCCCCAGTGCAGAAAGTAGGTTTGACGGCCGAGGAGCCCGGTTGCGGTAGTCAGCGAAACTCGCCTGCAAGCTGCTCGCAACGAACACCAAACGAAATACCATCGGAAACCTCCGGTTGCTGAGGCGGGTCTAAGGCGTTTTGGCAGACCCGTTCGCGGCTGCGACAGGTACCCCATTGATGTCTGAACTGGTGTCTGAGGGAGGCGGCGGGGCCGCGGCGGCGCTTTCTCGGGCGAGGAAGGAGCCGAGTTCGGCGATGGTGGTCATCAGCGGTGCGGGGAAGACGACGGTGGTGTTCTTGTCGACACCGATCTCGACGAGGCTCTGCAAGTTTCGGAGCTGCAGCGCGAGCGGGTGAGCCATCATGATGTCTGAGGCGTCGCCCAATGCGGCTGCGGCTAGGGATTCGCCCTCGGCGTTGATAATTTTTGCGCGCTTCTCCCGCTCGGCTTCAGCCTGTCGGGCCATGGCGCGTTTCATGCTGTCGGGCAGCTGGATATCTTTGAGTTCCACCAGGGTGACCTCGACGCCCCAGTCGACGGTGGTCACGTCGAGGATGGCCCGGATGTCGAGATTGATCTTGTCCGTTTCGGAAAGCGTCTGGTCCAGGGTGTGCTGTCCGACGACCTTGCGCAGAGTCGTCTGGGCGATCTGGTCGATCGCGGAGTGCACGTTTTCAATCGCCACGACGGATTTCACCGCATCGACGACCTTGAAGTAGGCGACCGCGGACACGTCGACGCTGACGTTGTCGCGGGTGATGATGCCTTGAGACTGGATGGGCATCGTGACGATCCGCAGTGACACCCGATGCAGGACGTCGGCGAACGGGATGATCAGCCGAAAGCCGGGTGCGCGTTTTCCGATCACTCGGCCTAGTCGGAACAGCACGCCTTCCTCGTATTGCTTGACGATCCTGGCTGACATCGCTACTGCGATCAGGAGCAGGATGAGGGCGACGACGAGCACGGTGATCAGGATTTTCATGATGTCGTTCCATTTCTCGGCGTTGCGGTGCAGCTGGGCATTACGGGCCGATTTGGGACTTCTCGATTGGGCGCACGAACAGCCCAGACCGCTAGCTGAGTCGGATCGAGGGCTGTTGGTGGCGTATACGGGACTCGTGGCGCGCCGAATTTGCTTGGATTCCAACCAATGCTGGACGCCGTTTCGCGGTCCGGGTAAACGGTCGCGCGGGCGGTTGGCGGATACGGGCCGCCCCACCCAAATTTGGGCGTCGAACCTGAGGTGGTCGGCGCAGAACAACGAGCGATCATGGTAATCCCGGTATACGCGGTGTCACCGGAGTGTGCGGCTCGGAGCTCGTGCTCTTCGAGTTCAGCGGCGGACGGCCGAACTCATCCCGGACAGGCTGATTTCCCAGCACTCTCAACGCTACACCGGAGAGCATGAAAGAGCGGGTCACTGAATGGGGAACTCCGACTCGAGGTTCGGATCGAGGCTGGCTAAGACTCCCGCCGCGGCATCCAGACGGTTGACGACGCCGGACGCAGAAGGTCGCGATAGTCGCTGGTAGGCCTGCTCCGGGGAGTGTCCTCGACCGATCAGCACGCCGATTGCTTGGTTGATCATCGCGACAGCGCTTGGGGCGGTGGTGGGCATCTCAAGGACGACCGTCAGGTCCTGGTCGAGCGTGATGTGCGCGGGGTTGGCTCGGGTAATCCAGGCGAGGTCCGCTGCAAGGTCGACAAACGCTCCGGGCGTCGCGGCGTAGACGATCAAGGAGATGACGGGTCCGGTGCCGCCCGCGCCCTGGGCGGCCCCGGTTAGGGTAAACCGCGCCGAGGTTCGGACACTGGCGGGCTGAGCTCCGTCTCGCAGCGTCGTGAACGTGATCGGGGTGGTGCCCGGCGCGATGGTCACCGTCAATCCCAAGTAGGACTCGACCGCGTCGCTAATCTCGTCTGACAGACGCTGCATTGACTGCGCGATCGAGTTTCCGGGGTTCTCGAGCGTTTGGCTGAGGATGGATAACTCGGCTGCCAGGCGCGCGCTGATCGCCACGGGTACGGTTCTCCGGTGGGCGCTCCCGGGCGCGGACGTCATGAGCCATGAGCCGGGCACAGCCAGTCGCGGTGCGAGGTGGGGAACGACTGATCGAGGTCAGGACCCGGATCGGAATGCGCTCCTCGGGCCGAACCCTACGCTCCCCTTCAGCCGAACCGTCAAGTCCGATGCCGGCGCCGGCGCTGACACACGGTTTTGACTAGATATCTGTGTGCCGAGCACGCGCGCGGCGGACGGCGTCCTCGACGATGTGCTGTGCGACGTTGGCCAGCTTGGTGTGGTCTTTCTGGCTGAGTGCGCGTAGCCGTTCGAAGGCCTCCTCAGCGCTGCTTCCGCTGCGGCCGCGCAACAGGCCGATCGCCTGGTCGATGACCGGGCGGCTGGACAGCGCCGTCTGCAGTTGGACGGTCAGGGCCAGTGCCTGCGTCAGGATCTGCGCGTTGTGGACGGCCACCGCGGCGGGGGCCGCGAACAGTTCGCCTAGTTCGGCGGCGTGGTCGCTGAAGACGTCCTTGCCGCGGGCGTAGACGTTGATGGCCCCTATGACCTGTCCGGGGAGTAGGAGGGGCAGCGACAGGGCGCTGTGGACACCCATCCGGCCTACTCGCGGGCCGAAGCGGGGCCACATCCTCTCGCCGCCCAGTGATCCCGATCGGACGGTGCGCCGTTCGAGGGCGGCTGTGATGCAAGGGCCCTCATTGAGGGTCACGTACTGGATCTCGTCGATGTCACGCACGAACGGCTGGCTGGCGGCCAGGGCCTCAACCCGGTTCCCTTCACCGTCGATGCGCAGCAGCGTTACGCCCGCCCCGTCAGCGCCGGGAATCGCTCGCGCGGCGGCGGTGGCCACCCGGAGCAACAGTTCGTCCAGTCCAAGTGTCCCGGCCACCAACGCAGCGAGTTGGCTCAAACCGGCTTGCAGGTCGGCGGCGTCCGCGCTCGCCTGCTCAAGCGTGAGCACCACCGGCGTAGCCCTGGCGGTGTCACCGAAATCGGTCATCGCTGTCCTTGCTGTCGTGAGGCTGTTCGCCTCGGCGACGGTGGCTTAGCGGGCGGGCTGCGGCACGCTCGTGACGAGATGTGGCTCGACTATAACTTTGACTCAATTGCAACGCAGATTTCCGCGGGCCTCGCCGCTGCTGGTTCAGTCCGCGTGAGCTACCGTCAGCCCCACCACTGCGACGGCAGCTCGCGGGCGCTGATCCGTCGCCCCGTGACCTCGGCCGCGCTGATGCGGACGTAGTGCGCCTTAGCCCCCGGGGCCCATGCCACGAGGGGCAGCGTTCTCAGCAGGGCCAACTCGTCGGGCCCGTTCACACGTTCTCCGTGGCCACGGACTAGCACGCTCCACCCACTGCGGTCGGCGACGTCGATGCCGTCTATTTCGAACGCCATCGGCTGGTCGCGGGTCGCCGCCTCAAGCTTGCCCCCGGAATCGGTCCTGAAGACGACGCGGCCATCCACCAGAATGTAGTTGACGGGCAGGATGGTCGGCAGGCCTTCTTCAACAAAGGCGAGTCGGCCCAGATGGCGCTTCTGGAGCAGGGACAGGCAGTCCTGCTCGTCGAGAACTTGTAAGCGATGCTCAGGCATGTGTGTTGCCTCCAGTTAGGTCTCAAGCGTGCCTGTCACAGACCGAGCCGCGGTAGGGCCGAAGGGCACTATCCGAGCGCGACGTCCTCGACGATCAGCGACGGCCTTTACCAATCGGGAGATCGTTAGCCGAGCCGCCCGATCCTCACCGGCTGGGACCACTGGAACGGGACCTATGGCTCTATGACGTCGCCGGGTGGAAGGACGAGCATCGACAATTACGGCAACTCTGAGAAGGAGATCCCGATGGGCATTGAAGAGAATCAGATAGTGGTCGGCGTCGACGGTTCAGCAGCTGATGAGCTTGCGCTCAACTGGGCTATCGACGACGCCCTCGTCCGCCACGTTTCGTTGCGACTGGTGTGCGCCCATCAGTGGCTGCCCGCGGCAGGTCGCTCCACGGGCAATGACAGGCCCGCCGACCACGAGCATTCTCTGCATCTGGCCGAGGAGGTTCTCAGCAGCGCGCTTGAACGTGCCGCCGTGATTGGTCCTTCGGTGCGGCTGCAGGGCCAGGCGATCGAAGGCAGCGCGGCAAGTGTCCTGCTCGATGAAGCGGCTCGAGCCTCGCTGCTCGTGGTCGGCTCACGCCAACTCAAAGCATTCGGTTCATACTTTCTTGGCTCGGTCAGCGGGGCCGTGGCAGCTCGAGCTGGTTGTCCCGTCATCGTGGTTCGCGGACCGGCCGGCGAGCCGGCGGAACGCCCGGGCGTCGTGGTCGGGGTGGATGGCACCGAAGCTAGCCAGGAGCTTCTCCGATTCAGCTTCGACCACGCGAGCCGGCACCGCATACCGTTGCGGGCGATCCTGTGCTGGCACCCCGACCTGCTCGCCGCGATGATGTGGCGAGCTGAGCCCGCCGCCCCAACGCGCGCCGTAGCCTGGCTGTCGGAAGCACTGGCAGGCTGGCAGGAGAAGTTCCCCGACGTGCTCGTGCAGAGTGCCGTCATCCGAGATCATCCGACGGCGGGCCTGGTTGAGGCATCCCTGAACCAGGACCTACTCGTGGTGGGCAACCATGGCCGCCACGCCACGACCGGCACGCTACTCGGATCGGTCAGCCAGGGCGTGCTGCACCACGCCTACTGCCCCGTCGCCGTAATCCCTACCGACATCGACTGAGCGAAGGGCGAGAGGACACCTCGGGAGGTGCCTTCGCTCGCGGGCTGAGAAGGTCGGCCCATGATCCGCGCGGCGGATGAAGACATCGGCCAGGGTTCGCTCCCCGCAAGGCCCGACGGCTGGGTTTGCCCAATCGACTTGAGGTGGGTACGCCTACGGCTGTGCCCGAAGGCGCGATACCGAGAGCTGCGCTGGTGTGTGAGAGCGTGGACGTGCGCGCACTCACCTGCCAGTTGCTTGGCTGCGCGGTGTCCTCGGCGGTGGATCACCGCCAAACGCTGACCTTGATATTGCCGCCGGGGCAGATCGTGTTCCTCGAGGGCTGGCGCCAATCTTCTAGGCGTACTTTCGGGCGATCTCACGGGCCTTGTCACGGGCCGCGCGGGCGTTGCCTTCTTCACGTTCGTGCAAGATGCCGAACGTGAACCCGTTCTCACCTTCGGTGCTACCTGCTTTGGCTCCGAGGCGGCGGAGTAGGTCGGCGCTGACCAGGCTGTCTTGGTGCTCGCCTAGGAGATCCTGCAGCTTCTGATACCGCTTGGCCTCCTTCGCCGCGGCTTTTCTTCCGATAACCGGTTCGGCCGCCTCAGCGGCGTAGCGGGCTCGTTTGGCGGCTTTGCGAGCGCCGTGCAGTAGCTGGATGTCACCGGTGGCGTTGGCCGACTGCAGCCGGCGGAAGACTTTGCGTTCGGCGCGGCGGACCAGTTTCGCGATGATCTTGGCCGGTGTGTGTGCCTTAGCGGTCCATGGTGGCTGCTGGATCCAGTCGGCGATGTCGTCGAGCAGGGCCAGGTAACGCTGCGAGGTCAGCTCGTCCCGGAGTGTCTGCCAGTGTTCGGTCTGTTCGTGGCGCAATTCGGTGTCGATGCGGGCCCGGACCGGGCCCAGGGTCAGGGTGTCGTCGAGTGCGGCGACCATGCCGTCCAGACGCTTCTGGAGGACCTGGCGGTCGCGGACTTCTCCGAGCAGGCCCGCGTACCAGCGCAACTCCGAATCGAGGGAACTCGCGCGGCTGTCCTCGAACAGCGGGCCGAAGTTGCGCAGCGTGCTGCGCAGCCGGCGGGTGGCGACGCGGGTCTTGTGGATGACGCTGTCATCGCCGCGGCGCAGCGCGAGGTCTCCCGCGAGGATGACGCGCTGCTGCTCGGCGATGTAGGCGGCGACAACGTCCCCGCCGCGCAGTTTCGCCTTGCGTTTTCCAGACTCGGCGCTAGGGGTCGGCAGTGCCTTGGACAGCTTCGACTGACTCGCCGAGGGCCGAGCACCTGCTCTCGTGAGCCGCTTGCCGAGGGCGTACAGCAGCTCGCCCTCGTCCTCGCCGAGCTCTACCTCCACCTCTCGCCAGCTGCTTGCCGTGGCGACGTCACCGGCGGCCGAGGCGTGCACGGTGTCATCGTCAATCTCGGCTAGGCGTCGCCCACCGGCGTCCAGCAGCCGCTGAACTGTGCGGTCGGTGACCACGCTCGCCACCTGCACCAACGGCCTTCCCCGTACTGTCCCGAGCAGTAGGTCTCGCAGTTCATCGGGCACGCTGTCACCCTCGAGCGGCAGGCGGATCTCCTCCCGAAAGGGGGGCCGCGGGACTTTCAGCTGCCAACCGTTGTCGGTGGTTCCGGTCCGGCGCCGCAGTGTTACCTGCGCGCGTAGCAGCGCGTGGTCGGCGGTGTCGAAGTAGTCGCTGCGCAGCTTCTCAGAGCTTCGCTCCACGCGACCGCCGTCGGGAAGCAACGCGGTGACATCGGGCACCACGAAACCCGGTTCTACCTCGAACTTCAGCTCACGCTCAACGTAAGAATGCGCCATCACTACATTCTGCCGCGGCCGCTGTTCCCTCAGCGCGATGCGAGTCGATTGGTGTGAGCGTGCGCGAGCGGAGGAGCCGCGGGAGGTTCAGCGATCAGCACGACGCAAACGTATGGAGGTTGCGATGTTAGTCCCTGCCGGCCTCGCACTCGCTGGTCTGCTCGTTACCCGAGTTGTCCCGGCCCGCCCAGCACGTTCGTAGAGCAAAGCAGAAATCCACGACGCGCTCGGGTGATGTCACCGGCAAGGAGCAGCGTCAGAGGTGGCGGATGGCAGCCCCGAGCCGGGGTGAATCGAAGGCCGGTTGTTCGCCGCCGACCCATAGTTCGAGGTCGGGCGCGTGCGGCCGCGCTCCGCCGAGGAGTAGCACCGCGAGGATCAGCGCACCGCAGACCGCGCAGAGCAGGACGAGGATGAGCGCCGCGAGCCTGATTCCCTGGGTCGGATCGCTGAAGAGCATCACGATCTGCAAAACAATGGGGGCGACCAAGAACGCCGCTTCGGAGCGAAGCAGTTCCACCATGGCGAATGCCGGGCCGAGGCGACCGGACGGCACGCTGAGCCCGGCCATGAACAGTCCGGGCGTCACCCCGGCTCCTGCGGCGAATCCCAGCAGAACGCCCGCGACTGCGATGATCCAGATCGCCCGACCCGGCCCGAGCCCGAGTAACAGCGCACCGGCCACACCGGCGACCCCGAGTCCGACCAGAGCGAACGCGGGCAGCCATCGAGTCCGCAGCGCCATCTTGAACAACAGCGCAGCTGCGATGACGCCGACGACCTGCGTGCCAAGGATCGTCCCCGTTACCGCAACCGATTCGTGTTGGACCTGCAACAGATAGACCACGGCCAGTTCGACCAATGCAGTAACCACGGCCCCCGTGACCATTGCTGTCGCTATGCCGGTGACGGGAAGCGTGTGGGAGATCAACTTCAGTGGCATCAGCGCATCGTCCTTGCGGTACTGGCGCACCAGCAGGGCGCATAGGGCAAGCATCCCGGCAGCTACCGGCAGGTAGAAGGCTGGAGAACCGAACCCGCCGCGCGACAACCAGGAAACGCCGAAGAACGGCAGCGCGGTCGCGGCGAGCGCCATCGGGATAGCCGACCAGTCGAAACCCATCCGCGGTGAGCGCGCGTCGTTGCGCTCGAACGCGACCAGTCCCAGCACGACGCCGACGACGCCAATGCCGGCCATTGCGACGAACAACAACCGCCAGACCTTTTCGGCGGCTGCGATGCCGCCAACAACCGGCCCGAGCGTCACCATGCCGAACAGGCCGAGGTTTACGAACGTGGCGCTCAGGGGAACCCGCGCCGCGCCGTGTCTGGTGATGAGTGGCGGGAGCGCGGCCACCAGCAGCATCCCCGTCGCGACGCCCTGCAGCACCCGGCCGACGGTGAACTCCGCGATTCCGCTCGCACTGGCCGCGAGCAACGACCCAGCGGCGAACGCGGCTTCAGCTAGCACGAAGACGCGCCACGTCGGTAGTCGTTGGGTCAGGTCCGCGGCGGCGACTGCACCGAATGCGTACCCCGCGTCCGACAGTCCCTCCGCGAGTTGGATACCGAATGCCGATGCGTGCAGATCCATCGACAGCTGTGTGATCAACAACGAGGCCGTCGACAACACGATGAAAGGGCACAAGGCCACCAGCGCCATGGACACCGCCGCGGAGTAGCTGCCCGCCAACGGAGTCCGGCTTCTGGCTTGAGCAGATAGTGAGGTGCTCACGTCGTGCGTCCGCCGGTGCTGGCGAATGTCACGTCCTGCCGTGGATTGATCTCAGTCATGGCGATCCCTCTCGATGGAATGGGCGGTTCGACAATGGGGTAGTCGGCTCGCTCTCTTCGGAGGTCAGCAACTGCTGCCCTTGCAGCCAGAGGAGAAACGAGAATGCCGGCGTTACGACGACCAGGACGAGCACAGCAAGAACGAGGAGCGCGTCGAGCGTCGCCGTGGGCGCCCTGGCATTGCTCAGGCTGAGGTTGGTTCCCGGCAACACCCTCGGATACACAGCAGGTGCGAGGCTGGCCGCTTCATACCTCGCGACGGGTGCACCATGCTCATCGAATGGTCGACGCTGAAGTCGTTCCAGCCGGACAGCTCAGCGACGGTTGATCCGCTGCGTTCATGATTCATCGTCACCAAACTTCGCGGACCATCGATAGGCTCGTGCGTTCGAGCCAGGACCTTCGCACCGCTGCGCGCGCCGCTCCCCATCCGGCTGCCGGATGGTGCTAGTCCTTCTGGCGCCGTCCGCCGGTGTCTGCTCAGGCATCAGCAGCCCCTTTCGGTCTCAAGGGAGGTGCCTTGACCATCGCATCTGTTGCCCGCGCTCCACATCACCCGAGTTGACGACCTGGCACGCCTCCTCTCGGACTACCTCGGTTGCCGAAACGCTCGTTGCGTCGTCGGCGCCATCAATCCGGGGGATGCGGTGACAGCGCACGCCGTGCCATGGTCGGCCTGAGGGAAGCGACGAGCACACGGTTGCAGCACCGGCGCAACCGCGATCCTGGGACCGGAGAGAAACCTGATCGACATCGTTGACGCCCTTGACTTGCAGGCTGCGATGCGGGCGGCACCGCCAGGTCCGCCGGCCCAACTCGTTGATGCGCGCGGCAGGGAGTGCAGTATCTTGCCGGCCACCTCGCTGATCTCGGCCAAGGCCCTCGCGTAGCGTGGCGTTCATGGCGAACGCCAAACGGCCGAGCAAGCGTGTGGCCGCGCACAGTCCGGGGCCGACCGTTTTCGTCCTGTACGGCGCCACCGGCGATCTCGCGAAGCGAATGGTCCTTCCGGCGTTCTACAGACTCGCTATCGAGGGGCTGTTGCCGAACAAGTGGCTGTTGGTCGGCAATGGCCGTGGCGATGTGGCACATGAGGATTTCCGCGCCCACGTGCGCGACGTGTTAGCCACGTTCGGGCCACATCCGGACTCGGGTCCGTGGCGGTGGTTCTCACAGCGGCTGTTGTTCGCTGGCGGCGGATTCAATGCCGACGACCCCGGCAGCCTGCTCGATGTCGTGGCGCAGGCACGGGCGCGGGTCGGTTCCGACGCTCAGCTCATCCACTACCTCGCCGTGCCACCGGCGGCGTTCATGGATCTGACCGAGGCCCTGGGCAGGCACGGCCTGGCCGCCGGGGCACGGGTGGTCTATGAGAAGCCGTTCGGAACGTCCCCCGAGGGGTTCGGCAAGCTGGAGCGCGTTGTGCATTCTGTGCTCGAGGAGCCACAGGTCTATCGAATCGATCACTTCCTGGGCAAGGAAGCGACACAGGACCTGCACCTGCTGCGGTTTGCCAACGGCCTGTTCTCGGCGATGTGGAACCGCGAGCACATCAAGGCAGTGCAGATCGACGTTCCGGAAAAGCTGGGCATCACCGACCGCTCGCAGTTCTACGACGCGACCGGAGCGGTGCTCGATATGCTGATTACGCACCTGTTCCAGGTAGCTGCCGAGGTCGCCATGGAGCCGCCCGCTAGCCTATCGGCCGATGACCTGCAGGCGGCCCGGGAGGAGGTCATCAAGTCTTTCCGTCCGCTGGATTCGCGGGAAGTCGTGCTCGGCCAGTTCGCAGGCTACCGCGACGTACCTGGGGTCGCGGCTCGCTCACGCACCGACACCTATGTGGCAGCGCGGCTGTGGATCGACAACCCGCGCTGGCGGGGGGTGCCGTTCCTGTTGCGCACGGGAAAGCGGATGGCCGCCAGTGAGCAGCGGGTCAGCCTGGTGTTGCGCGAACCTGCCGGCCCGCTCACCGGCTTACCCTCCGACGCCAACGTAGTGTCCTTCGCGCTGTCCGGAGCGGGCGAGCTCGATCTGTCGCTGGTGGCCAAGAAACCCGGTCCGACGCTGGAGGTCGAGATCGCGACCAGCCGCATCCGCCTCGCCGATCTGCCTGGCGCGGATCCGCTGCCGCCCTACGTCCGGTTGATCCACGACGTACTACTCGGCGACCGATCGCTGTTCACCCGCCCAGACGGATTGGCTGCGGTCTGGAAAGTAGCCGAGCCACTGCTCTCGAAGCCGCCACGGGTCGCCTCCTACCCGCAAGGCTCATGGGGACCCGCGCAGGCGACCAGACTCGCCGAACCCGGCCGCTGGCTACTCGGCCAATAACCGCGGGGTCACGGTCGGCCCGTTCGGGAGGCGGACCGTGCGGTACCTGCCTCCGTCGAGCTGCTGCATCACACCCTCCTGCCGTGGTGCGCCGGCGGCTCGTACCTGAACTTCGCGGAGCGGCCCTGGGCCAGCGCCGCACTGTTCGGCGAGGCCGGTATATCGCGGCTAGAGGTGATCGGCGTATCCGTTCCGGCGGTTGTTCGTTGAGGGCCACAGCGGCTGAGACGTCACTCAGCGGCCCGCGGGGCCTCGGAAGAGCCTGACACTGGAGGAGCACGGTGCGACGAGTCTTCGTGATATGCACGGCCACGGCGCTGGGCGTTGCTGCAGCCACGGTGCTCTCCGGCAACAGCGGCGCTTCTGCCGCGACCGGCTACACAACGCGCAGCTTGCACTTCGCAGTTCGGGTTGGGCCGAGCGCCGCGCAGTCCTGCGACATCGTCGGCGATCTGTACACCCCGACGGCAGCGTCGTCGAGGCATCGTGTCCCTGCGATCCTGACGACGAACGGCTTCGGCGGTTCCGCGGCCGACCAAGCCCCCTTCGCCGAGCAGTACGCCGCTCGGGGCTACGCCGTCTTGTCATATTCCGGCCTCGGTTTCGGCGGCTCCGGGTGCAAGATCACGTTGGACGATCCTGACTACGACGGTCGCGCCGCGAGCCAACTGGTCAGCTTCCTCGGCGGAGCAAGCGGTATTGCGTTCGCGGACGCCGCGCACACCAGCCCGGTCGCCGCAGTGGATTACATCGTTCATGACCGCACCGACCACGACGGACGATCGGACACCTATGACCCGCGGGTGGGCATGTGGGGCGGGTCCTACGGGGGTCAGGTCCAGTTCGCCGCAGCGTCGGTCGACCCTCGGATCGACGCGCTGAATCCGCAGATCACCTGGAACGATCTCTCTTATTCTCTCGGTCCGAACAACGCCGGGTCGTCGACCCCCGGAGCGACTAAACTGACCTGGGCGGCCGCTTTCTCAGCGATCGGCATCTTCGACGGGCTCGAGTACGCCCAGAACGATCCGCAACGACTCATCGGATGCCCGAACTTCGCAGACTTCGTGTGCCCGGCGCTCGTCGCCGGCGCAAGCACCGGCTACCTGCAGCCGGACGCCGTCGCCGCGCTCCGGCACGCCTCGGTGTCGAGCTACCTCCCTCGCATCAAGATCCCGGTGCTGCTGGATCAGGGCGAGGTGGACACCCTCTTCAACCTGAACGAATCGGTCGCGACGTACACCGCGCTGCGCGCCCAGGGCACCCCCGTGTCGCTGATCTGGCGATTCAACGGGCACTCCGGCGGGACACCATCACCGGCTGGCGCAGCGTACGAAGCCGGTCGTATCCAGTCGTGGTTCGATCATTACCTGAAGGGGACCGACGCATCCGTCGGGCCCGCGTTCGCCTACTACCAGGACTGGACGGGCAATGTCGGGACGGCGTCGTCCTATCCGATCGGCTCGCCATCCCGGTTCTTCCTCTCCGGACAGAACCTGGTGCGAAGTACGGCCGACATCCAGCCGGGATCGCAATCGTTCGTGACACCTGCCGGCGGAGCGCCGACGACTCTCGGCAACCTCGACGTAGTGGGCAGTCAGACGAGCGTCCCATTGGACAATCCCGATGTGAACGTGCCGGGAACCTTTGCCTCCTGGACCGGGGCTCCGCTGGCCAACGCGGTCACCTCGGTGGGTGGGCCGACCCTTGACGTCCGGCTGTCCGCACCGACGATCGCCGCGACTCAGAGCGTCGGACCCGGCGGACAGCTGGTTCTCTTTGCCAAGCTCTACGACATCGCCCCGGACGGCAGTCCCAAGCTGATCAATGGCCTCGTGGCACCGGTGCGAGTCGCGGATGCCACCAAGCCCGTGCACGTGAGGTTGCCTGCGATCGCGCACCGCTTTGCGGCCGGTCACCGGGTCGCGGTCTATCTTGCCGGTGGCGACACCAACTACCGCGGCGCAATCACCTCCGTCCCGGTCACTGTCGATACCGGATCCGCCACCCAGGTACTCACCCTGCCCGTGTCCTAGTAGCAGGTCGAGGACCTGGTGCAGTTCTAGACCTGCGGCGATGATGTCGATGATGTCGATGAATGAGGACTGTGCCCGCACTGGCGGATGCCCCGGGCGAGGGCGCCGGGGACTTCCGCGCCCGAGCGCCAGCCGAATCCTCGCAGCAGGCTGAACGCGCCGGGTGATATCCGGCGTTGCGCTCGAGGGCTTCCTCGGCCTTTCGCGAGCAGAATGTCGGTAGGGCTGGACACAACACCTCGGCTTGGGCCAGCATCAGGGCCTGCTGTGGAGGCGCACATGGAGCCGTCTGTATCTCCGTCCGATCCGGTCCTCGACGCGGTCCGGACCCGTCGCATCTCGTTGCGTGCGTCCATGGGCAACGTCGAGATCGCGTTAGCTGCACCCGCAACTGGCCGCACCGCTGTGTGGAACGATGGCGTCGGTAAGGCGGTTCAGGATCTGCAGAGCTGCATGCACGAACACGTCCAAGCCACCGAGGGCACTGCCGGCTTTCATCGGGAAATACTCACGGCCGCCCCACGGCTGGCGCATGCGGTTGAGGTCTCGGTTCGAGAACACGCGATTATCGTCCAGCTCATCGCCGACGTCTTGGCCCGCGGTCAGGAGATGCGGACCCAGGAGGACGCCGACACGATTCGTGAGCTCGGGACGAATTTGCTGGCTCGGATCAGTCGCCACCGTCAACGGGGCGCGGACATGATCTATGAGGCATACGAATCGGACCTCGGTGGCGAGAATTGAGCACGCCCCCTAGGTAGCCGTGACGTTGTCGTGCAGCTTGCCGAGCATCCTGTGCAGCTGTGTTACCTCACGTTCGGACATTCCGGCGCGTAGTTGTTCGTCGAAGGTGACGGCGGTCTGACGCAGACGCATGAACAGCGCATCGCCCGCGGGCGTGAGTTCGACGAGGTGCACGCGTCGGTTGTCCGGGTCCCGACGCCTGGTGAGGACGCCGGTTGCTTCCATGGCGTTGAGGTGATGGGTGAGGGTTGCTCCCTGGATGCCCACGGCGGCGGCCAGTTGGCGCTGGTTTGCCAGTTGCCGGCTTTTGAGGGTGATCAGGATCAGCCACACCGGCAGCGATCCGCCCGCCTCGGCGAGGGCGTCGTCGAACGTCCGGCTGACGATTTTGGCTACTTGGGCGAGATGCAGACCGACCGGAGGACGGGTAGGGCGAGGCATGCCGAACGGTAACACCTCCCGAGACAGTCTAAGCGTTTGGCATAGCACGATTAGATCTCTAACGATTGCGCCCGGCCACGCCGAGGCCTTCGCAGCCGAGGGCTACTCGGTTGTCCTCCCGGCCCGCGACAGGGTGCGCATCTTCGATGCTCCACGGCTGGTCCGACAGGGGGATGGATGCAGCACCTAGGGTGCGTTCTGCCAGGCGGTCGCGCGGGTGAGGCTGGAAGTCACAGAGAAACACCCATCTCGACAGGGAGCGGAAGCCATGACCAGAACCGAATCGGACCAGGTGCGCAGCTACGACCGGGGCCGTGCAGCGCGGGATCAGGCCGCCTACGCGCTCTACGAAGCTGAGCTTGCCCTGCACGATGCACACCAGAGCCACGTGGACGCGTGGATACAGGCCGCTAGCGAGCGCCTGCACGTCGCGGTCGTGGCGCACTTGAAAGCAGAAGCGATGATGTCCAGCGACGCATAAGCAGCCTGACCGCGTAAGCCTCCTGACCGCGGCTCGGTATGGGTGGACCTCAGCGCACCCACCAACCCGCGGCGTCAGCCAGAACATGAGCGACCGCAGGCGAGGCCCAGCTTCCGGTGAGCAGCCGTAATGTTCCCAACAGCAGCCCGACTGCGAAGTCCAGCGGCAGCACCTGCCACCCGTACAGCGGGACGTGCAGCCCGGCGAAGACGCCCGCGCCGATGATGACCGCGGCGCTCTCACCGTGCAGCCGCAGGATCAGGTCGAACAATGCCCCGCGCAGGAACGCCTCCTCGGTGACGGCTACGGTCGCCGCAATTGCGATCCAGGGCAGGAATCGATCAAGCCCGCCGGCCGAAGAGGTTGGCAGCCCCAGGCGTAGCAGGGCGGCACCCGCCAGCATCAGTCCGGCCATGGTGCCGCTGAGAACGCTGACCGTCAGGTGCCGAGGAGCGGGCAGCCCGGCGGCGCATGACAGGGCGGCAAGGCTCCCGGCGAAAACCAGACCGCCGGTCACAGACTGCACACCTTGGGCGCCGGAGGTCAGCCACCGGAGCGCGACTGCGCAGCTCAACCCGAGCAGGACCAGTCCCACCTGCAACGTCGCAGCGGAGGCGTCTTTCGCCCATGCCTCGCTGCTCATTGCGCCCGGCGGATACGTAGCAGTCGGATGCTCAGGACAATGCCGACCATCAGAAGGATCAGGACTATCGCGATCACCAAGGAGGGTTGCACCGCATGGTGCGCTGCTCCGGACGGCGTCGCTCCCGACGCTGCGGGGAGGCCCCGGCGGGTCAGTGCGTAATCCCCAGGGCCCTGAATCAGCGCCGAATATATGTCGGCACCGGCGAGCTCGGTGGCCAGCCCCGACCACGGAGCATCGGCCCCGCGGCGGTAAAGGACGAGCGCCTTCGGTGGCGGACCGACGGTGGCCCGCAGATAGATCAGGTCGGACCCATGGTTGATGAACCTGGGTGTGCTGCTGCCGGCAGACCAGCCGAGGCGGTAGATGTTTCCGTCGATCTCGGGTCTGGTTGCGCCGCTGTCCGGGGCCAGCGGGGTAAGCGTGGCCGTGAGTGACGATGCCGACCCGTCGGCCGGCGGCACGCTCAGCCCTTCATCGGTGATGTCCACCTCAGCCTGCGGACCCTGTTCCGCCGTCGCTAGCTGGATGACCGAAGCCACGCCATTGTCGACCGGTACCGTCACCTTCGCCACCGTCGGCGGTTTCGTGCGGATGACAACGCCTGCGGGGACGCTGACGTAGCGGTAGGGCTCATCCGGGGCGCCGACACCGTCGTAGATCGGCACCGGCCGGCCGGGGAGAAGCCACGCGATGATGAGGGCAGCCGCCGTCAGCGCAATCAACCGGTGCACCGACCGCGTCCGACTCGCTTGCCTCATCGGGATTCACTTGGTCCGACGGCCGGTGTAGCGGACGCGGCCGGCTGTGCGGCCTGCGGCTCGGTCGCTCGATGCTCGGTGACCAACGGCTGTGCAAGCAGCCAGAGGCTGAGCATCGTGTAGGCGACCATCACCACCAGCCACGGGTATTCGCTCGCGCGTACCGCGCGTGGGTCCGATTGGCGTGAACCCAAGTGCCGGTGCGCGAGCAGTACCGCGATGATGTGTGCCACGACGATCACGACGACCGAGACATACCAGTACAGCCCGTTGGGCAGCAGGTTCGGATGGACCTCGTAGCTGTCATTGAACGGCAATGGCAGGCGAGGCCACCAGCTCACCCCAGCCGGGTTGCCCAACAGCGGGAACAGCAGTTGGGAGTTGACAATGAGGTACTCGATGTTATGCGCCAGCAGGTAGGCGAAGGCGATCGGCAGCAAGCTGGGTAGCAGCCCACTCAGTCCTTGCCGGAAGCCGCTGTGCTGCTGGCCGATGCGGGCGGCGGTGTAGGCGAACACACTGAACACCAGCGCCAAGGCGAGGGCCAGCAATCCGAAGGTCGCGACGCGAAAACCTTCAAGCCGGTCCGGGTGCGCGGACAGCGCGCCCGGCAGGCTGCGCTCGAAAGTGATCCAGCGGGGCGTGGACAGCAGTCCGTCGAAGTTCACGCTGACCAGCAGCAGCAGCACGAAACTGATACGGCTCGCGGACGCCTGAAACGGCACAGCCAGGCCGCCGGCGAATCCGCGCGGACCGGGCGAGCCGAAACGGAAGAAGCCCAGCCGGCCCCAGGTGGAGTACAGGACCGTAAACATTTCGCCGCGCTCGAGCCACTGCGGACCGAACAGGAAACCCGCGAACATGCTCAGCGCGGCATAGATCGTCAACGCGAGTGCGGTGTTGGCAGGCACCGTCACCCGCAGGTTGAACACCAACTCACCGCAGGCGGCGGTGAAGAACAACGCCACCGCGGGCCACCAGCCCAACCACCCCGGCCACTTCACCGGCTGCGGTGAACCCAGCAGCGCCCTTCGCAACGCCGATTGGTCCGCAATCCGCCCCAGGAAAGCGAACGGGTTCACCGCGCGGGTCCAGTCGCCCAGCAGCCCGACCGACAGCGGCACCGCGATCCAGATGATCAGCCAGAACACGGTGGGCAGGATGTTTTCGGCGACGACCTGGCTGCCGCCCAGCCCGCAGCTGACCAAGGTTGCGAGCACCACGGTGGCCAGCAGGCCGACTGCATTGCTCGTACGCCTTGGGACGACAAGGTCGTCGGAGTAGGCGGTGGCGGCCTGCCGGACCGGGCGAGTAGCGATGAGCGCGAAGCTGACGATCACTACCGCCGCGCCGCCGAGAACGAATACCAGCAGTGGGATCGGCAGCTCGTAACGCTGACCGAACGCGTGCGCCAGGATCATCACGCCACCCCCTCCGCGGCCCGGGTCTGCCCAGCGGTGCGTTGATCGGTGCCCATCATGCCGCTGCCCGGCACTCCGGCAAAGAGGCTGCGGGCAGGTGTGGATTGCCGCCACCTAGGTCGACTACCGCGCGCCACCGGCCGGACTGAGGCTAGTAGCACAAGACGGCCAGCAGGCCGGGTGTGACGGAAAAAGGCCGCGACGCAAGCAATACAAGGCAATACAAGGCGACGCGACTGGACCCGCGACACGCAGCAACACCCAACGAGAGGAAGCATGACATGAACATCAACTTCGGAAAGCGGTCGTTGGCCATTGGTTTGGCAGCTGGTGTGACGGGAGCGGCGCTGGCAACGGTGGCGTTCACGACCCACTCCTCGGCACCGTCCCGGCCGGCGCAGCCCGTGGCCGCATCCAACCCGGTGTCCGCGATGCCGGAAACCGCCGGGCCCACCGCGACATCAGCGGCGCCTCGAGCGAGCACGCCAGCCGGGCCCAACCTGGCGAAGGTCCGGGCAATCGCCGAGCGGGCAGGCGGCGGCCAGGTCGAACAGCTCGAACGCCGCCGCGCTGCGACAGGCATGGCGTACCAAGTGTCGGTGACCCGACCGAACGGGATGGAAGCTCAGCTGCTGATCGATGCCCGCAGCGGACGGGTGCTCAGCAACACCGTGGAGCCGCAGGACCCGGCCGAGCCCCAGGAGACCGTCGAGCCGCAGGACAGTGCCGAGCCCAACGAGACTGCCGAGCCCAACGAGAGTGGCGAGCCCAACGAGAGTGGCGAGCCCAAGGACAGCGCCGAGCCGCAGAACAGTGCCGAGCCGCAGAACAGTGCCGAGCCGAAGGACAGCACCGGCGACTGAGCCGCCTGACACACTCGACCTGTGCGACCCGCGGGTCGCCCGGATTCAACCCGCCTGGTACTCCAGGCGGGTTGAACGGCTGCCGGGTCACCGCCGGCGCGGTACTGGTACCGCCGCTGCGTTGCTCTCGCCAACCTGGAACGGGCGGGGGTAGGCTCGGCGCCCGAATGGGGCCCATTCGCTGATCGTGACAGCACGACTCAGATCCTCAAGGACACCTCAGGTGCGGCACTCGAACCTTCCCTCGGAACCTCGCCGGTGCGAGCTCGTGCCGGGGCAGGCCAACGGCCGATGAGCGGCCGCGGCGATCTCGGGCGCACCCTGGCGCTGTTCCGACGGTTCTCCGCCGGACAACGACGGGCGTTTGTGGCAGCTGCGACGATGCTCGCACTGGAGGCCGCTACCGCCGTCTATCAGCCCACCTTGTTGGGCGCGCTGATCAACTTCCTCAAAGATCATCGGAGCTGGAGCGTCGCCGGTTTCACGCCGACACCCGGAACCACCATCCAGGCTCTGGCGCTAGCCATCATCGCGGTGACGGCCGTCAACAGCCTCGCTGACTCCCTCGCCGAGATCTCGCTGGCCAAGTGTGGCCGGACGATCGGCTACAACCTGCGAGTGGCGCTGTTCGGGCATCTGCAGAAGCTGTCCCTGGCCTTCCACTTGCGGCGCCGGACAGGGGATGTGCTGACCCGCATCACCAGCGACGTCCAGGCGCTGGAGGAGTTCGTCGTCAACTCGGTCAGCGACCTGGCAGGCAGCTTTCTGCTGCTCGCCGGAACGCTGGCCTGGCTGCTGTACAAGTCCGTACAGGTCGCGCTGCTCGCCCTGGTCATCGTGCCGGTGCTGGCGGTGGTGTCCAACTTCTTCGCGCGCCGCATCAAGGCGGCCTCCAAACAATTGAGGGCCCGGGAGGGCGACCTCGCCTCCACCGCACAAGAGATGTTGAGCTCGATAAGCGTCGTGCAGATCTATGGCCGCGGCGACTACGAGCAGGAGCGTTTCGCCCAACAGTCCCGCTCGGCGATGGACGCCGTCCTGCGTACGGCGCGACTGGAGGCAGCGTTCGGTTTCACGGTCAGTGTGCTCGAGGCAGGCGTCATTGCCGCAGTCGTCTGGATCGGCGCGCTGCTCATCCACCCCTCGATCTCGCCCGGGCTCCTGGTGACGTTCATCCTGCAGATTCAGAACATGTTCAAACCGACCCGGCGGATCATCAGGGAGTGGAACACCGTCGGCAAGATCTATGCCAGCGTGGAGAGAATCGGTGAGTTGTTCGAGCGGGAACCCGCCGTCGATGACCGTCCGGGTGCTCGGCCCGCCCCCCGGTTCAGCGGGGACATCGAATTCCGCGACGTGAGCTTCGCTTACCAGCCGGGACCGGAGGAGTTGACGGCCGACACCCCGACCAGGCTCGCGCTCAACGGTCTCAGTTTCCGGGTTTCACCCGGTGACGTCGTGGCCCTTGTCGGTCACAGCGGCGCCGGCAAGTCCACGATCGCCCAGCTGGTTCCGCGTTTGTACGACCCACACGCCGGCGCGGTGCTGCTGGACGGCGAAGACATCCGGCACTTCACGGTCGAATCGCTGCGGGCGCAGATCGCCATGGTGCTGCAGGAAACGGTCCTGTTCAGCGGCACGGTCGCGGCCAACATCGCCTATGGGCGGCCCGGCGCGAGCTGGGACGAGGTGATCCGGGCCGCTGAGCAGGCCCACGCCCACGAGTTCATCATGGAGCTGCCCGAGGGGTATGACACGGAGCTGGGCGAACGTGCGGCGAACCTGTCGGGCGGCCAGCGCCAGCGGCTGGCGATCGCGCGGGGATTCATCCGAAACGCCCCGATCCTCATTCTGGACGAACCGACGACCGGACTCGACGCCGAATCCGCCCAAGGCGTGCTGGACGCGCTGCGCACCCTGGTCCAAGGCCGTTCGGCGTTGATCGTGTCGCACGATTTCAAACTCATCCGGTCGGTCGACCGCATTCTGGTGCTGTCGGCAGGCAGAATTCTCGAGGAGGGCACTCCGGAGGATCTGCTGGCCCGCGGCGGTCTGTACGCCGAGCTCTACGCCCGCGAGTTCGGGGAGCCGGTCACCGTCGGGGACGCGGCGC
>JAVEET010000221.1 GCA_030840295.1 Pseudonocardiales bacterium
GTCGCCGGTAGGCCGCCGCGATAGCGTGTCCAATCGGCCCCGACAATCGAGTCCGGACTGCATCCTCCGCTGGTCAACCGTTCGCCGTTGTCGCCGAAGGAGAACTGGCCGCCGGCACACACGAAGCGGACCAGCACCGCCGAGACCGGCCGGACGGTCGGTGGTATCGCAAGCGACGCCGGACCGGTTCCAGCGGCCTCTTTCACCTTGATCCGGTGCAGCCCGTCGGGAACGGCGGAGGCGGGATCGGCCAACGGGCGGGCCAGCGTCTGGCCGGTGGTGCTCGACGCACCAGGCGGCCCGGATACGGCAGCATCCTGGCGGACCCCGTGCTTGCAGGCCGCCAGGCCGAGGATGAGAGTCAGTGCGCAGCCGATCTTCACCTGAGAAGTCATGACGCGATGACTAGGCGTTGCCCTGATTGAAGCCCGGTCCCGGGTTGTTCTTGTCGGGACTCTTGCCGTCACCTTGCGCTTCTACGACCCATTTGCACTGCGCCGACGTATGACCGTCCTGCCAGTGGTAGGCCATCCCGAAGTCACCGAACTGCACGTACCGCAGGGCGCCTGCGGCCACAGGTGCCGAGAAGCTATAGGACGACTGTGTTGTGAAGCTCTGCGTTATCCCGTTCTCGCCACCTGAGTTAAGAGCCACGAACAGAGCGTGCAAATCCACTCCGGAGTGATCTGACATGGAGCTACCGAAGCTGATGCCGGCTCCCACCGTAAGCGCTAGGGTGCCCGGGCCGCGCGCCACCACCCGGTGACCTGGGATCCCGTCGCCCATGAAGTATGTGCTTCTCGAGGTGATCATGACCCGATCACTTGGCGCGCAGGCCATCGGATGCACCGTTCCGGCGTCGGCCGGCGTACTAGCTATGCAAACCGTAGCGACGGCAGAAAGGATCATCGCCGCAGAGGTGGTTTTCAACATCGGCATTTCGGGCGCTCCGTTTCGGGACGATTCCCTGTATTTGGTCTGACAGGACATCAGACACCACAAATATGTACCACGCGGGCGGCGGGGATGTGGGTGCTTCGCCGAGAGAGGTGCGACGACCTAGGCCGTTTCGTGACGTCCTTGCGTCAACACAGCTGTAACCCATGTTCTACTCAACGGTAACCAGACCGTTCGTAGGTCGTTGTATCCCCAAACGATGGTTCGTCCGCACCTACCGCGTCGCTCTTGACGCATGCGCGCGGCCGGCCAGCCTGGCGAGGAGGTGGCGCGTGGGAGTTGAGGTCGTGGTCGAGGGTCTGACAAAGTCTTTCGGTAAGCAGACCATCTGGGGCGACGTGACGCTGACCTTGCCACCCGGCGAGATCAGCGTGATGCTGGGCCCGTCTGGCACCGGCAAATCGGTGTTCCTCAAGACCCTGGTCGGGCTGCTCAAACCTGATGCGGGTTCGATCTTCATCAAGGACGTCAACCTCGCCAAGTGCTCTGAACACCAGTTGTACGAGACCCGCAAACTGTTCGGTGTGCTCTTCCAGGACGGCGCGCTGTTCGGCTCGATGAACCTCTTCGACAACATCGCCTTTCCGCTGCGCGAGCACACCCGCAAGGGAGAATCCGAGATCAAGCAGATCGTCTCCGAGAAACTGGAGATGGTCGGTCTGACCGGCACCGAGAAGAAACTGCCCGGTGAGATCTCCGGCGGCATGCGCAAGCGCGCCGGCCTGGCCAGGGCACTTGTCCTCAACCCCGAGATCATCCTGTTCGACGAACCGGACTCCGGCCTGGACCCGGTCCGGGTGGCCTACCTGAACCAGCTGATCGTCGACCTCAATGCCCAGACCGACTCGACGTTCCTGATCGTCACCCATGACATCGGGACGGCTCGCACCGTGCCTGACAATTTGGGGCTGCTGTTCCGCCGGGAACTGGTCATGTTCGGGCCCCGCGAGGTGCTGCTGACCTCTGAGGAAGCGGTGGTCAAGCAGTTCCTGAACGGCCGCCGGGAGGGCCCCATCGGCATGTCGGAGGAGAAGGACGCGGCGCAGGTGGCGGCCGAATTGGCGGCCATGACCGATGACGAGCCGCCCGCTCCGGGGACCGGCCCCAAGGGCGCGTCCGGAACCGGTGTCCCGCCACAACTGCTGCCCTCACCCGGATTGCCCGAGCGCAAGGCCGCCGGCCGGCGCCAGGAACGGGTGATGCAGATGCTGCACACTCTGCCGGAGAAGGCGCAGGTCGCCGTCCGCGCCGCCCTCGACGAGGAACACGCCCAGTACGAGAGCGCGCATCCGCAAGCATCGGTGTCCTGAATGGCAGCGGTGTCCCTCACGTCAGGCGTCAAGCAGGCCGGCCGACTCTTCGCGCTGTTCCTGGACGTGGTGCGGCTGGCGTTCAAGCGACCCTTCCAGGCGCGAGAGTTCATCGAGCAGGCGTGGTTCCTCGCGTCTGTCACGATCCTGCCGACGGCGCTGGTGGCGATCCCGTTCGGTGCTGTGATCGCGTTGCAGTTGGGCACCGTGACCCGCCAGCTCGGCGCACAGTCCTTCACCGGCGCCGCGTCGGTCCTCGCGGTGATCCGGGAGGCCAGCCCGATCGTGTGCGCGCTGCTGATCGCCGGTGCCGGCGGTTCGGCCATCTGCGCCGACCTCGGTAGTCGCAAGATCCGCGACGAGATCGACGCCATGGAGGTGCTCGGCATCTCGCCGGTCCAACGACTTGTCGTGCCGCGGGTACTGGCCTGCATGCTGGTGTCGGCGGCGTTGAACGGACTGGTCTCGGTGGTCGGAGTGGCCGGCGGCTATTTCTTCAACGTCATCCTGCAGGGCGGCACCCCCGGCGCCTATCTGGCCTCCTTCTCTGCCCTGGCCCAGCTTCCCGACCTGTACGCCGGTGAGCTCAAGGCCGTGATCTTCGGGCTGATCGCTGCCGTCGTGGCTTCTCACAAGGGCCTGAACGCAGGCGGTGGACCGAAGGGCGTCGGCGACGCCGTAAACCAGTCCGTGGTGATCACGTTCCTGCTGCTGTTCTTCGTCAACTTCGTCCTCACCGCGGTGTACTTCCAAGTCGTGCCGCCGAAGGGGTCTTGACCGTGACGGCGATGCTGGATCGGGCATTGGCCAAGGGCCGCCAGACCGTGCGGCGGCCGGTGGTGTTCCTCGACGACCTGGGTGAGCAGCTGGCCTTCTATATCAAGGCCATCGCGTGGACGCCGCGAACCCTGCGGCGCTACCGCAAGGAAGTGCTGCGGCTGCTGGCCGAGGTCACCTTCGGTACCGGTGCGTTGGCCGTCATCGGCGGCACCGTCGGCGTCATCACCTTTCTATCGTTCTTCACGGGCACCGAGGTCGGACTGCAGGGCTACGCCGCCCTGAACCAGCTCGGCACCGGTGCCTTCACCGGCTTCATCTCGGCGTACTTCAACACCCGGGAGATCGCACCGCTGGTCGCCGGGCTCGCCCTGTCGGCCACGGTCGGCTGCGGGTTCACCGCCCAATTGGGAGCGATGCGGATCTCGGAGGAGATCGACGCCCTGGAGGTCATGGCGGTTCCGTCGCTGCCGTTCCTCGTCACGAGCCGCCTGATCGCCGGCCTGATCGCCGTCGTCCCGCTATACGTCATCGGCTTGTTGTCGTCCTACCTGTCGACCCGGACCATTGCCACCGCGTACTACGGGCAGTCGACCGGCACCTATGACCACTACTTCCGGCTCTTCCTGCCACCGACCGACATCCTCTGGTCGTTCGGCAAGGTCCTGGTATTCGCCGTGGTCATCGTGATGACGCATTGCTACTACGGCTACACCGCCAAGGGAGGACCGGCCGGCGTCGGC
This sequence comes from Pseudonocardiales bacterium, assembly GCA_030840295.1. GTDB lineage: Bacteria > Actinomycetota > Actinomycetes > Mycobacteriales > Jatrophihabitantaceae > Jatrophihabitans_A. The sequence continues at coordinate 3,788 of JAVEET010000221.1, forward strand.
ATCGCAGTCGGCCGCGCCGTGCGGACCGCGATCGTCGCCATCAACATCGTCGACTTCTTCCTGTCCCTGGCCATCTGGGGTTCCACCACGAGCGTCCGGATCGCCGGATGAGCATGGAAAACGGTCCCGGCAAGCTCCGGCGTCGTACCTACGGGCTGGTCTTCATCGCCGTCATCCTGGGCCTGCTCAGCCTGTCGATCGCAAGCTACCGGCAGGTCTTCACCAAGGTCACCATGGTCACGTTGGACACCGACCACACCGGGGCCCAGTTGCTACCGCAGTCGGACGTGAAGCTGCGCGGGATCATCGTCGGTCAGGTCCGCAAGATCTCGACCTACACCCTGCCCGCCCAGGGCGGTGTCGCTCCGGAGACCCGGGCCCGCCTGTCCATCGCGCTGCAACCGTCGCGGGCGAAGCTGATTCCGATCGGATCCACCGCGCTGCTGCTGCCCAAGACCCTGTTCGGCGAGAGGTATGTCGCGCTGCAGATCCCGGCGGGTCTCAGCGGCGCCCAGGCTCAGCCGATCAAGAAGGGTGACACTATCCATGGGGCCCACGATTCGGCCGAGGTCGAGAAGGTGCTCGACGACCTGTACCCGGTGCTGGTGGCCCTGCAGCCACAGGACCTGAAAACGACATTGACCGCTCTGGCTACCGCATTGCAGGGACGGGGCAGCCAACTGGGTGCCAACCTCGCCTCCCTCAATGACTACTTGATCAAACTGAATCCGAAAGTGCCCACTCTGGTCGACGACCTGGCCAAGCTGGGCCAGGTGGCCACCCTGTACAACGGTGCCGCGCCGGATCTGTTGGCCAGCTTGGACAATCTCACCACCACGGCCAAGACCCTCACCAACCGCAGCAGCGCATTCGATGAACTGCTGAAATCGGCCACGTCGGCATCCAATGAGCTCGACGGCTTCCTCAACGACAACGGCGATTACCTGATCCAGGTGTCGGCCTCGTCCAGCAAGATCCTGGCCCTGCTGGCCAACTACTCACCCGAATATCCCTGCCTGGCCGAGGGCCTGGCCAACATCGAACCGCGGCTGGAGGATGCCTTCGGCGGTAAACAGCCCGGCCTGCACATCACCCTGGAGATGGTGAAGGGACAGGGCAAGTACGTGCCCGGTAACGAGCCCAAGTACATCACCGACCCGAGCGTGCGGGGCCCGCACTGCTTCGGGTTGCCGAGCCCGGCCAATCCCTTCCCAGGCGCGGCCCTGCCGTCCGACGGTGCCACCTACAACCCCCCTCAAGCGCTCGGTACTGCGACTCGTTCCTCTTATGACACCAGCGGAGTCGGTTCGAAAGCGGAGACCAGGCTGATCTCGGCGTTGATTTCCGGCGGTTACGGCGACGACCCGGCTAAGGTGCCGTCGATGGCGGCCATGCTTGCCGCGCCGATGCTTCGTGGAACGCAGGTGAACCTCGGATGAGCGTCGAGCTGAGCTTTCACATCCGCATGAACCGTGGGGGGCTGGCATGAGAGGTCTTGCTGCTCCGCTGGTCAAGCTGATCACCTTCCTGGTGGTCACCAGCCTGGCCACCTATGTGCTGGCGGCAACCATCACCAACTCCAGCTTCGGCAAGACGATCAGCTACTACGCGATCTTCCATGACTCCACCGGGCTGCTGGTCGGCGACGATGTCCGGGTATCCGGCGTCCGGGTCGGTTCCATCCAGGCCATCAAGCTGGTCCGCCAGCCCGGCACCCCGAACCCCGCGACGGCGCCGTTTGCCGCCCAGGTCAAGTTCAGCGTGTCCGCGTCCCGGCCGATCACCACCTGGGTCCGCGCCACGCTCCGGTTCCGCAACCTGGTGGGTCAGCGCTATCTTGCGATCGAGCAGGGCAGCGAGATACCCGGCGTTGCCGAACAGAACCTGAAACCGAAGGACACCATCCCGATCTCGCAGACGACTGACGCACTCGATCTCAGCACCCTGTTCGCCGGGTTCAAGCCACTGTTCTCCGGTCTCGATCCGGGCGAGATCAACAACCTCTCCCTGCAGATAATCCAGACCTTGCAAGGCGAGGGCGGCACGGTCGAGGCCTTGCTGCAGCAGACCGCGCAGCTGACTTCGGCCATTGCCGACAAGGATAAGGTCATCGGTGACCTGGTCGACAACCTGTCCTCGGTCCTGGACACCCTGGGCCAACGGGACCAGAAACTGTCCGACCTCATCGTGCAGTTGCAGCGCTGGGTCAGCGGCCTGGCCGGGGACCGCAAGACCATCGGGAACTCGATCACCGGCATCAACGACCTCGCTGCCTCGACCACCGGACTGCTGCAGAAGGTGCGAGGGCCGCTCAAGCAGGACGTGATCGACCTGACCGGCCTCGCTGCGACCCTCAACGCCGGCTCGTCCACCATCGACGGAGTCCTGCAAAGACTTCCGACCAAGGTCGCCACCCTGACCCGCACCGCCACCTACGGCTCGTGGTTCAACTTCTACACCTGCTCGCTCGGCGGAACGGTGACGTTACCCGGCAACCTGAAGGTCAACCCGAGCCTGCCGCTGCCGGCCGCGAGGTGTGGCTGATGGCGATCAGAGCTGGTGAGAGGCGCATGAAGAAGGCACCGCGTGGCCGGTCCTTCGCCTCCCGGAACCCCACGGTCATCGGTGCCATCGGGCTGGTCGTCATCGGCGTGCTGCTGTGGGCGGCGTTCAATGCGCAGAAACTGCCGATCATCGGTGGCGGTACGCAATACACCGCGATCTTCTCCGAGTCCTCGGGTTTGGTCCCCGACGACGAGGTGCGGATCGCCGGCGTCAAGGTCGGTACCGTCAACGGTGTCTCGCTGACCGATGCGAACGACAGCCATGTCCAGGTCGAGTTCCGGATCAAGAACGCGTTCATCGGTGACCAGACCCAAGCCATCATCAAGATCAAGACCGTGCTGGGCCGCAAGTACCTGGAGCTCGACTCGCAGGGCGCGAACAAGCAGGATCCGTCGAAGGCGATCCCGCTGAGCCGTACCTTGACCCCCTACGACGTCTACCCGGCCTTCTCGGACCTGACCAAGACCGTGGGTGACATCAACACCAAGGATCTCGGCAAGTCACTGGAGACCATCGCGCAGACGTTCAAGGACACCCCGGGCGACGTGAGCACGACGCTCAACGGCTTGTCCCGGCTTTCCAACACGATCGCCTCGCGCGACCAGGCGCTGCGCACATTGCTGGCACGGGCGAACTCGGTGACCGGAGTGCTGGCCGATCGGGACGCCCAGATCAGCAAGCTGCTGACCGATGGAAATCTGTTGCTCGACGAGCTGAACAATCGGCGCGACGCAATCCGCACCCTGTTCCTCAACACATCCGCGCTGTCGCTGCAGATCTCCGCCCTGGTGGCCGACAACCAGCGGACGTTGAAGCCGGCTCTGGACCAGCTCAACGGGGTTCTGCAGATTCTGCAGAAGAACACCGACAACATCGACCGCGGGCTGGCGTTGCTCGCGCCGTTCTACCGAGTCTTCGCCAACACCCTCGGCAACGGGCGCTGGTTCGACACCTACATTTCCAACCTGTCCGTCGGCGGGTTGCTCGGCACCGTGACCGGATTGGGAGGCTGACGGGCGATGACCAGTTATGCCCTGCCCAAGAAGCTAGCGCGATTGATCCTGGTCGGCATCCTGGTGGCCGTCGTGCTCGGGGTGGCCGTGTTCGTGCTACTGCCCAAGCCCACCAACACCGTCACCGCCCGTTTCGAACGCGCGGTCGGCTTGTACGCCGGCTCGGACGTCCGGTTGCACGGGGTGAAGATCGGCGTGATCACCAAGGTCAAGCCGGACGGCGACGGCGTGCTCGTCAGCATGAAGTATGACCGCAAGGTGAAACTGCCGGCCTACGCCGGCGATGCCAAGGTGGTTCGCGCGGCCATCATCCCGCCGTCGCTGGTCTCGGACCGCTACGTCCAGGTCATCGACTACGCCTCCTGCGCCGGCAAGTGCGGCGTGCTCGCCAATGGGGCCAGCATCAGCATGAACCAAACCGCCTCGCCGGTCGAACTCGATGACATCTACGCGGCCCTGAACAAGCTGAACGTTGCGCTCGGGCCGAAAGGCGCTGATTCCACGTCCCTGTCTGCCAACGGGCCGCTGTCTGACCTGATCAGCGTCGGCGCGGCCAACTTGAAAGGCAACGGCGCCGCCCTCGGCAGCACCATCGCCAACCTGTCAAAGGCGGTGCAGACCTTGGCCAACGGCCGCGAGGATCTCTTCGGCACCGTGCAGAACCTGCAGGTGTTCACCGATAGCCTGGTCGCCAACGACGCCCAGGTCCGTAAGTTCAATACCCAACTTGACTCGGTCACCTCCGCCTTGGCCGATGAGCGCACCTCGATCGGTGAGGCGTTGAAAAACCTGTCGGCCGCATTGACCGATGTAGCGGCGTTCATCAAGACGAACGGCAGCACGATCCACACCGACATCGTCGGACTGAAGAGCGTGACCGCGACCCTGAACAAGCAGAAGGCGGCACTGAACGAGATTCTCGCCGTCGCTCCGGTCGCGGTGTCCAACCTGTCGCACACCTACAACCCGGTGTCCGGCACGCTGGACACCCGCGACAACCTGGGCGGGCTCAACAACCCGCTCGACCCGGCCAACATCTGCGCCGCCCTGACCGCGCAGGGGCCACTGGTCGGCTCGGTCAAGACGACGTGCGACGCGATAGCCAAGTTACTGGGCGGCCTGCCACAACTGGGCGGCCTCGGCAACGGCGGGGGCGGCCTGCCGGGCCTGCCGGCAGTGCCGAAGCTGCCGGCCTTGGGAGGCCAGTGATGTGCCGCTCAGGTGGAATCGGTGCCACGCTCCGGCGTATCCGTGGTGCCGCGAGCATCGTCCTCACGACCGTCGCCGCGTTGGCCCTCACCGGCTGCGGATTCCACGGCCTGTACTCGGCACCGCTGCCCGGCGGGGCTGATCTGGGCAGCCATCCGTACCGGATCCTCGTGGACTTCGCCAATGTCCTGGACCTGGTGCCGCAGTCCGCGGTCAAGGTCAATGACGTCACCGTCGGAAAGGTGGAGTCGGTCAGCCTGGTCGACTGGCACGCACAGGTTCTGCTCGCCCTCAACGGCGACGTGCAGCTACCGGCCAATGCCTACGGTCAGATCCGGCAGACCTCGCTGCTGGGCGAGAAGTTCGTGTCGCTGTCCTATCCACCGCAGAACGAGATCGCCGACTCGGTGTCGCTGCGGGATGCGCCGCATGCCGGCTACGCCTACCCGCATGTGGGTATCAATCGGACCGGCGCGACCCCGGAGGTCGAGGAGGTGCTCGGCGCGCTTTCCCTGCTGCTCAACGGTGGCGGTCTGGAGCAGATCAAGACGATCACCCACGAACTCAACCTGGCGCTGACCGGTCGCACCGATCAGATCCGTAGCCTGCTGAGCCAGTCCAAGACCCTGACCACAAGCCTGAACACTCAGAAGGCACGGATCCTGACGGCGATCGACAACCTGGACACGCTGTCGAGGACGCTGAACAACCAGAAGCAGATCCTGGCCAAGGCGCTGGACACCTTGCCTCAGGCGGTGCGCATCCTGGCCGACGAGAAGGACCAGTTCGTGACCCTGCTGAAGAGCTTGGACCATCTCAGCACGGTGGCCGTCCAGGTGATCAATGGTTCGACCGACAATTTCGTGTCCACGCTGAAGAATCTCGACCCGGTGATGACCGAGCTCACCAAGGCCGGCGACGCCTTGCCCAGATCGCTGGAGCTGCTCGCGACGTTCCCGTTTCCCAAGACGGCGGTCAACGGCGTCAAGGGTGACTTCACCAACCTCTATATCACCGCCGATCTCAACCTGAGCGATCTCCTGAACAATCTGCTCAAGCCGGTTCCCCCCGGAATTGACCCGGCGACACACGCCAACTCCGCACCTTCGGTCCCCCTGCGGTTGAGCGGGCTGGGTGGGTGAGCTGAGATGATTCGCAGGAGTACCAAGATCCAACTGCTGGCCTTCGTCGTCATCTCCTTGCTGGGCGTGAGTTACGTCGGCTTCAACTACGTCGGCCTCGGCTCCACCCTGTTCGGGCCCGGCGGCTGCACGGTCAGCGCCAATTTTCCCGACTCCGGTGGCATCTTCACCAACGCCGAGGTCACCTATCGGGGAGTCACGATCGGCAAGGTGGGGGAGTTGCACCTCGCCGACTACAACGGCTCCGACGGGACGAAGGTTCGTGGCGTCCGGGTCGACCTTCGGCTGAACAATTGCTCGAAGGAGAAGATCCCACTCGACTCTCAGGCTTATGTTTCCGACCGGTCGGCGGTAGGCGAGCAGTACGTCAATCTCGAGCCGTCGTCGTCTCAGGGCCCTTACCTGATCAAGGGATCGGTGCTCCGCAAACCAGGTCAGGTCCCGATCGCGACCCAGGTGTTGCTGCAGAACCTCGACGACCTGGTCTCGCACATCGATTCGGCGAAGCTCAACACCTTGATCAGCGAGCTCGGGCAGGCGTTCAACGGCCGCGGCCCGGACCTGCAGGCGCTGTTGGATTCCGGTGATCAACTGCTGGCCCGTGCCCGGCAGGCGCTGCCCGAGACCCTGAAGCTCATCGACAACAGCCAGACGGTGCTCAAGACCCAACTCGACTCCGGCTCCGCGATCAAGGACTGGGCCAGGAACCTGAACCTGATCAGCGCCCAGTTGAAGTCCAGCGACCCCGACCTCAACGCGTTACTCAGCCGCGGGCCGGGTCAGCTCGACACCGTGCGCCAGTTCCTGGCCGGAAACCGCTCTGACCTGAACATGCTGCTGATGAACCTGACCTCGGTCAACCAGGTACTGACGTCTCACCTGGACGGTATCGAGGGGATCCTGCTGGTCTATCCGTCCGCAGTGGCCGGCGGGTACACCGTCGTGCCCGGTGACGGTACGGCCCACTTCGGGCTGGTTCTCAACGTCGATGACCCGCCTGCCTGCACCGCCGGCTACGGCGGCACCAGCACGCGCCAGCCGACCGACACGTCGCCCGCACCGGTCAACACCGGCGCCAGGTGCACGCTTCCGCGCGGCTCGGTCACCGGAGTCCGGGGAGCCCAGAACGCTCCGGGTGGCGATCCGATATCCACGAGCGGCGGCGGTACCGTCTATCCGCGGGCGGTTCCCGGCACCGGCTCCGCGGTGAACCTGGGCGGGTCGATGGCAAGCGCGCCGGTGCTCGCGGACAACTCCTGGTTGCCGTTGCTGACGGCGGGGCTGCACTGAGATCCGCGGCGGCTTCGACACTGGGTTGCACGAGACGGCGAGTGGCCGGTCCGGCTATCGGAGAGCTGGCCGTAACGATGAGGGAGTTCTGATGTCCGAACCAGTACGCACCGGCGTGCCGCGGCTGTACGTGGTCCTGCTGGCCGGCCTGGTTGCGATCCTGGGCATCCTGGCCGGGACGCAGGCCGGTTTCCGACTGGCTCACCGCAACCATGGGCCGGCTCAGTTGAGCAAGGCCGAGCAGGCCGCGGTCACCGCGGCGAAGCAGGAGACGATCAACATCCAGACGTACCGGCTCAAATCCTTCGACACGGACTTCGCGGCGGCCGTCGCCGGCTTGACCCCGACCAAGGCGACGCAGTGGCAGGCGAACCGGGCGACTCTGAAGTCCCGGCTCACCCAGCTCAAGACCGATGCCGGCGCGACGGTATCCGCCGCCGGCGTGGTCAGCTTCAGCGGCCAGCAGGCGGTCGTGGTGGTCTCCTCCGACACCCTCAAGATCGATTCGGCCGGCAAGTCGACCACGGCAGCCCAGAACCGGTTCCAGGTGACGATGCGACTGATAGGTGGCAAATGGTTGATGGACGAACTGCAGACGGTGTCGATCTCATGATCGATCCCGACAACGCTCCGGACGCAGCGGTACCGGTCGCAGCGAACGTTCCAGCGGACAGTGGGTCGGACGCGCCGACGGACCGGCCCGCGGGATCTCGTCCGTCGCCGACCCGGCCGTCGCCGACGCTCAGGGCACGTCGGACTGCTGCGGCGGCAGTGGCCTCCGATGGTGCCGGCTCCCGCCGGCCGTCACCCGCGCCGGCGGTGCCAACGGCCGAGCCGGCGGTGACGGCAAAGCGGGAACGGCCCAATTCGCCCGATTTGGTAGATCAGGCGGATCAGGTGGCGGATGGCGGGGGTCAGCCTGCCGTCGGCCCGGAACCTGTGGCGCACGTCCGGCGCAGGGCGCGTAGCTGGCTGGCGGCGGTACTGGTGGCCCTGATCGCCGGCCTGGGCGCCCTGAACTGGTGGTTACTGACAGCCAAGGACGGCGCGAGTGCAAACCAGCAGCGTGCGCAGGTGCTGTCCTCGGCCAAGGCGGCGGTGCCACTGATCCTGTCGTACAACTACGGAAGCTTCGACAAGAGTGTCGGCGCAGCTAAGGCCGTCCTGACCGGGCGAGCGAGCACCGATTATGTCCAGGCAATGGCGGGCACCATCAAGCCCACGGCCACGAAAACCAAGGCCGTCGTCCAGGCCCAGACCGACGCCGCCGGCGTGGAATCGGTGTCCGGCGACGGCAAGCAGGTGACTGTGGTGGTCTTCGGCGAGCAGAAGGTCACCAACACGTCCCTGACCGCTCCACGGACCGATCTGTTCCGGGTCCGGGTCACCATGGACAAGGTCAACGGCCAGTGGCTGGTGTCCAAGTTCGTCCAGATCTGATGTGGCGCGGTCCGGGTCCGAGCAAACTCGAGACCGGACTGTGACCACGCCGTGCTGCCGTGAATGCTTGACGCGGCGGCCTCGGCGGTGCACCCTGTCGGTGCACGCGTTCGACGCGCCCGTGATGCATGTGTGGTCTGAACGTGGCGTGCAAGAGATGATTCATCGGAGCTGACCACCCGCTCCGATCCCGCCGCCGGGGCGTCCGCCTGGCCCGGGTTGAGTCGCCTTTCGAGGCGGCCTGGACAGCCGTGTCCAAAGAAGCTAGACTGTCACTTTGCGCTGCCCTCTTACACCTGTCGGCCCGTTAAGGGCCTAATTCCTGCTGTCTGCAGGCAACCGTGAGAAGGCCGCTCAGCACGGCAACTGAATAGAAATCGCTCTGCCGGAGTTTGGACTCGTCCGCTCCGGCACAGCAGTGGACCAAGTCCTCGGAAGGACGCATCTTGGCAGTCTCTCGCCCCGGTAAGTCCGCAACGCAAGGAACGAGCATCCAGGGAATCGCAGGAGCTCCCGCTCGCACGTCCTTCGCCAAGATTCGGGAGCCGCTCGAGGTTCCCAACCTTTTGGCTCTGCAAACGGAATCGTTCGATTGGCTGGTCGGCAACGCCGCCTGGCAGGCGCGGGTCGCGAAGGAAGACCCGTCGTACACCTCCGCCACCTCGGGGCTGGAGGAAATTCTCGGCGAGATCTCGCCGATCGAAGACTTCTCCGGCTCCATGTCGCTGTCCTTCTCCTCGCCCCGCTTCGAAGACGTCAAGGCGTCCATCGAGGAGTGCAAGGACAAGGACATGACGTACGCGGCGCCGCTGTTCGTCACGGCCGAATTCACCAACAACACCACGGGCGAGATCAAGAGCCAGACGGTGTTCATGGGCGACTTCCCGATGATGACCCGCAAGGGCACCTTCGTGATCAACGGCACCGAGCGCGTCGTCGTCTCGCAGCTCGTCCGTTCGCCAGGCATCTATTTCGACCGCACGCTGGACAAGACGTCGGACGTCGACGTCTTCTCGGTGAAGGTCATCCCGAGCCGCGGCGCCTGGTTGGAGTTCGACGTCGACAAGCGCTCGACGGTCGGGGTCCGCATCGATCGCAAGCGCCGCCAGCCGGTCACCGTGCTACTCAAGGCCCTCGGCTGGAGCTCCGATCGGATCCGCGAGCACTTCCACTGGTCGGAGACGCTGCTCGCCACCCTGGAGAAGGATCACATCCCGGGTCAGGACGAGGCGTTGCTCGACATCTACCGCAAGCTGCGTCCGGGCGAGCCCCCGACGCGCGAGTCGGCGCAGGCGCTGCTGGAGAACCTGTTCTTCAACCACAAGCGCTATGACCTGGCCAAGGTCGGTCGCTACAAGGCCAACAAGAAGCTCGAGGTCAGCACCGACATCAACCACGGCAATCTGACCGAAGAAGACATCGTCAAGACCATCGAGTACCTGGTCCGGCTGCACGCCGGCGAAGACGGCTACGAGGTCGACGACATCGACCACTTCGGTAACCGTCGGCTACGCACCGTCGGCGAGCTCATCCAGAACCAGATCCGCGTGGGTCTGTCCCGGATGGAGCGCGTCGTCCGTGAGCGGATGACAACCCAGGACGTCGAGGCGATCACCCCGCAGACCCTGATCAACATCCGCCCTGTGGTGGCCTCGATCAAGGAGTTCTTCGGGACCTCGCAGCTGTCGCAGTTCATGGACCAGACCAACCCGCTCGCCGGTCTGACCCACAAGCGGCGGTTGTCGGCACTCGGCCCCGGTGGTCTGTCTCGTGACCGTGCTGGCATGGAGGTCCGTGACGTCCACCCCTCGCACTACGGCCGGATGTGCCCGATCGAGACCCCGGAAGGCCCGAACATCGGACTGATCGGTTCGCTCGCGTCCTACGGTCGGATCAACGCGTTCGGGTTCGTCGAGACCCCGTACCGCAAGGTCACCAACGGCAAGGTCACCGACCACGTCGACTACCTGACCGCTGACGTCGAGGACAAGAACACGATCGCCCAGGCGAACGCGCTCATCGACGCCCAGGGCAACTTCACCGAGACCAAGGTGCTGTGCCGTAAAAAGGGTGGCGAGGTCGAGCTGCTCGAACCCGCCGAGGTCGACTACATGGACGTCTCGCCGCGCCAGATGGTGTCGGTTGCGACGGCGATGATCCCGTTCCTCGAGCACGACGACGCCAACCGTGCCCTGATGGGTGCCAACATGCAGCGCCAGGCCGTCCCGTTACTGCGCAGCGAGTCGCCGCTGGTCGGTACCGGCATGGAGCTGCGTGCGGCTGTCGATGCCGCGGACGTCGTCACCGCCGACAAGCCCGGTGTGGTGGAGGAGCTCTCCGCCGACTACATCACCGTGATGGCCGACGACGGCACCCGCAACACCTACCGGCTCTCGAAGTTCGCGCGCTCCAACCAGGGCACCAGCTTCAACCAGAAGCCGATCGTCAACGAGGGGGATCGGGTCGAGGTCGGCCAGGTCATCGCGGACGGTCCGTCGACGGACGAGGGCGAGATGGCGCTCGGTAAGAACCTGCTCGTGGCGTTCATGCCGTGGGAAGGTCACAACTACGAGGACGCCATCATCCTCAACCAGCGGATCGTGCAGGACGACGTCCTGACCTCGATCCACATCGAGGAGCACGAGGTCGACGCTCGCGACACCAAGCTCGGTGCCGAAGAGATCACCCGGGACATCCCCAACGTCTCCGACGAGGTCCTCGCCGACCTCGACGAGCGCGGGATCATCCGGATCGGCGCCGACGTGGTGACCGGTGACGTGCTGGTCGGCAAGGTCACGCCCAAGGGTGAGACCGAGTTGACCCCGGAGGAGCGCCTGCTCCGGGCGATCTTCGGCGAGAAGGCACGCGAGGTTCGTGACACCTCGATGAAGGTTCCGCACGGTGAGGCCGGCAAGGTCATCGGCGTTCGGGTCTTCTCCCGCGAGGACGGCGACGAGTTGCCGCCGGGGGTCAACGAGCTGGTGCGGGTGTACATCGCCCAGAAGCGGAAGATCCAGGACGGTGACAAGCTGGCCGGACGTCACGGGAACAAGGGCGTCATCGCCAAGATCCTGCCGCCCGAGGACATGCCGTTCCTCAAGGACGGCACACCGGTGGACATCGTGCTCAACCCGCTCGGTGTGCCGGGCCGGATGAACATCGGCCAGGTCCTCGAGACCCACCTCGGCTGGGTCGCCAAGACCGGTTGGGAGGTAGCCGGTGAGCCTGAGTGGGCGGCTCGGTTGCCCGAGGCCACCCGTGCGGGTGATCCCGGTACCAACGTGGCCACCCCGGTGTTCGACGGTGCCCGCGAGGAAGAGATCACCGGCCTGCTCGACTCGACCCTGCGCACCCGCGACGGTGACCAGTTGATCGGCCGTACCGGCAAGGCGCAGCTGATCGACGGGCGTTCCGGGGATCCGTTCCCGGAGCCGGTTTCGGTGGGCTACGTCTACATCCTCAAGCTCCTGCACCTGGTCGACGACAAGATCCACGCGCGCTCGACCGGCCCGTACTCGATGATCACCCAGCAGCCGCTCGGTGGTAAGGCGCAGTTCGGTGGCCAGCGCTTCGGTGAGATGGAGTGCTGGGCGATGCAGGCCTACGGTGCGGCTTACGCGCTGCAGGAACTGCTCACCATCAAGTCCGACGACATCCTCGGCCGCGTCAAGGTGTACGAGGCGATCGTCAAGGGCGAGAACATCCCCGAGCCGGGTATCCCCGAGTCGTTCAAGGTGCTGCTGAAGGAACTCCAGTCGCTGTGCCTGAACGTCGAGGTGCTGTCCAGTGACGGTGTGGCCGTCGAGATGCGCGACACGGACGACGACGTCTTCCGGGCCGCGGAGGAACTGGGCATCGACCTGTCCCGGCGCGAGCCGAGCTCGGTCGAAGAGGTCTAAGGCGAGAGCCTGGTGATCTTGGTGCCGATTGACCGCCTTGGCGATCGAAAGCTACCAAGATCACCAGCTCCCCGGAGCGAAAGCAACACCCACAGATTTACAGAGCAGAGAAGGTAGGAACCTTGCTCGACGTCAACGTCTTCGACGAGCTGCGTATCGGCCTGGCCACCGCTGACGATATTCGTCAGTGGTCTCACGGCGAGGTCAAGAAACCTGAAACCATCAACTACCGGACTCTCAAGCCTGAGAAGGACGGTCTCTTTTGCGAGAAGATCTTCGGTCCCACCAGGGACTGGGAGTGCTACTGCGGTAAGTACAAGCGGGTCCGGTTCAAGGGCATCATCTGCGAGCGGTGTGGCGTCGAGGTCACGCGCGCCAAGGTGCGTCGTGAGCGGATGGGCCACATCGAGCTTGCCGCGCCGGTCACCCACATCTGGTACTTCAAGGGCGTCCCGTCCCGGCTGGGCTACCTGCTCGACCTGGCCCCGAAGGACCTCGAGAAGATCATCTACTTCGCGGCGTACCTGATCACCAAGGTCGACACCGAGACCAGGCACCGCGATCTGCCGACCCTCGAGGCCGAGATCTCGGCTGAGAAGTCCACGTTGGAGAAGCGGCGCGACTCCGACATCGACGCCCGGGCCAAGAAGCTCGAAGCCGATCTGGCCGAGCTCGAGGCCGAGGGTGCCAAGAGCGACGTCCGCCGCAAGGTCCGCGAAGGCGGCGAGCGCGAGATGCGCCAGCTGCGTGACCGGGCTCAGCGCGAGATCGACCGTCTGGACGAGGTCATGGACACCTTCCGCAAGCTCGAGGTCAAGCAGCTCATCTCCGACGAGATGCTCTACCGCGAGCTGCGGGACCGCTTCGGTGAGTACTTCGAAGGCGGCATGGGCGCGGAGTCCCTGCAGACCCTGATCGCCGGCTTCGACATGGACGCGGAGGCTGAGTCGCTTCGCGAGACCATCCGGTCCGGCAAGGGCCAGAAGAAGATCCGCGCACTGAAGCGGCTGAAGGTGGTCGCGTCATTCCTGAACACGACGAACTCGCCGCAGGGCATGGTGCTGGACTGCGTTCCGGTCATCCCGCCGGATCTGCGTCCGATGGTCCAGCTCGACGGTGGCCGCTTCGCCACCTCGGACCTCAACGACCTGTACCGGCGGGTGATCAACCGCAACAACCGCCTGAAGCGACTGATCGACCTCGGCGCTCCCGAGATCATCGTCAACAACGAGAAGCGGATGCTGCAGGAGTCGGTCGACGCCCTGTTCGACAACGGCCGTCGTGGCCGTCCGGTCACCGGCCCGGGTAACCGGCCGCTGAAGTCGCTGTCGGACCTGCTCAAGGGCAAGCAGGGCCGGTTCCGTCAGAACCTGCTCGGCAAGCGGGTCGACTACTCGGGTCGTTCGGTGATCGTCGTCGGTCCCCAGCTGAAGCTGCACCAGTGCGGTCTGCCCAAGCAGATGGCGCTCGAGCTGTTCAAGCCGTTCGTGATGAAGCGGCTGGTCGATCTGAGCCATGCGCAGAACATCAAGTCGGCCAAGCGAATGGTCGAGCGCGCCCGTCCGGTCGTGTGGGACGTCCTCGAAGAGGTCATCCGTGAGCACCCGGTGCTGCTGAACCGTGCGCCCACCCTGCACCGCTTGGGTATCCAGGCCTTCGAGCCGCAACTGGTCGAAGGAAAGGCCATCCAGATCCACCCGTTGGTCTGCACCGCGTTCAACGCCGACTTCGACGGTGACCAGATGGCAGTGCACCTGCCGCTGTCCGCCGAGGCACAGGCCGAGGCCCGCGTGCTGATGCTGTCGACGAACAACATCCTCAAGCCCGCGGACGGCCGTCCGGTGACCATGCCGACCCAGGACATGATCCTCGGTCTGTACCACCTGACCACCATTCGCGAGCAGCAGGACGGCGCCGGCCGGGCGTTCTCCACGCCGGCTGAGGCGATCATGGCGCGCGACGCCAAGTCCCTGGGCCTGCAGGCCCCGGTGAAGATCCGCCTCAAGGGCGTCACCTCGGTCGACAACGGAAAGGCCGACGCGTGGGTCGCGCCGGAGGACTGGACGCCGGGCGAGACACTGCTGGTCGAAACGACCCTGGGCCGGACGATCTTCAATGACGCCCTGCCGGCCGACTACCGCTTCGTCAACTACGAAGTCACGAAGAAGGAACTGGGCCAGATCGTCAACGACCTGGCCGAGCGGTACCCCAAGGTTGCCGTCGCAAACGCGCTCGACAACCTCAAGGCCGCCGGTTTCCACTGGGCCACCCGGTCGGGCATCACGATTGCCATCGACGACGTGGTGACCCCGCCGCGCAAGGCTGAGATCCTCGAGCGTTACGAGAGTGACGCAGAGAAGATCGAGAAGCAGTACCAGCGTGGCGTCATCACCGGTGACGAGCGTCGTCAGGAACTGGTCGAGGTCTGGACCCGGGCGACCAGCGAGGTCGCGAAGGAGATGGAAGCCAACTTCCCGAAGACCAACCCGGTTTACATCATGGTCAACTCCGGTGCTCGCGGAAACATGATGCAGATGCGCCAGATCGCCGCGATGCGTGGTCTGGTGGCCAACCCCAAGGGTGAGATCATCCCGCGTCCGATCAAGGCCAACTTCCGTGAGGGCCTGTCGGTGCTGGAGTACTTCATCTCCACCCACGGGGCCCGCAAGGGTCTGGCCGACACCGCGCTGCGTACCGCCGACTCGGGTTACCTGACCCGTCGTCTGGTGGACGTGTCGCAGGACGTCATCATCCGCGAAGAGGACTGTGGCACCGAGCGGGGCGTCAAGCTCACCATCGCGGCTCCGGCTGCCGACGGCAAGCTCATCAAGGACGGTCACGCTGAGACCAGCGTGTACGCCCGGGTGCTCGCAGAGGACGTCGAGGCGGACGGGGCCGTCGTGGCCACCGCCGGTTCGGATCTCGGCGATGTGCTGATCGACGAGTTGGTGGCCCGCGGAGTGTCCGAGGTCCGGGTTCGCTCGGTTCTCACCTGCGAGTCCGCACTCGGTACCTGTGCCACCTGCTACGGCCGTTCGCTGGCTACCGGCAAGCTGGTCGATGTTGGCGAGGCTGTCGGCATCATCGCGGCACAGTCGATCGGTGAGCCTGGTACCCAGCTGACCATGCGTACGTTCCACACCGGTGGTATCGCCGGTGACGACATCACGCACGGTCTGCCCCGGGTCGCTGAGCTCTTCGAGGCCCGCAACCCGAAGGGTGTCGCGCCGATCAGCGAGGCGACCGGACGGGTTCGGCTCGAAGAGGTCGAGGGCAACGCCAAGGGCGCCGGTCGCAAGCTGATCCTGACCCCCGACGACGGAACCGAGGAGATCGAATA
>JAVEET010000314.1 GCA_030840295.1 Pseudonocardiales bacterium
TGCTGCGGTACTCCCGCAGGTCTGCGACGCCCGCCTGCGCAAACGCCGCCTCGCGTCTACGAAGTTCGGCTTCCAGTGACATGAGGGCCCGACGCGTCAGGTGAATGTCCAGGTCGGTGACGAGGCCGAGGGTGTGCGGCAACCCGGCGCATTCGGCAAAGGCTGCGCCGCCCTTGTAGTCGATGAGTACGAAGGCAAGATCGTCCGGGGCATTGGACGAAGCGAGCCCAGCGACCACAGATCGCAGCAGCTCGGACTTGCCCGAGCCGGTGCTGCCGGCGACCAGTGCGTGCGGGCCATCGCTGATCAGGTCCATGGAGATGGGACCGGCAGCCGACACGCCGATCGGAGACGAGGCCGTCGGACCCGCCTTCCAGGCCGCAAGCAGTTCCTGGGATGTCAGTTCCGATAACGGGAGTAGATCGGCCAGGCGCACCTCCCGCGGAAGGCCGGCCGCTAGAGCTGACCCCGGCTCGCGCAATGGAGCCAAGGCACGGGCGACACGGTCGGCCCAGCCGGGCGAAACACGATCAGCTGCGATCGACCTGACCGTGTTCTGGCCAGGCACCGTGAGTTCCAAGTGGGTACCCGTTTCACCGGTGAACCGCGCCGTCGCGTAGCAGGACGGTGGTAACAGTCGCGCGGAGTCCTCGACGCAGACGGCTGTGACGCCGACAGCGGGACCGTCCTGGAGCAGTACGTGCAGACCGGGTATGGCGGCGAGATCGCGCCCGCGATCGATCAGTACGACCGTCCACGGACCTGGCCACGGACCGACCGGCTGCCGTTGCTCACGGCGATCGGCGACCAGCGCGACCAGGTCTGCCAACACGATGCGGCGCTGATCATCGGTCACGGCGATCACCCGGATCGGACCGGCGCTGCTAACCAGCCAGCGCAGCCAGCGCCAGGTGTCTACTCGGTGACTCAGCAGCGCGTAGAGCTGCAGGTCCCGGGGGGAGTGCAGGGCGGTCAGCTGGCCGACCAGCCATCGCATGGTGCCGGCCACCACGTCCTCCGGCCCGGCCAGTCCGAGTGCGCCATCTCGCAACGAAACCGTGGCCGGTACGGCCCACGCCATCGAAGGCGTAGTCGGCTGTCCGGATCGCCGTCCTCGGATGCGCGCGGGAAGCTCAGCGAGCCCTAGACGGATCGTCAGGAAGTCCGGGTCGTCCAGCCGGCGTTCCCAGAGCCTGCAGTCGGGCGTGAGTATCGAATGAGCCACGGCCGCCGGATCTGGGCACGCCTCCCGTCCATGGTCCGTCTCGATGGCTATCCGTCGATCCAAGGCCCTCGCTGCGGTGGTCTCGGCGTCATTGAAAGCCACCCGACCCGTTCGACGACCGCGTGTCCAGCTCCGGCGCTCGGACACAGCTGTGCCGAACAAGGTGACTGGTGTCAGCAGGGAGAACGCCAGGAACTGCAGGTTGTTCATCGCGAGCGCCAAACCGATGCCCATCGCGGTAGGGATGAGCGCGGCCAGCCACTGCGCTCGCGGTCGCGGGTTGTGCGCAGGCAGATCAGGAAAGTCGACGGGTTCGACCGACAGCGTCTCCCTGATTCGGGGCGGCCGATGGACCAGGAGAGTGCCGTCCGCTGCCGCCTTGGTTGCTGCCGGCGGAACCCCGGCCCCGATCACGCTCACGGTCGAATTGCCGATCCTCAGGTATTCGCCGAAGGCGACTCTTCGGCTCTCGAGCACCGTTTGGGTGTCGGATAGCCAGGTCCCGTTGGTGGAGTCGAGGTCTCGCACCCGAACGCCCTGCTGGTCGATGTTGAGTTCCAGGTGGGCCCGCGAGACATCGGGATCATCGATCTGTACGTCGGCGTCCTCGGCCCGCCCGATTACCAGCCGACCTCGACCCAATGACACGGTGCCGCCTGCGTCCGGGCCGCCGACGACCCGCAACTGGAGAACTGATCCGCTCGGTGAGGGACGCCGGCCGCTCGGCCCGATACCGAGGATGCAGCCGGTGCGTAACTGCGGGCTCCCGAGTAAGGCGGTCGGCGACATCGGCCGAGCGCCGGACGTTATGGCGGCATGGTGATCCGCGCCGACGGCATGGATAAGGGAATCGGCGATATCAGCGAGGGTCGTGTCGACCGTGCCGGTGATCTCGACGTCGGTCTGGGTCCCCTCCCTGGTCGCAAGCGTGAGCCGAATGCGCATCACAGGAGTGTCGACCTCCCGGAGATCTGCGATCAGGGTTGATCGCAAGATGTGGATAACCTCGAGCTTGTCCACAGGCCGTCGGGGCTGAACCGCGGATCTGGGTAGCGTTCCAGCCCATCGCCCGCATGGTGCGGCGTACCAACGACAGGAGCGGAAGATGACGGTCGGCTTGAAGGTTTCCCCGCAGCAACTGAGCACACTCGGAGGTAGTTGCACTCGCACGGCAACCGATGTCCGGGGCCAGCACACGGCGCTCAAGGCCCAGCTCACTCCGCTGTTCGGAGCCGACTGGTCTGGCGTGGCAGCTTCCCAGTTCGCGGCCTTGTACGAGCAATTCACCAAGAATGCCGAGGGTCTGTCGGCAGCGCTCGACGGGATCGGCAGATTACTGAGCCAGGCCGGCACCAGCTACGCATCGGTGGAGCAGCAGATCACGGCGTCCTTCCGCGCCTGAGTTCGCCGCCGGCTGTTCGCCGCCGCCAGGTAGCGTGCCGGATGTGGCCGACGAACACCCGGACGTGTTGAGCACGGTCGAGGCCGCCTTGCGGCAACATTTCGAGGTCGCCCCGGCGCGAGCGTCCGTCTCGTTTCTCGGCGTAGAGCCGATCGAGGTTCTTCGCTACCCGGACGACGGACGTGACCACTACGTCACCCTCGGAATGTCGAGATACGGCATGACTGATCCGGCTGCCGCGGTCGTCGATGACACCTCGGCTCCCAGATCGGAACTGCTGATGACCGCGGTCGGTCGTCCGGACGAACTGTGGCGCAGGCTGGCGGTCCTGGCCGCCGCGCCGGCGGTCGAAGGCGTGGTTTACGAGGTCGGCAACCGCGTGGACCTCACCGAACCCTGGTGTGCCGGTTCTCGATGTACCGGTGGCATCCTCACCGGCGGTCCGCTCCGTCCCATCCCGGTGCGCGGGGCAACAGACGTGGCGGTGCTGCAACTGCTGCCGGCCACGGCGACCGAGTTGGCGTGGGCACGGGTGCACGGCACCACCGCGCTGCGCGATCGCTGGACGTCGGCTCGGGTGGACTTGACCGATCTGCTGCGGGAGCCGGTCGCCCTGGGTTGAGCTCGGCCCGAGCTCCGGCACGGGTTCGCATCGAGTCGGGCGACTGGGTCGCCAGTCGAGGGCCACGAATCGGCAGGGTAGGCATTAGGTCACATTGTGCGCCTCGCCGTAGGACACGTGGGGCAGGATCGGCACTCGTTGATACCAGCCAGTAGAAAAGGGGCCGAGGTGCAATTCGGGCGGAGTTACGAGGAGTTCGAAGTGGGTGCGACGTACAAGCACTGGCCGGGCAAGACGATCACCGAAGCAGATGATCATCTCTTCTGCCTGATCACCATGAACCATCACCCTCTGCACCTGGACGTCAACTACGCCGAACATACGACTCAGTTCGGCAAGAACGTCGTCGTCGGAAACCTCATCTACTCCGTCCTGCTGGGTCAGTCGGTCCCCGACATCTCAGGCAAGGCAATCGCCAATCTGGAGATCGAGTCGCTCAAGCATGTGGCTCCGACGTTCCACGGCGACACGATCTACGGCGAGACACTCGTCTTGGATAAATGGGAATCGAAGTCGAAGGACGATCGCGGCGTGGTGTACGTCGAAACCAAGGGGTACAAGCAAGACGGCACGGTGGTGTGCACATTCCGACGCAAGGTGATGGTGCCGAAGCAGAGTTATCTCGACGCCCGCGGCGGTGAGCAGCCCGGCCGGCCGGTGCCCAGCACCTGAGCAGCGGTCCTCGGCATCGTCGAACGCCCAGTCTCGGGTAGCGACGAACGCCCAGCGCTTGCGCGTGGCCGCACGCAGAATCGACGTGGCCGCCGACGGATCGATTGACGAATACCGGGATCGGGGGCACGGTTTCCTGGTGAGATCGTCCTGGTGCCCACGATGTGGATCCGACCTGGTCGCGCCCGGCATGTACAGCAGTTCGTGGCGCTGCTCCCTCCATGGCGATGTACTGCCGCTCACGGCCTATCACCGCCTTGATGCCGCCGACATCGACCATGTCACGACAAATTCCGACGTTCCGCTGTGGCTGCCAGATCCACCACCGCTCGGTTGGATGCTGGCCGGATTGGGCGCGGTGGGTGATGCCCGATCCCGGATCCGCGCGACCGTTACTGCGTTCCACGGGGAGGCACCGCTCGGTGGACCCGGTGAATGGCTCGTCGTGGCGGAGGAGCCAGGCATCGGTCTCGGCGAGACCTACGCCGCCGTCCTGAACGCCGACCCCGCCCAACTGGCGGACTGTTCGCCCCCGGCCAAGGTTCACGCCAACGGCCACCCGACCTCGTTGTGGTCCGTCCCGAACGAGGTGTCGGACCGAAGTGCCTATCTCGGTGAGGCGGGCGGCGTTTGGCTCTGGTTGATCAGCTTCCCGGCAGACGCCGGATACGCGGTCCTCGAGGACCTGGTCCTGACCGATGCCCGTCAAGGAGTTACCGCCGACTTTCCGGTCGACAAGCCGTCGGAGCGGATCCGACCGGTGTCGGCGGGCTGAATCGTGCGCGCGGGTGCTCGGGTCGGCGGCCAGCTACGGACCGGAGACCGGTGCTCCGGCAGCGCGCCTCCCACGGTTGGCCCCTCAGGTCCGGTAAACATTGCCTCGACCTGTGGTTCAGACCTGCTGTGGCTTGTCGTGGTGAAAGGCCCCTGATCGTGGCTGACCGGACCCCGTAAGGCCTGAGGAGAACACGTGAGCGTGAAGAAGATCGTGACCATCCTCGTGATCGGCTTCGTAGTGTTCTTTGTGGTGAACTCACCCAAGGATGCGGCGGATGTCGTCAAGTCGACCCAGCACATCCTCGCGCACGGATTCACCAGCGTGTCCGAGTTCATCAAGAACCTCTAGCAGGCTCGATGTCATCGATCCGATGAACGACCTCGATCGCTATCTGCTGCCCACCGAGACGCCCGAAGTGGTCGCTCGTCGGCACTGGGCAAGTCTGGTCAGGCCGGCGCTGATCTTCCTCGCGATCCTGGCGGTCGGCCTGTTCGTCCTCACCTTCCTGGGGAACCTGAGCTTCTTCTCGTTGGCCGGCGTCGTGGTCGTACTCGGGGGCATCGGCTGGTTCGGCTGGATCATCGGGGACTGGTACGTCGAGCGCTTCGTGATCACCGACAAGCGGGTGCTGCTCATCACGGGGCTGCTGACCAAGCGCGTCGCCATCATGCCGCTCAGCAAGGTCACCGACCTGACCTACGAGCGGTCGGTGATGGGCAGGATCTTGGGCTACGGCGTGTTCGTGATGGAGTCGGCGGGTCAGCAGCAGGCTCTGAGCCGGATCGATTACCTGCCGACGCCCGACCAGTTGTATCAGCAGGTGTCCGCGCTGCTGTTCGGGCCCAGAGCGCGGGCGCCTCGCCCGGAGGCCCGACCAGCCGTAGGGCCGGACGCTGGGCCGACCGACCACCTTCAGGATCAGACTACTGCGCCTTTGCCCCGCGTTCGCTGACCTCCGTGGCTCTCGCCTGCCGCCCCGTAGGGTGTGGGGAGTGATCGACCTGCACACCCACAGCACCGCCAGCGATGGCACTGATTCTCCCGCGGAGCTGATCAGGCATGCAGTCGCAGCCGGTCTGAACACATTGGCCATCACCGATCATGACACCACGGCTGGCTGGGAGCTGGCCGCCGAGGCCGTGCAATCGCTCGATGTTCCGTTCCGCCTGGTCCGCGGCACCGAATTCTCCTGTGCCTATTTCGACCGGGACGGCCGGCGGACGGGCCTGCACCTGCTTGGCTACCTCTTCGATCCGGCGGCCGAGGAACTGAAGGCCGAACGCGCCAGGTTGCGCGACAACCGGCTGGGCCGGGGCGAGAAGATCGTGCAGAACCTCGCTGCGGCGGGTTACCCCATCACCTGGCAGCGGGTGGTCGAGATCGCTGACGGGGGATCGGTGGGCCGTCCCCATCTGGGCCGTGCCCTAGTCGAGGCCAACGTCGTCGGCAGCGTCGACGATGCATTCGCGAACCTGCTGTCCAGCTCATCGCCGTACTACGTGCCCAAGCAGGATATGGAGGTGCACGACGCGATCGGCTTGATCCGCCGCGCCGGTGGCGTGCCGGTCATCGCCCACGCATGGGCCCGAACTCGGGGCAAGGTCCTGCAAGCCGATGTCCTGGCCGAACTCGTTGACGCTGGCTTGCTGGGCATCGAGGTCGATCATCCGGATCACTCAGCGGAGGACCGCGGCAAGCTCCGAGCCTTGGCCGCCGAACTGGGGGTCTTGACCACGGGGTCCTCCGACTATCACGGCGCCAACAAGACGGTTCGGTTGAGAGCCGAGACGACCAGTCCGGAATCGCTGGAGCGGTTGCTCAGCTCGGCGACCGGAGTCGAACTGATTTCCTCGCCCGCCCGTTGAGCCGGTGTGTGACCCCGAACCGGATCCATGTTCGGTCCGACCTCGAAGATAGCGTGAGTTCATGATGCGTTTGCGTAATGTGTTGGCAGGTTCGATCGCGGCGGCCGGAATGCTCCTGGTCACCGGGGCGGTGATGGCGGGTCCGGCCGCGGCCGATGACGTGAGTGACGCCGTCACGAAGTTGAGAACGGACGACCTCTATGTTGCCGGTGATGCCACCTCCGTCACCGTCAACCAGTCCCAGGCCTCGGCAGTGCTGAGTTCGACGGTGAAGGTGGCGATCCTGCCGAAAGGCGCCGGTGACGCGGCAACCTTGGCGCAGCGGATCGGAGAATCGCTCGGGGGCTCGGTGACAGTGGGCGTCTTCGTCGATCACAGCTTCAACGCCCGTTCTAATGCCTTGTGCGCCGGAGCCGCCGGCACCGCCGCGGCCCGGGCGATCAGCGACAATGCGACTCAGCTGAAGAAGGACAACGATGTAACAGCCACCATCGAGGAGTTTGCTCGGCTAGTGGCATCCGCGCCGAAGGTGGGTTCTTGCGGATCGTCCGGCTCAGGCACCAAGGCCGACACCTCGTCGTCCGGGTCCGGCGGCACCAGCGGCTGGACCATTCTCGGTATTTTCGGCGTGTTAGGAGCCGGCGGAGTGGGTGCTCTGCTCTGGCGGCGCAAGCGCAAGGACCAGCG
This sequence comes from Pseudonocardiales bacterium, assembly GCA_030840295.1. GTDB lineage: Bacteria > Actinomycetota > Actinomycetes > Mycobacteriales > Jatrophihabitantaceae > Jatrophihabitans_A. The sequence continues at coordinate 7,252 of JAVEET010000314.1, forward strand.
GGCGCTGGCCGATGCCCGTGCGGCGATCCAGCCGTATTACGACCGCCTGGCCGCTGACATCAACTCGCTACAACCGGGTGACAACCCTACGGCCAGGCAAGCGCTCGCCGATGCGTCCGAGCGCTTCAACTCGGCCGGGTCCCAGCTGTCCACGGCGACCTCGCTGGCGCAACTCGGCGGCGCTAGGCGCTCCGTCCTGGAAGGTCTGCAGGCCGCACGGACGGCACGCACAGCTCTCGGGCTCGACCCCGGTCCGGACCTGCCCCCGTTGGCCGAGTCCACGGCACCCCAGTTGAATCAACCTCAGCAGGTAAACGTCAACGGCCAGAACGTGCAGGGCTATCCGGAGTACCAACCCGGCGCACCCTACTATTTCGCGGGCGGCGGCGGGTATGCCGGCGGTTGGTATTCGATGCCGTTCTGGCAAACGCTTCTCATCGCAGAGGCACTTTCCCCTGGTTGGGGTTGGGGATTCGGTGGTGGCTGGGGAGGGTACGGCTACGGCGGCGGCTATGACAGTGGCTTTCACGAGGGTTATGAGCAGGGCCAGGATTCTGCCCAGGACGACTCTTCAGGCGGCGGCGGTGACTGGGGTGGTGGCGGCGGCGGTGACTGGGGTGGTGGCGGCGGCGGCGACTGGGGTGGCGGTGGCGATTCAGGCGGTGGCGGAGATTGGTGAGCACCCTCGGCAGCAGTGAGCCCGAACAACTGGAGTTCAGCGGTCTGCCGAGGCCGCTGTTCCAGGCGACACCCTCGAAGCTGGCGACCTTTGATTGCCCGCGGCGCTACCGGATGACCTATCAGCAACGGCCGGCTCCGCAGAAGGGCCCGCCGTGGGCGCACAACACGGTCGGCGCAGCTGTCCACGTCGCCCTGGCCCGCTGGTGGCAGTTGGCCGACGAGCAGCGGACGCCGGAAGCGGGTGCCAGCCTCGTCCGACGGCATTGGCAGACCGACGGGTTCGCCTCGGCCGAGCAGGCGGACAGCTGGCGGGAGCAGGCGGCAGACTGGGTTTCTCGCTACCTGGCAGACGAGCAAGCGCGGCGGCCCAGGGCACCCGAGCCCAGAGGCGTCGAACGCACCGTAGCGGCCAGGACAACGGTACTGGCCATCTCCGGTCGCGTCGACCGGATCGACGAACGCGACGGCGAACTCGTGATCGTCGACTACAAATCCGGACGATCGGCCCTTGATGCCCGCGATGCGAGAGGGTCCCTCGCGCTAGCCCTGTATGCGATTGCCGCCGAACGGACCTTGCACCAGCGCTGCCGAATCGTGGAACTACATTCGCTGCGGACCGGTCACATCGCGGCCTTCGAACACACCGATGCATCGTTGCAACAACACCTCGGACGTGCCGAGCAGACTGCTACCGACATCATCGCAGCTCAGGACACGGTGGCCGGCGGAGCTGATCCGGAACAGGTATTCGAGCCCAATCCCGGCCCGTCCTGCTCCTGGTGTGACTTCCGGCGGCTGTGCCCCGAGGGCCAGGCGGTATCCCAGCGCAGGGACAGCTGGGCCGGACTGGGCGAACTCCAGTCAGGGCCGGCCTGACGGGGATCGCTCTGGCAAGCCGCCCCAGAAGTCCAGCAGGGCAGACACGGTAGCGCCGGGGTTCTCCACTGCCGGTGAATGGGCGGCATCCGGGATCAGGGTATGTCGAGCACCGAGACGTGCTGCCATCTCGGCCTGCACGGCCGGCGACCAGGCGTCGTCATCCACACCGTTCAGCACCAGCATCGGCAGGTCGACCCGGGACAACTCCTCAGTCAAGTCCTCCACGGTACGGAGTTCCTCGCCCATGGCCTGCAGGCCGACCGGGTCGTTGGCCATGAAACGCCTCCGGAGAAAGTCCAGCAATGCGGGCGGAGACTGTCGAAACTTCGAATCTGCCTGGGACGAAAGGGCAATCTGGTCCCACAGGGCGGCCAGTCCGTGATCTCGCAACACTGGTTCACCGGCCTGCATCGCGGCCAGCCGTAGGCCACTGATGGCCCCGGGTCCGGAGTCCATCAATGTGAAGGAAGCGAACAGCCCCGGCTTGGCCAGCACCGCGGCCCGGGTGACCAGGCCGCCGAACGAGTGCCCGACCAGGTGCAGCGCACGGTCGCCGATCGCGATCGCCTCGCTGATATCGAGGACATCGCCGGCCAACGCCGGAATGCGATATCCCTGTTCTGACGCGGCCCAGGCCGATTCGTACTGCCCGCGTTGGTCGATCGCCACCGCGTGATATCCGGCGTCCGCCAGCGGCCGGAGCAGCGGCATGAAATCCTCTTTGCTGCCGGTGTATCCCGGTACCAAGAGCACGGTCCGGTCGGTGGCCTGAGGGTCGATCGCCGACTCGTTGCTCAGGGCTGCGATCGGGCCGGTGGCGATGGTCAGGTCGATTCTCATGAATAGAACTCCGTGGTCTTGGCGGCGAGCAGGAGCCCTGCTCCGATGGCATGGGCAGACACCTGGCCGGTGCCGACGGAGATCCCGCCGGACAGGGTGACAACCTGTTGGCTCCGGCCGCTCAGGATCTGGCGAAGCACGATTCTGTTCCCAACGATGGCTGCGACCAGATCGGTGCCGATGAGCGTCGCCGGGCCCTCGGACGGAGCCGTCCACAAGACCTGGCCACGGGCGGAAAAACACATCAGCGTGCCGAGCCGGATGACCTCGACCGGCTTGGAGTTCTCGCCAGTGCCCTCGACGGAGGTCTGGGATCTCGGCAGCGTGGCGAGGCTGTCGCGGGCCTCGGCGGTTAGCCTGAACTTCTTGCCCGCTACGCCCTTATCGGTCGAGAAAACCGTTACCTGGCCTGACGATGCGGCGGCCGCGGCGACGATCGCGCCGGCCGTCACTGGCACGTGGGGTTCGCTGACGTCGATGGTCCACTTCGCATTCTCATCGCCGCCGACCAGCTCATGCAGTCCAAGATGGTTCTGGGATCCGCAGTGATAGCTGAACAGCACTCCACTGGACCCGCCGAGCGCACGGTCGACTGTGCACCCGGCCGGTGCCGTCCACAGCCATCGGTCGATCCCGCCGGCGTTGTCGAAGGCGTGGACCGTACGGGCCGAGGTGATCAGCACGACGTTCGACGTGCTGGAGACCGACAGTGGCCCGTTGTCGGTAAGCGTGCGGTAGTACTTCGGAACTCCGGTGGCCGTGACGAATCCCGTTACCTCGTCGCAGTTTCCATCGCGATTGTAGAAAGCGATGGTCGACTGATCCTGCTGCACGAGAGCGCAGACATCTTCATCGGCTCGGGTGTAATGCCAGCGGACTGCTCCGGTCAGCGCATCGCGGCCATTGACCGTGTGGCCGGAGTAGGTGACGACAATCCCGTTGGAATATGGATTTCCGCCCGAGGGATGGTCGGTGGTGCGCCATTGCAGCGAGAGCGAGCCGGCGGTGCTCGCGGTCGGCACCGGCGCCGGCGCCGCGGCCGTGGCGTGGGACACCTGGTTCAACTCGCCATGGGCGTAGGCGAGTTTGACGCCCACGAAGACCAGAATCACGACTAGGGCCAGGATCGCGGCGTAGCCCGACATTGCGCGCCGATTTCTCGCACGATAAGCCGCCAGCGCAGGATGTTGCGGTGCCGGCAGCCGCACTGCCGGGGGAGTTGCTTGCCTCACGTCGTCTGGGTCGGCCACGCTGCCATCCTGACCTAGCTGGCTGTGCTGCTGCCAGCCGAGGCGCTGGCCGACGCCCTTTCGCCGGCGACCGGCGCGCCCGAGCGGGTCCGACGTCGACGGCGGTTGCGGCTGGCCTCAGACGATCCACGGTCGCTTGCGGGTGCGGTACTCGACTCGCCGCCGGAGGACGGCGGTGTGCCGTCCACGCCGCTGCTCGAGGTGGATCGGGTGCGTGAGCGCGACCGTCCTGACCGGCTGGCTGAGGTGTTGGCTTCCTTGGAACTGCCGGCGTCGCGGCCTGACCGCTTCTTCGGACCGCCGAGGTCTTCCACGGCCTCGGCGTCCAGTCCGGCCCGGGTGCGGTCCCGTCGCGGAAGCACGCCCTTGGCACCTTCGGGAATGCCGAGTTCCAGAAAGAGATGCGCCGACGTGGAGTAGGTCTCTGACGGCTCGTGGAACGGCAGATTCAGCTGGTCACAGATGAGTTTCCACTTGGGCAGGTCATCCCAATCGACGAGGGTGACCGATACGCCCGACTTTCCGGCTCGCGCGGTGCGTCCGATGCGGTGGACGTAGGTCATCGCGTCTTCCGGGCACTGGTAGTTGATGACGTGGGTCACATCGTCGACGTCCAGGCCGCGCGCGGCGACATCGGTGGCGACCAGCACGTCGACCTTGCCCGAGCGGAAGGCCCGCAGCGCCTGCTCGCGAGCACCCTGCCCGAGGTCGCCGTGTACGGCCCCGGCGGCGAACCCGCGCTCGACCAGTTCATCGGCCACTTTCTGAGCCGTCCGCTTGGTCCGACTGAAGATCATGGTCAGACCGCGGCCCTCGGCCTGCAGGATCCGGGTCAGCACCTCGACCTTGTCCATGGCGTGTGCCCGATAGGCGAACTGCTCGACGTGCTCGGTCGCCGGGATCTCGGTGTCCGATTCGGCACGGATCTGCATCGGCTGGTTCAGGAACTGGCGTGCCAGGGACACGATGGGACCCGGCATGGTGGCCGAGAACAGCATGGTCTGGCGGGTCGTCGGCAGCATGGCCATCAGTCGCTCGATGTCGGGCAGGAACCCGAGATCGAGCATCTCGTCCGCCTCGTCGAGTACCAGGCAGTTGACGTTGCCCAATTGCAGGTGGCCCTGCTGGGAAAGGTCCAACAACCGACCGGGGGTGCCGACCACGACGTCGGCGCCCGACCGGAGTGCCTCGATCTGCGGTTCGTAGGCGCGCCCGCCATAGATGTTGACGACCTTCGCCCCGAGCTTCTTGCCCGCTGTGCTGAGATCGCCGGCGACCTGCACGGCCAACTCCCGGGTCGGCGCGATGACCAGTGCCTGCGGGGCGGCACCCTTGTCGCTGGGCACCTTCAGACGGTTCAACAGCGGCACACCGAAGCCCAGCGTCTTGCCGGTTCCAGTGCGCGCTTGGCCGATCAGGTCCTGGCCTGCCAGCGCGATCGGCAGAGTGAGTTCCTGGATGGCGAACGTGTGTTCGATCCCGACCGCCTTGAGCGATTCGATGATCTCCGGCCGTACCGCAAAGTCGGAGAAAAGGGGGCTCTCGGGCTTGACGGGAGCGGTGGCAGCGAGCGGGGCGGCTGATTCAGTGGCAGCGTCGGTCATGTGGTGTTATCCAATTCTGCGTAACAGGTGCTGTTTCGAGTGGGCACCTGCGGCGCGGCCGTTGCAATCGGCCGCCAGCGCGGCAGAGACCCGCTAGGACGTGAGCCTGGCCGAGTAGACAACCGGCGACTCAATCGTCAGTCTACCGCCCGGGGAGCCGACAGCCGGTCATGTGAGCGATAGCGTGGCCGGGCAGGCCCGTGAGCGGTGGCCGGTTCAGTCGAGGACGAGGAGATGTGCACAGATGACCGAGGTTGATCGGGCCGCGATCCTGGACTTGCTCGGCGTGCTGGCATACGGGGAGCTGAGCGCCTTCGATCGGATGGCCGGCGATGCGCGCATGGCGCCGACGATGGCCCAGCGCGCCGCGCTGTCGGAGATGGCTGCGGTCGAGATGAGCCACTACGCCAGACTCGCGGCACGGATCTCCTCGATGGACGCCGATCCGTTCCAGGCGATGG
>JAVEET010000365.1 GCA_030840295.1 Pseudonocardiales bacterium
ACCAGAACGCGGGCATGCGTACCGCCACACCCGGCGTGATCGCCGCGGAGGAAGCGGCAGCACGCTGGCTGCTCGACCTGCTCGGGTTACCCGAAGGCTGCGACGTCGGATTCGTAACGGGCGCGACCATGGCCAACTTCACATGTCTGGCTGCGGCGCGCGAGCAGGTCCTCGCCGATGCCGGCTGGGATCTGCCACGTCTCGGCCTGAACCGCGCCCCCCGCATCCGGGTGCTTGTCGGCGCGGAACGACACGCCTCGATTGATGTGGCGTTGCGCTATCTCGGCCTCGGCGCACCGGTCATCGTCCCCGCAGACGACCAGGGGCGAATCGAGGTCGACGCATTGACCACGTTTCTCGGCGCGGGACCGACCATCGTCTGCCTGCAGGCCGGCAATCTGCACTCCGGTGCGTTTGACCCGTTCGAATCGGCGATCGCCGCGGCTCGTAAACACGGCGCATGGGTACACGTCGACGGCGCGTTCGGCCTATGGGCGGGCGCCACGCCGACCTATCGGCACCTGGTCGACGGCTATCACGGCGCGGACTCATGGGCCACCGACGCGCACAAGACGCTCAATGTCCCGTATGACTGCGGAGTCGCCATCGTGGCCCACTCCGAGCCGCTGCGCAACGCGCTCGGGGTGCATACCAGCTACCTGATCTCCGACGCGACGGGCGATCCCCTGGACAAGGTGCCGGAGATGTCACGTCGCGCGCGCGGCGTGCCGGTCTGGGCGGCACTGCGTTCCCTCGGACGAAGCGGCGTGGCGGACCTTGTCGACAGCCTAATCCACAACGCCGGCAAGATGGCCGCCGGACTCGAGGCGATCGACGGCGTCGAGGTGCTCAACCGCGTCTGCTACACCCAGATCTGCTTCGCCGTCGGCGACCAGGAACGAACACGTGCCGTCGCGAAAGAACTGCTCGCCGACGGAGCTACCTGGATGTCTGGGTCCAGTTGGGCGCACCGCGAAGTCATCCGCGTCTCGGTCAGCAACTGGTCCACCGACGACGAAGACATCGCCAAGTCCATCGATGCCGTTCTCCGAGCAGTTGCGGCGACGGCATAGCGGTTCGGAGAATCTGCGCGGATACCGGCCGATTCAGTCAGTGCTCGCCTTCGCCACCTTCGACGGGCCCAGGTCCGCGGCCAGCACCACTCGCGTGTCCGGACCTGGGACCACCAGCGCAACGTGGCCATCATCCTCCCAGCGCACCTGGTAGGGCGGCGTGCCGTCCAGCGAGCGCACCGACAGGATCTGCCCCCGCCGGGCATGGTGGGCGATATCGCGTCCCTCAGTTACCAGCCAATCGCCGACTTTGGCGTGCATCGTTACCTCCTGCGGTAGGACCCTGCAACCCCATTGGTACAACTGCTACCTGCGGCCGTCGTGGCAACCCGTGGCCACGACTCGGGTCTCCCCGTTGAGCATGCGCGGACGGCGGATGACGGTCAAGCGGCAACCGGCGATGTCGGTCTCCCCAAAGCTGTTGTGGGGCAACGTCGCCTCCGCCGTGCAGGCGGTGTGCGGGGACTGCGTCCTTGACCGCAGACACTCGTCACGCTGGCGGCCATCTTCGCGGCATCGCAGCTGTTCGTCCGCCAGCCTGGGGTGGGCCGGCCCGGCGCTTGGCCTGTCACCGGTGGTGGTCGCGGTGCTGCTTTCCCCGATCGCCACCGAACTCCCCGAGATTTTCAACGCGATCATCTGGGTTCCGGGCCGGCAAAACGCAGCTAGCGCTGGCCGACATTTCGGGTGCGATGATGATCCGTGCGACCGTCCCGTCCGGCATCGGCCTGCTGTTCACCTCGTGGAAGTTCGATTCAGCCCTGATACTGGTCGGCGTCGTGACCGTGGCCGCCGTTAGCTATCTGCGGTGGATCCTGCGCGCCGGCAAACTCGCTCCCGTCAATCTGGCAGTAGCGGCCGGGTTCTACGCCGCGTTCGGCATTGGGTTGTTGGTCACGGCCTGACCCGGCCCGCCGCGGGTGACCGACCCGCAGCAAACCCGGTCGTGCATGCCGCCGTCTCAGATTGCGACGCCGGGCTGGTCCCGGTTGCCCTGTACTAGCATCCCGGGCGCTGCGCCAGCCCAACCGGGATGCCGCCGGGACAGCCGATTGGAGACCAGCAACGTGGCCGGTAGTCGTTTCGGTGCGGGAGGCGCCCTCCGCCTTTCTGTTTTCCGGCCAGCCGAAACGCTGTGGCGGTCCCGGTGGAGGCAGCGACCGAATGCCTACCGATCGCCGCAGCGCAGCCTCAGTCAGTCCTGTCCGACGTCTGCCCCGGGAGTCGAGAGACAGGAGTCGTCGCGTCCACGTGCGCAGTAGTACCACCTCGGTCAGCCAGATCACCGTGAGCAGGCCGACTGACCACCAGACGGGCGTATTGGCAAGAGGTAGGGCATTGGCCAGGTTGACCGTATCGACATCGCTCACAGCAGCCTCGCATGCGCAGGGAAGGGAATCCTCATTCCATACGATGCGAGCGGCCGGCCGCAATCGGACGATGGTTCTAGTCCTCGGCCGCTGCACCAGGCCAACCGGCGGTTATCCGAGCCGTCAGCCGGCGCGCCGGAGCCTGGGCCACCGGGTGCGACGCCGTGGAGCGGGAGTCTCCCCCGTCCGGTCGGCCGCGCTGCTGGCGAGGAGGGGCACCTCGACCTCGATGGAGGTACCACCGTTGCTGGAAGAGTCGACCTTCAGGTGTCCGCCGAGGTCCTCCACGGCATCACGCAGCAACTGCAGTCCAAAGTGGCCCTCAGCTCGACGATCGATGCCGGTGGCCGGTAAGCCGACACCGTCGTCCTGCACTCGCAGGCTCACCGTCACATCGTCACCGGTAAGTGTCAACTCGGCCCGGCTGGCACGGGCGTGCTTCGCTATATTTTCCAGGCATTCCCGGACGCAACGATAGATCGTCGCCGCTGTCGCAGGACTGGGGTCGGTGTCGAGAGCCACTCTTACCAAGACCGTGATGCCAGCGGCGGAACGCAACTTCGCCGTCAGATTCTCCACCGCAACGCTCAGCCCGGCAGCTGTCAGATCGGGCGGGTACAGGTCAATCATCAAGGTCCGAAGGGAATACACCGATCGCTGCACGATATCTGAGATCGTGCCTACCAGCCGGTGAGAGGTTGCATTCGCGTCCGCAGGCAGGGTGTCTCCGAGGGTGCCTACGGCGAAGCCGGCTGCGGCAAGATCGGGGACGACGCCATCGTGAAGGTCGCGCGCAATGGCCCGGCGTTCCCGCCCGGACGCGGCGAGCGCGTTGTTCAACAGCCGGCTTCGCTCCTCTTGTGCCCGACCAACGCGGCGGACCAGCCACACCGATACCGGCAACTGGGTGACGAGAAGAATCAGCAGGGCCAGCAGGGCGAAGGGCACGAGTTCGGATCGGAGCTCCTTCTCCGAAGCCAGCACCCGAGCGTCGGTCGAGTACAGCTCGAAAGCGAGTTTGGTGCCATCGTCGAGTACCAACGGCGTGTACACCTCGATCAGCCGTTGATAGCCGTTCTCAGTTATGTTCTCAGGGTCTTTCAAGTCGGAGATGGCGGCGCTGTTCTTCTGCCCGTCGATCGTCGCGGCCACGTCGTCGTGGAGTGGGAACTTGCGGCCGATCGCGTCGTGATCGTCGGAATAGATGACGGTGCCGTCCCGTTTCCACACCTTGACTCGCACCAGGGAGCCGTCACGACTGCGTATCCGCACCGCGTTGTCGAGTCGCCGGGTCGCATCCGCACTGCCGGTCATGACCGCCGGCAGCAACGGCGCGAAGACGGTGTTGCCCACGACGTGAGCACTGCGCAAGGCCTCTGCAAGGGCGTCTCTGCGAGCAATGTGCCCGGCGACGACGGAGGCTCCGGTCGCCACCACGGCGAACGCGATGCAGGCCGTCACCACGAGCGCCACGACAGCGCGGCCGACCGCCGAATCAGGTGCCCTCAACCACTTCCGAGCCGGAGCGCGCTTAGCGATCATTACTGACGTCGATGAGTCCGAGGCGCTGGGCTTTGACCACGGCTTCCAGTTGGGTGCGCGCACCCAGCTTGAGGTGGATGGTCTTCACGTACCCGCGGCAAGTGTTCACACTGATATCCAGAATACGAGCGATTTCCTCGACCTTCGCACCCTTGCCCATCAATGACAGAACATTGGTTTCCTGGGCGGTCAGCTTCCCGATGAGCTCTGGCTGCGGCTGGGTGGGCAGGACGACCTCGTAGATCGAGGGCGCGACCAACATTCCGCCGTGCTTGGCGTCTCGAAGAATCGTGAGCATTTCGGTGAGGGATCCTGACTTCGGCGCGAAGGCACTGGCGCCGGCCTGCGATGCCTTGGCCACCCAGGACGGATCCAGGTGGGCCGACACCACCATGATGATCGCCCGAGGAACCGCCTCAC
>JAVEET010000371.1 GCA_030840295.1 Pseudonocardiales bacterium
GCACCGTCATCGTTGCCGGCATCGACATCGGCAATTCGACCACCGAGATCGTCCTGGCCCGGGCCGATGGCACTACCGTCACGCCGCTGGCCTGGGACCGATCGGTCACCCGTGGACGAAAGGGTTCCCCGGATTCGCTGGACGGCGCCGCCGCACTGGTCCACCGGGTGGCAGCGCGAGCCGGTATCGAACTCGGCGGGGCAGCCGTGGCGCAGCTGCGTCCGGTGCGCACCGAAGTCGCCTCGGTGCCGCGAAGCCGGATCGACACCGGCCGGCTTCAGTGGATCGCCGACACCGCGAGCACGCCCGGCGGATCCGGGGTGGCGGTCGGCCGGCCGGTACCGATCGTGGAGGCCGAGCGGCACCGGCAGGACCCGGTCGTGGTGCTGGCCGAGGGCCGCGACTACGCCTGGACCGCGGCCCGAATCCGTGGACTCATCGAAACCGGTTCAGCCATCGTCGGCGTGCTGCTGGACACGGACGAGGCAGTGCTGGTCAGCAACCGGTTGCCCGTCGGCCTTCCGATCATCGACAACCTCGAGCTCGGCCGGCTGGCCGGCAGCGATCTGGTCGCGATCGAGGTGGCCCAAGCGGGAAAGGCCGTACAGCACCTGAACGATCCACTCTTCCTGATCAGCCGGTTGGGGCTGGCCGAGTCCGAGACTTCTGACGCGGCCGGGGTAGCCGCGATGGTCGAGGGACGGTCCCGCGCGGTCATCGCCGCCGGACCCGGCCGGTGGTATTCGGAGCAGTCCGGCTCGCGCACCGAGGCGGGTATCCCGCAGATCGAGTTCGGGACCGGTGAGCTGCTGCCACTCACCGACGCCATCGGACGGATCCGGGCGGGTGTTCCCGGCGGCATCCGGGCGATCCACCATGGCGACGGCGTACAGGCGGTCGACGATCTGTTCGTGCTCGACCTGGAACAGTTGATACGCCAGGTGTCGGCGATCATCGGCGATGAACCGCATCCGTACGCAATCGCCCTGCTGGATAAGGCAATCCCTACTGAGGATCCCGCGTCTGAACTCTCGGCCCGCCTCGGCGTCGGAGTTCACACCGCCGGTTCGGAGGCACTCGCATCGTGGCGTGGCGCGCAGACCACCCCGGGCGCCGCTGGCGACGGCCTGGTCGTCGATATCGGCGGTGGCACGATCGACGCGATCGGTGTTGACCCTGACGGTCAGCTGCGGTTCGCGGTCACCGGTGCCGGCGCCGGTGAGCTACTGACCACCGCCGTCGCAAGCACTCTCGGGATCGTCCGCGGCGCGGCTGAATGGGTGAAGCGCGGTCCGAGCTCGCGGGTGGATCGTCCTCAGGTCCTGCTCGGCGAGGACGGCCGCCGGACGTTCCTCGACACGCCCGCGGCAGCCGCGCTGATCGGCCAACTGGTGGTGAGCGGACCCGGTGGCCTACTGCCGTTCTCAGCCGTGCTCAGCCCGTCCGAATGGCGGCTGCTGCGACGGAACATCAAGCGGGACGTGCTCGGCGCCAACCTGGCGCGGTGCCTGGCGTCGCTGCGCTGCCGGCCCCGATCGGTGGTCGTGGTGGGTGGCCCGGCCGGCGACGAGGAGCTGCTGCCATCGATTTCCGCCGCCTTCGAGGCCGGCACCCCGGTCGGGCGTGGAAATATTGCCGGGGTGCTCGGTCACCGCTACAGCGTCGCGTACGGGCTTGCGTTGAGCGCGGCCCGGCAGGTGTGAACCGGTGACGACCGGACAACCGCGTGCCCGCGGCCTGGGGGTGACCTTCGAGGGTGAACCCGGCAGGTACAACGCGATCACCGATGTCAGCGGACTCGAAGTCGGTTACACCACGCTGATCTCCGGCGACGGGCCCTTGCGGGCTGGGCTGGGCCCGATCCGTACCGGGGTCACCGCGATCTGCCCGCTCGGCCGGTCCCGGATCGGCCAGTCGGTGCCGGCCGGTTGGTACGCGCTCAACGGCAACGGCGAGATGACCGGCACGGCCTGGATCGACGAGGCCGGCGCCCTGTCGCTGCCGATCGGCCTGACGAACACCCACGCGGTCGGGACCGTTCATCGCGGCATCATCGAATGGGCTGTCCGCACCGAGCCGCGGCTGGGCCGCGGGTGGCTGTTGCCGGTCGCAGCTGAGACGTGGGACGGCTACCTCAACGACATCAACGGAGCGCACGTCGGCGTGCAACACATCGCGCAGGCGCTGGACGGAGCTCGGTCCGGGCCGCTGGCCGAAGGCTCGGTCGGTGGCGGCACCGGCATGAACTGCTACGGCTTCAAAGGTGGTAGCGGCAGCGCCTCGCGCTTGGTCAGACTGGGCGAGAAGACTTATACCGTAGGCGTATTCCTGCAGGCCAACTTCGGCAGCCGGTCGGAGCTGACCATCGCCGGAGTCGGGGTCGGCCGACTTTGGTCCGATGACAATCCCATCGAGGACGGCGCGTGGCTCGCCCCGCCGGGTGCCGGTTCCTGCATCGCCGTCATCGCCACCGACGCCCCGCTGCTGCCGGGCCAGTGCCGCGCCCTGGCCCGCCGGGTCCCGCTGGGTCTGGCCAGGACCGGGACCACCGGCAGTCACTATTCGGGCGATCTCTTCCTGGCCTTCTCCACCGCGAACGCGGGCGCGTTGGACAGCGGCATCGGCGACCAGGCCGTACCCGGCACCCTGCGCGAGCTCTCCTTCCTGCCGTGGAGTGACCTCGATGCCCTTTATCGCGCCGTGGTTCAGGGCGTCGAGGAGGCCGTCCTGAACTGCCTGGTCGCCGGCCGAACGATGATCGGACGCGACGGCCACCGCAGCCCGGGCCTGCCGATCGATCGGCTGGTCTCGCTGCTGCAGCGACAGGGATAGCGAAAGCCCCGCCGGCTCATACCCGGCGGGGCTTGCCCCTATTGTCGTCCCACTGGCCACAACGGTTTCGCGACACGCCGACGCCGGAAAAGAAGTTCGCTCGATTTCAGAAAAACCCTTGCGGACAAGGGCATTGGACCAGTAAAACTTCAGCTACGCACCCGGCAACGGGAGCGGGACCGGCAGGAAAACGAGAATCCGAGCCGTCGGGAAACCGACAGCACGGGCCAGTGACATGGCCCGAGGGTTTGACGTTCCAGCCGCGAGATCTGGACGTGTCACCGCCGGATCGCACGGAGGCCCCGCCAACTCATACTTGGCGGGGCTTCCACCCTTTTCGGGCCGCTCCGATGCGACCGCGGGCCGTTCGGTAATCTCCGCCCCATGCTGCTGAGCGATCGCGACATCCGCGCCGAGGTAACCGCTGACCGCCTGCGGCTCGAGCCCTGGGAGCCGGACCTGGTTCAGCCGTCCTCGATCGACGTACGGCTGGACCGCTACTTCCGGGTCTTCAACAACTCGCAGTACACCCACATCGACCCGGCCCAGCAGCAGGACGAACTAACCTCGCTGGTCGAGCCGGACGGCGACGGCCCCTTCGTGCTGCACCCGGGCGAATTCGTGCTCGGTTCCACCCTCGAGGTGGTCACGTTGCCCGACGATCTGGCCGGACGGCTGGAGGGCAAGTCATCGCTGGGACGCCTGGGACTGCTCACCCACTCGACGGCCGGCTTCATCGATCCGGGTTTCTCGGGCCACATCACCCTCGAGTTGTCGAATGTCGCGAACCTGCCCATCACGCTCTGGCCCGGGATGAAAATCGGGCAGCTTTGCCTGTTCCGGCTGTCGTCGGCCGCTGAGCATCCCTACGGCAGCGCCGTGTACGGGTCGCGCTACCAGGGACAGCGCGGGCCGACACCGTCCCGGTCATACCAGAACTTCAAGCGCTGGCCGACGCAACCCGACCCGATCGTGTAACACCGACCCCCTCCAGCGAGGTCTGTGTTACACGATCGGGTAGTTAACGGGCGCCGATGCTGATGTGTGCACGCCACACGTCTGCAAGAACCAGGTCGCCGCGCAGTGACACCTCGTCATCGCCGGCCCGATTCCAGGTCCAGCGATACAGGTCGGACGCCAGCCCGAACACGCTCAGATCACTGCCGTCCTGTGCGCCTTCGGTCGCGGCGAAGCCACCGGACCCGATCCGCGCCGTCCAGGCCGCATTGGCGTCGAGCGGGGTGATCGTGACCGAGAAGGCGCGCGGCACATCGGCGACGGATACCCGGGTCGGCGCCATCACCATCAGCAACTCGTCCAGGCCGTCCGCGGCGAAGTCCGCGTCGAACTCGGTTACGCCCATATCGGCGGCCAATTCGGCGTCGACCCGGTGGATCGCCGTCTCGTGCGACATCCGACGAGCCCAGAACGAGCGGGCCGAGGGACTCGGCCCGGCCGGCGTCCACACGTTCAGGTCGTCCGGTGCCTCGCGCAGCGACGACGTCACGCCGAGCACCCCGGCGGCGAACACCGCGAACACCTCGTCGTCGCCGGGCCGCTCGAACTCGAAGCTCTGTCGGTCACCGCCGCCCAGGACGAAGGTGGCCCAGTGGTGGACCTTGGTCAGATGCTGCAGCAGGTTGCGCACCTGCCATCGCGGGCAGGACGGCACCGAACCATCCAGGGCCGCCGACTCCGCCGCCCGGACCAGCAGGGCAGCATCCTGCGCCAAATGATCGAGGTAGCCCGGAACGTCCACAGAATGCTCCATAGACCGCCCAGGCTAGCGGAGTTTGTGCATCCAGCCATGCGGATCGGGAGCATGGCCGGTCTGCAGGTCGAGCAGGGCCTGCCGTAGCCGCGTGGTGATCGGACCCGGCGTGCCGTCACCGACCGTCCATTCGTGGGCCGCGCTCTTGACCTGGCCCACCGGTGTGATGACCGCGGCCGTGCCACACGCGAAGACCTCGGTCAGCTCACCGCTGGCGTTGCCCGCCCGCCATTCATCGGTGGAGATCAGGCCCTCCTCGGTGGCGTATCCCAGGTCGGCGGCCATCGTCAACAGCGAGTCGCGGGTAATGCCAGGCAACAACGTCCCGCTCAACTTCGGCGTGACCACCCGGGCATCGTTGCCGCTGCCGTACACGAAGTAGAGGTTCATGCCGCCCATCTCCTCGACGTAGCGGTGTTCGTGCGCGTCGAGCCAGACGACCTGGTCACAGCCCTTGTCGGCCGCCTGCGCCTGCGCGATCAAGGAGGCGGCGTAGTTGCCGGCGCACTTGGCCTCACCGGTGCCGCCCGGGGCTGCCCGGGTGTATTCCGTCGAGAGCCAGACACTGACCGGCTGCACGCCCCGGACGAAGTACGGCCCAGCAGGCGAGGCGATCAACAGGTAGGAATAGGCATTGGCCGGACGGACACCCAGCCCGACCTCGGTGGAGATCATGAACGGGCGGAAGTACAGCGTGGCATCCGGGCCCTCCGGCACCCACTCCGAGTCGACCTCCGTCAGCGCCGTCAAGGATTCCACGAACATCTCGGCGGGCAGCTCGGCCATGGCCAGCCGGCGCGCGGACCGCTGGAACCGGGCCGCATTCGCGAACGGCCGGAAGGTCGCGATCGAGCCGTCCGGTTGCCGGTAGGCCTTCAGCCCCTCGAAGATCAGCTGTCCGTAGTGCAACGAGCTGGTCGCCGGGTCCAGGGCCAGCGGGCCGTATGGCAGGACCGCGCCGTCGGCCCAGCCGTCCTCGGCGGTCCAGTCGATCTTTACCATGTGGTCGGTGAAGTACTTACCGAAGCCGGGGGAGGCGAGGATCGCGGCGCGGTCGACGTCAGAGCGGGGAGCGGCGCTGCGCTGCACGGAAAGAGCCATAGTCGGACATCCTAGTAACTCCGCGGCTGCCGCCCAAGCCACGGGCTAATCTATGGCCCATGACCCTGCCTGAACACGTCTCCGTCTTCGTGGTCGGTGCCGGTTTCGGTGGGCTCGCCGCCGCGATCCAGCTGGACGAGAGTGGCGCGCGCGACTTTCTGGTGGTCGACCGCGGGGACGAGGTCGGGGGCACCTGGCGGGACAACACCTATCCCGGCGCGACCTGCGATGTGCCGTCCCAGCTCTACTCCTTCTCCTTCGCCCTCAACCCGGACTGGTCGCGGTCCTTTTCCCCGCAGCCCGAGATCCAGGCGTATCTGCGCAGGATCGCCGAGACCTCCGGCGTGCTCGATCGCTTCCGGTTCGGGGTCTCGCTCACCGGCGCGGTGTGGGACGAAGACCTGAAGCTCTGGCAGTTGGAGACAACCGCGGGTTGCCTGACGGCAGAGGTGCTGGTCGCGGCCGGCGGTGCGCTGTCGGAGCCGAAGTCGCCCGCCATCGACGGCTTGGCGGATTTCGCCGGTGCCGTCTTCCACTCAGCGCGCTGGAACCACGAGTACGACCTGGCAGGCAAGCGCATTGCGGTGATCGGCACCGGCGCCTCCGCGATTCAGATCGTTCCCGAGATCGCCAAGACCGCCGAACGGGTGGACGTCTACCAGCGAACCGCACCGTGGGTGCTGCCCCGCCGCGACCGGCCGATCAGCCGGGCCGAGCGGTTCGCGTTCCGGCATGTGCCGGGCGCGCAACGACTGGCCCGGGGGCTGATCTACTGGGGACGCGAGGCCACCGCGCCGATCTTCACCCTGCAGCCCTCGCTCGGCAGAGTCGCCCAACGGGCCGCGATCAAGAACATCTCCCGGTCCATCACCGACCCCGCGCAGCGCAGCCGGGTGACACCGAATTTCGTCCTGGGCTGCAAGCGGGTCCTGATCTCCAACGACTGGTACCGCGCGCTGGCCCGGGACAACGTCGAGCTCATCACCGACGGCATCGCACGAGTGACCGCCAACTCGATCGTGACTGGGGACGGCCTGTCCCACGAGGTGGACGCGATCGTGATCGCCACCGGCTTTCAACCGACCGAGATGCCGTTGGCCCAGCACATCGTGGGCAAGGACGGTGCCAGCCTGTCGGCCCGCTGGGCCGAGCACGGTATGCAGGCCTACAAGGGGGCCACGGTGGCGGGCTTTCCGAACCTGTTCTTCATCGTCGGTCCGAACACCGGCCTCGGCCATTCGTCGATGGTGCTGATGATCGAGTCACAGGTGGCCTACCTCGTCGACGCCGTGAAGACCATGCGCCGGAGCGGCCTGGCCAGCGTCGAGGTCGAGCCGGCCCGGCTCGGCGCCTTCAACGATCGCCTGCAACGGCGAATGAAACGCACGGTGTGGAGCAGGGGCGGTTGTCAGAGCTGGTATCTCGATGACCATGGCCGCAACGTCACGCTGTGGCCGCGGTCGACGTTCACCTTCCGGGCCGTCACGGCCAGGTTCGATATCGCCGCTTATCGCTGCACCCCCCGCGTACCTACTGGGCAGGCCGGTACATCGGTACGTGCGGGATATCGTCCTCGATGAATTCCTCGCCACTGCGGGAGAATCCGAATCGGCCGTACCAGCCTTCGAGGTGTGCCTGCGCGTCAAGCGTGATCCCCACTCCGTCGCCGACCACTTCGAGGGCGTGGCGCATCAACCGGCTCGCCGTCCCGTTAGAGCGGGCGTGCTCGGCGGTGGCGACCCGACCGATCCGGGCCCGGCCGTCCGGATCACGAAGTACGCGCAGGGTGGCCAGGACCGGGTTGCCGATCGCCTCGTCATCCTGGACCCATACCCACAGGGCGTCCGACTCCAGATCACGCCCGTCCAGCTCGGGGTAGGCGCATTCCTGTTCGACCACGAACACGTCGACGCGCAACCGCAGGATCTGATACGCCAAGCGCACGGCGAGGCCGGTCGGGCGCGCCGAATGCAGGGTTGTCGTCACGCCGCCACCGTAGTTGGTAGGGCCGACGACGCGCTCCGGCCGTACTGAACCACCGGTGGCCTTACACGATCCTGACAATTCCTTGGCCGGGAACACACCGGCCACCGGCATCTTGAGGGATGCGCACCCGAACGCCGACTCGAACCGCCGACGTCGATACCTACAGGAGAAGGAGCCACCATGTGGAAGAAGATTGCTGTCGCCGGTGCGACGGCTGCCATCATCGGCGGTGCCGGAACGGCCGCGCTCGCCGTGTCGGGGACCAGCACGCCAGCACCGTCGACCTTGACCAGCGCCTCGTCCGGTAGCGCGAACACCGCTAACCCGGCGGGTGGCAACGCCGCCAAGGTGGCCAAGCTCGGCAAACGGGGGCGGGCCGAGGGCATCGCCAGGCTCCGGAAGGTGCTGCATGGGACCTGGGTGACCGAGGACAAAAGCAGCAAGACGTTCGTCACGCATGCCGCCATCCGCGGTCAGGTCACCACCGTGTCGGCCACGTCGATCACGGTCAAGGCCAGCGACAACGTGACACAGACCTACGTGGTGAACGCCACCACCAAGGTGCACACGCGCGCAAAGAAGACCGGCGCGGCCATTGCCGATGTCAAGTCCGGTGATCCGGTGCTGGTTGCCGGGATCGGGACCGGCACGCTCACCGCCACCCAGGTCGTCGACTCCAAGAAGTAGCTGGGCCGGGTCGCGGCCGGGTTGGTGTTCGATCAACCGATCGGACCACCCGGTCGCACTGGCAGCCGAACCGTGAAGCGGGCACCTCCCTCGGCGGAGTGGCCCGCTTCGACGGTTCCGCCCAACCGTTGCGCCAGCCCGTACACGATGGCCAACCCCAGACCGGTTCCTACCCGCCGGATACCTCGGTACCGCTCGTACAGCACCGATCGTTCGAAGGCCACCGCGAGGTCAGCATCGGTGAGACCGGGTCCTCCGTCACGCACCTCCAGCACGACCGACCAGGGTGCCCTCGGCTGTGCCCCACCGGCCTGTGCCCCACCGGCCTGTGCCCCACCGGCCTGGGCCCCGACGGCTCGGACGGCTCCGACGGCTCGGACGGCGAGGACGATCGGCGCGCCGGTGGGCGTGACGCGTAACGCGTTCTCGAACAATCCGTCCAGGATCTGCCGGACTCGTGACGGATCGGTCTCGCACCAGATCGCAATGTCCGGCGCCTCGAGGCGGAAGGTGACACCCGCGCTTCGGCATCGATCGAGCCACACCTGAGCGGCGGCGCGGGCCAGCTCGGTGAGATCAACCGGCATGATGTCGATCCGGAACTCTTGCGCGCCCAGCCGGGCCAGGTCGAGCAGATCGGCGACCAACCGGTTCAGTCGCCGGGCTTCGGTGAGCATGATGGCGCCGATCTCCGGTGACTCTTCGGCCGGCACCACCCCGTCCGCGAGCGACTCGGCATAGCCGGTGATGGCAGTGAGCGGCGTGCGCAGTTCATGCGATACCGAAAGCAGGAATTCCCGCTGCCGCGCCTCCGAATATGTCAAGGCCGAGGCCAGCATGTTGACCGCGGAACCCACCTCCGCCACCTCTGCCGGACCCTCAGGGCTGACGGCCACATCGCGGTGCCCCGCGGCCAGCGCGTGTGCCGCCTGGGCAGTTCGCCGCAACGGACGGGAGATGCGTTGGGCGACCAACACGCCCAGCGCCATCGCGATGACGACACCGATGACCAGGGCCAGCAGCACCCGGCGGATGATCTGGTCGCCGAAGGCGGTGGCATCCGCGCGCCGCTGGACGAGCACGATTCCTCCCACCCGAGTGGGCCGTCCCTCGATCAGGACACGTTGACCGGCCGCTGAACGCTGCTTGGAGACCTTGCCGCCACCGAGCAACTGCGCGATGTCGGCCGCGGTGATGCTGGCGCGGCCGAGGGCGTTCGCACCGGCGAGTTTGCCGTTGGCATCGACGGTCACCGACTGGATCTTCAGCGCCCGCAGCGTTTGGCGAGCCCTCGATTGCGACGCCTCGGGACTGACACCGAGATCAGCGGTTGCCTTGGCGGCATCGGCCAGCTTGGACAACGTGCTCCGGGCGTTGTCGGCATTGGTCCGGCTGATCAGGCTGATCGCGAGTACGCCGGCCAGCAGGGCCGTGATGACCGCGATGGCTGCAGCCAGCAGGGAGATGCGCTGAGCCAGCGTGCCCCGATGCGTCACGGCCGGTCCACGGCGTAACCGACGCCGCGCACGGTCCGGATGGGACTGGCGTCGCCGAGCTTGGCGCGGACCTGGGCAATGTGAACGTCGACGGTGCGGACACCGCCCACCGCGGAGTAGCCCCACACCTCACTGATCAACTGTTCACGGCTGAATACCCGCCCTGGTCGGCGCATCAGGTAGGCGAGCAGGTCGAATTCCGTGGCTGTCAGCTCGACTTCGTACTCGGGGGCGCCGGCAAAGGCTCGGCGAGCTCCTGGCTCCAGCCGGACGTCACCGACGACCAAGCTCTGATCGGCGCCGGGGGTGCCGCGCGAGCGGCGCAGCACGCTGGTCACGCGGGCCACCAGCTCCCTGGGCGAGAACGGCTTCGTCACGTAGTCGTCGGCGCCCAGTTCCAGGCCGACGATGCGGTCGACCTCGTCGTCGCGGGCCGTCACGAACAGCACCGGAGTCCAGTCGTCGGTGGACCGGAGCCGGCGGCAGACCTCGACGCCGTCCAGGCCGGGCAGCCCGACATCCAAGATCACGGCAGCGGGCTTGAGCGAGCGAATGGCGGCAAGCCCAGCCGTCCCGTCTCGCTCGACATGCACGCCGTAGCCAGCCTTGGCCAGGTTCAGCCTGATGATGTCGGCGATCGCGATCTCATCCTCGACGACGACGACAAGTCCTCGGACGGCTCGGCCGCTGACATCCGCACTGTCGGCGGCATCGGCGCGGTCAGGGGTCGGCACGATCGGACTCTACGGTGAGGTTGTAGTCAAGTCGGTCAACGGATTGTTCGGGTCCGGTTAGAAGTGCCCCGGCGCCGCGTACGGGGGCCGCCTATGACTAGGAGCCGAACCGGGATGCTCAGCGTGTCACGAGTCGCGTTTGCGCATCCCGCTCCAGCAAACCCCACCCCATCCCCGAGCAAGCAGGCCGCGGCGCGGCTCACGGGCAGGACGGCACCGGGCGGGGCCCGGCAACAATGGCTGGCACGCTGACCATGGCTGGCACGCTGACCATGGCTGGCACGGTAACGATTCGGCCTCGGAACGGACAGCTCCGGGGCCGCGGACCATGCTGGTATTCGTGGTGTACCCGGTGCCCGATACCGCCGGGCCGGCCGACACCGATCCGGCTCCGCCGGGCCGGTCCCACTGGCTCGTCATCGCGTTCGCGGTAGCCGTGATCCTGATTCTCGTAGGGGTGGTCAATCAGCATCGCGGTAAGACGACGGCCCTCGAGGCAGCGCCGGTGCCGCACCCCAAGACGCACCGCGTAAATCCGGCGGTGACCACGATCGGGCTGGCCGGGCGCCCGGTGGACCTCAACTCGGCAGGCGACCTGTTCTACGTGCTGACCGAAGCCCCGGCGCGGCTGATGCGGCTGGACGCCATCGCACCGCACCGAACCCTGCGCTCCACCGCAATCCCGGCCGGTGCCTTCCGGTTGCTCGTCGAGCACGAGACCAGCCGACTGTGGGTGCTTCAGCACAACGGCAGCACGCGCACGTTCCTGACCGAGTACGACCCGCTCTCCCTGAGCCAACTCAGCCGGCGACTGCTGCCAGTCGGTGTGCTGGGCGCTTCGGTCTACAACTCCCGGCTCTGGCTCGGCTCTGAGGAAGGCCTCTATACGGTGGACGCCGACGGCCATGCCGGGCCGAAGCTGGTTCGCGGCGTCGGTCATTGGGTCATCTCGGTGCTATTGGACCGGGCCGGCGACCGGATCATCGCCGGGAGTCTCAACGGCGCCGGCTCGAGCTTGACGGCGATCGGCCTGGAGACTCTGCGAATCCAGTCGCGAGCGGAGATCAGCGTCGGAAATGTGTCCTTCGCCCGTACCGAGAACAGCCTCTGGATCGCCGGCTGGCGCCCGGACGGATCCGGCATGGTGGACAGGCTCGATCCGCACACCCTGCAGCCGATCTCGACCGCTCCGAGTGTCAAACGACTCGACCGGGCCGTCGAGGTCTGGCCCGGCGACCGCGTCGTCTGGGTGGTCGAGGCCGGGACAGCAACCTGCATGTCCCAGCTGACGGGTGCCGTCCTGTCCACTACCGCGAAGCTTTCCGGCCCGGTTGTGCCCGGGCTGCAGGCGGTATACGCGATCGGATCACGCGCCGTGCAGGTCCTCGACCTCACCGGAACCCAGTGCTTGGTACGGTGATCGGCCACTCGACCCCGACGGCCTTCTCCAGGTCGGACAGGGCCTCGTCCAGATAACCCAGCAATCGCTGCAGATGCGGCACGCTGCGGCGGCACCCGGTCAGGCCGAAGGCGAGGTCCGTGTGATACGTCGCGCAGGTGATGTTAAGCGCCTGGCCGTCGAAGGGAATCGACAGCGGGTACACGCCCTCCAGCCGCGCCCCGTTGAGATACAGGGTTTTCCTGGGTCCAGGCACATTGGAGATGATCAGGTTGAACGGGGGGCGGGCGAAGTTCTGCAGGCCGGGGATGGACTGCAACAACAGCGGCCCGGTTCCCAGGGCGCTCATAGCCAGGATCTGCAACGGAGTCATGGTGCTCAGTGCGTCCTTGCCGTCCATCATCGACCGGTGCACCGATGCCAGCCGCTCGCCGGCCTCGGACAGGTGGGTGCCGAGGTTGCACATCACGGCACCAACCGCGTTACCCCCTTCGCGATTGAGGTCGCGAGGACTGAGCGCCACCGGAACCATCGCGATCAACGGCGCCTCCGGCAACTGATCAAGACTGTCCAGGTAGCGTCGCAGCGCACCTGAGCACATGGCCAGGACCACATCGTTCAGTGTCGTGCGGCTGGCCCTACCCACGCCCCTGATCCGGGCGATCGGCCAGGACTGCGCAGCGAACCGGCGGGAACCGGTGATCGGCACGTTGAAGATCGTCTTAGGCGCGCTGAAGGAGACCGATGACGATTCCTCCCGGATCCCCCGTCGCAACGTGGTGGCCAATACTCTCGGCAATCCCGCCGCCTCGGACGCCAGGCTCAACGCCGATTTGAGCGCCGACACGGGCAGCTCCAGCAACGTCCGGTCCGAGGTCAGCTCTACGCTGTCGGCGATCGGTCGCGGCTTCGGCAGCCGGGTCGCCCACGGAGGCGGCTGGTCACGCTCGTCCGGATCGGTGCTCAGCACGCTCTGCAACAACCGGGACGCCGCGATTCCGTCCAGCAGGGCGTGATGGACCTTGAAGTACACCGCGAACCGGCCGTCGTCGAGGCCCTCGATCAGGTGCGCCTCCCACAGCGGGCGGTTGCGGTCGAGCGTGGTGCTGTGCAGCCGCGAACAAAGCGACAGCAGCTCCAGGACCCGGCCGGGCTTCGGCAAGGCGTTGTGCCGGACATGGTGCTCGATGTCGAAGTGCTCGTCGTTCTCCCATGCCCATTGACCTGCCGTGCTCAGCGACCGGGTCGGCCGCTTGCGAAACAGCGGCGCGATCTCGCTCGCCGTGCTCAGCTGCCGGAACACGTTCTGCACGTAGTCCGGTGCCGCATCGGCCGGCGGTCGGTAGAGGTGTAGGCCCCCGACGTGCATCGGCCGCTGCCGTGCCTCCAGCGTCAGAAACATCGAGTCGGTCAGGGACATGGGATGCAGCATCAAACGATCCCCCAACTCCGACGGTGGGGGTTCATCCTTGCACCACGCCCGGTCTCCGGCGAGCCCGCTCGAGGAAGGCACTGCGACATCGACATCAGGCAAACCGCGACGCCGTGCAACTAGCCGTGATACGCGCTCAGGAAGCTGTGGACGATGGGCAGGGCCGGCACCTTGCCGGAGTCGCCGCCGTAGACGAACACCGCGAACGCGAGGTCACCCCGGGTACCTGCGAACCAGGCATGCGTCTTCGGTGGCTGGTCCGTCCCGAATTCCGCGGTGCCGGTCTTTCCGCTGACATTGCCAGGCAGATCACCCAGGGCGGCGTTGGCCGAGCCGCCGGTGATCGCCACGGTGGCCCGCGCCAGGGTGTCCATCTTGCTGGTCAGGGCGGATGGCAACACGGGCAGCCTGGCGCCGGACTGACCGTCCACCAGTGACGGCCCGATCGGCTTGCCGGTCGCCGAGCCGCCGGCGATCAGCGCCATCACCAGCGGGCTGACCAGCACCTTGCCCTGCCCGATCGCGGCGGCCGCCTGCTCGTTGGGTGAGGCAGGCGCCGGCAGCGATCCCGAGAAGGCAGCGACCGGCAGCTTCCAGTCGGCGCCCAGGCCCAGCGACCTGGCAGCGTTGCTCACCGCGTCCGCAGGCAACTTCATGGCCAGGTTGATGGCACTGGTGTTGCACGAGTACGCGAACGCCGCGCTCATCGGGATCAGACCGTGGGAGAACCTGTTCTCGTTCTCGAAAGTCTGACCGTTGACCTGGGTGGTGGCCGGGCAGTCGACCGGCGAGCTCGGGGTCAGCGAGGGGTTGGCCGTGTACTCGGCGGTGTAGGTGGCGATCTTGAAGGTCGATCCCGCCGGATACTGGCCGGTCAATGCGATGTCCTCGCGGGCGCCACTGCTATTGGCCACGGCGAGCACCTTGCCCGTGGACGGCTGCACCGCGACGACGGCCGCCGGCAGGGTCACCGAGGCCAGCGCGGCATCGGCCGCCGTCTGAGCAGCCCGGTCCAGGGTCAGCTTGACCGGCTGTCCGGCCTTGGCCGGAACGACCGAACCGAGGTTTGCCCCCAGCGTTCCGGCGGAGTCGGCGGCGTAGACGTCGACGGCCGCGGTGCCCGCGAGTTGGGGGTCCAGTGCTAGCTGCAATCCGGACAGTCCGGTGTTGTCACCGGCCCGGACCCGGCCCTTCGAGGCATCGATGATCTCCTTGGTCGCGTTGCCGACCCGTCCGAGCATCGGCTGGGCGAAGGCTGAGCTGGGGCCCAGGAGCTGGGTGCTCGCGGGGAACTGCACCCCGGGCAGGTTGTAGATCTGCAGCTTGACGGCCTCGTAGGCATCGCGGCGCAAGGTGATGACCGGGACGAATTGATTCTTCGGCGCGGCCTTGACGCTCTTGACGATGTCAGCCGCCGCTATGCCGTAGCTCTTCAGGGCGGCGGCCAAGCCGGCGGCCACCGCGGTCAGGTCCTTCACCTGCGGCGGTGCGATGCCTATCGTGACCACCGGTGTCGTGGTGAACAGCGGCTTGCCGGCGCTGTCCTCGAGCGCGGCCCGGGCCGGCTGGGTGCGCTTGACGGTCAGATGCGAGCCGGTCACCAGCATGGGGTGCAGGTCCGCACTCGACCAGGTGACCAGCCACGCGCCGTTCTGCTTGACCATAGGCAAAGAGCCGGTATACGTCCACGGTGAACCGGCTCCAGGCAGCGCCCATGAAGCCGAATAATTCGCGGTGGCCGAACTGGCCTGGCGATCGGTCAGATCGGTGACCCGGAGCGTGCCCTTCAGCCCCGCAGCGCCACCGGACAAGCCGGCCAGGCTCGCCTTGACGGTGGTGGCGGCCGTGGCGGCGTCGGTGGTCTTAGCTGCCGCCGCCTGGGTATCGCCAACGGCCAGGGAATCCAGAAAGGCCTGCGCGGCAACCTGCTCCGGAGGAGTCTTCTTCGCCTTGCTGCACGCCGCTACGCCACCGGCCGCCAGCAGGACGACGAGGATGCCTGCGGCCAGCGATCTGCATCGAATCATCCGTGGCGGGACTTCTTGAACTTGCCGACCGCCTTGCCGGGGCCGTACGTCGGTTCACTGGAGGTCACTCGCCGGCGCGGCGGCGGGCCGTCGTCCCGGGTCAGATGGATGAGCTGGCCGGACACCCGGGTGCGCTCCAGGGCCTGGAAGGTCCGGTCGGGCAGGTCAGCGGGCAACTCGACCAGCGTGTGGTCGCCGTGGATGTCGATGTGGCCGAAGTCCCCGCGACTCAGGCCGCCCTCGTTGGCAAGCGCGCCGACAATGGCACCGGGCTGCACCTTGTGTCGGCGGCCGACCGCGATCCGGTATTTGGCCATCGGGACGTCCGACTTGTGCTTGCGCGAACCGGCCACTCGGGCGGCCGGTCTCGGTTCGGCGGCGTCGCGTTCGCGAGGACGCTCCCGGTCCTTCTTCTTGGCCGGCGGATCCGGCCTGAGCAGAAACGACTTGTCGTCCTGGGAGAGCACCGCCAGCGCGGCAGCGATATCGGCCACCGGCACGTTGTGCTCCTGCTCGTAGTCGGTGATCAGACTGCGGAAGAAGCCCAACTCCGCCGAGTCCAGGCTGGCGGTGATGGCGTCGGTGAACTTCGCCACCCGCTGCGCGTTGACGTCCTCGACGGAGGGAATAGCCATCTCGGTGATCGGTTGCCGGGTGGCCCGCTCGATGGAGGACAGCAGATTGCGTTCCCGCGGCGTGACGAACAGCAGTGCTTCGCCGGAGCGCCCGGCGCGACCGGTGCGGCCGATGCGGTGAACGTAGGACTCCGAGTCCTGCGGAATGTCGTAGTTGACGACATGGCTGATCCGGTCGACGTCCAGGCCCCTGGCGGCGACATCGGTGGCGACCAGGATGTCCAGCGTGCCGTTCTTCAGTTGGCCGATCGTGCGCTCTCGCTGGGCCTGCTGCAGGTCGCCGTTGATCGCGGCGGCCGAGTGGCCGCGGGCCCGCAGCCGTTCGGCCACGTCCTCGGTGGCGGACTTCGTCCGGACGAAGATGATCATGGCGTCGAAGGTCTCGACCTCGAGGATCCGGGTCAACGCATCCATCTTGGCCGCGTGGGCCAGGAAGATGTAGCGCTGCCGGGTGTTCGCCGCCGTCATGGTCTTCGATTTGACCGTGATCTCTGCCGCGTCCGTCAGGTATTTCTTGGCGATCCGGCGGATCTGACTCGGCATCGTCGCCGAGAACAGGGCGACCTGCTTGTCCTCGGGGGTGTCGGCCAGGATCGTCTCGACATCCTCGGCGAAGCCCATGTTGAGCATCTCGTCGGCCTCGTCGAGCACCAGGAACCGCAACTCGGTCAGGTCCAGGGTCCGCTTGTCCAGGTGATCCATGATCCGGCCGGGCGTGCCCACGATGACGTGGGCGCCGCGCCGCAGGCCAGACAGCTGGATGCCGTAACTCTGGCCGCCGTAAATGGGCAGCACGTTCAGGCCGGGCAGATAGTGGGCGTACTTGCCGATCGCCTCGGACACCTGCAGTGCGAGTTCCCGGGTCGGGGCCAGCACCAGCGCCTGCGGGGTGCGCTGGCTCAGGTCGATCCGGGACAGGATCGGCAGCGCGAAGGCCGCGGTCTTGCCGGTGCCGGTCTGCGCCAGGCCGACCACGTGCCGGCCGGCCATCAGCGGCGGGATCGTCGCGGCTTGGATCGGAGAGGGGGATTCGTAGCCGACATCAGACAGTGCACGCAGCACCGGCTCACTGATCCCGAGATCGGCGAAGGACGGTTGAGGGTCGCTTTCGGGGTTAGTCATCGCACCCTGAGCCTACCGGCCCAGCGGGCGCGCTCAGGCCGTGCACGGTCTGGGCTATCGCAAATAGCCGAGCTCCGGTAACCGCCGCTGGTAGGCGGCCACCAGTTGCCGGGCGACGGAGACCGAATCGACCAGTGGGTGCTCGGCGAACGCCCGCACCGCCGCCGTCCGGGACCCGGTCCGCGCGGCCTCGATGACGGACCGCTCGACCGCCTTCACCGCGCAGACCAAACCGGCCTGATGATCGGACAACCGGCTGACCGGCAAGGGCTGCGGCCCGCTGGACGTGATCGTGCACGGCACCTCGATGACGGCCTCGTCATCGAGATGGCTGAGCAGGCCGCTGTTACGGACATTGACGATCAGGTTGGCCCGCTCGTCATGGGCCAGGGCGCGCATTAACTGCAGAGCCACCTGCTCGTACCCACCGGCGGCCATCTCCCGCTCGTCCCGCTCGCCGGCAGACCGGGTCTCAGCCATGTACGTCGCATCGCGTTCGGCCCGGACCCGCTGCCATTGCCTCAGCGCACCGGACGAATCCTCCTGCAGGGACGCATAGAACTCGTCCTGCCGCGTCTGCAGGAATTCACCTCGGGTCGTCGCAGCTCTCGATGCCGCCTGTACCGCCTCCCGGTGGAAGTAGTAATAGTGCAGGTATTCGTTCGGAATGGCGCCCAGGCTGCGCAGCCAGTCCGCGCCGAACAGGCGCCCCTCCTCGAACGACTCCAGGGCCGCGTCGTCAGCCAGCAGCCTCGGCAGTAGCTCGACTCCGTCGACGGATACCGCCCTGAGCCAACCGAGGTGATTGAGCCCGGCGTAGTCGAAGGTGGCCAGTTCCGGGTCCACCCCGAGAGCGCTCGCCGCTCGGCGACACAGCCCGGAGGGTGAATCGCAGATACCGATGACTCGATCGCCGAGCACCTGCTGCATCGCCTCGGTGACCAGGCCGGCCGGGTTGGTGAAGTTGATGACCCAGGCCCGCGGAGCAAGTTCGGCGATCCGTCGCGCCAGTGCGATGACCGCTGGGATAGTCCGGAGCCCGTAGGCGATGCCACCCGCGCCCACCGTCTCCTGACCGAGCAGCCCGAGTTCCATGGCCACCCGCTCGTCCACGGTCCGCGCCCGTACCCCTCCGACGCGAATGGCGCAGAACACGAAGTCGGCATCCCGGAGGGCCGCTTCGAGCGAAGGGGCCTGGAGAACCTCAGGCGCCTTTGCTGTCACCGGAGCACGCGAGGCGGCCTGCTGGCCCAGCACCGTAGCGATCACCGACCGTCTGACGATATTCGTGTCGTAGAGCACGAACTCGGTAACGCCACCGGGCCGAGGGTCGCCCAGCAACGCCGAGTAGACGAGCGGCACCCGGAATCCGCCGCCGCCGAGGATGGCGAGCTTCACAGCCGGTCAGCCTGTCGTGACCGCGGCGATGCTGACCGCGATGGTGATCAGGACCAGCGCCAACACCCCGATGGCTCCGGCGTAGCCGATCGCGCCGACTCCGCATACCAGCACGATCACCAGTGCGGCCAACGGCGTGCTCTCGCCGGCCGGTACCGGATTCCCCTCGCGCTCGGTCAACTGCACACCGAGCAAGGTGCCGATCCCCGCACCGAGGACGGCGACCAGCAGGTGGAGTCCGATACCGCCCCACCAGAGCCCGGCAGCGTCCGAGCTGGATTGCCGCCCGATCTCGGCTGCGATGACGGCAAGGACGAACAGTGGCGCCGCCGCGAGCAACGCGCACGCCCAGCGCGCCACCAGCGTCCGCTCGCGTCCGCCGACGGCAATCATTGTGATCTGCCAGAGCGGGCCTTGCGTCCTCGACGTGATCAGCCAGCCCGCCCAGGCCGAGCCGATCAGCAGTACCGGGGCCACGAACCCGTAGGCCGCGTGGGCGGGACGGATCGCGAGCGCGGTGAGCACGACGAGCGTGATCAGGTAGCTGATCACGGGCCAGACCCACTGTCCGGAGCGGAACAGACTGGTCAACTCCTGACGGATCATGGTCGTCATGCGTTGGGCTCGACGCGCCGGATCAGCCAGCCGTTCTGCAACGCGACCCGCAGCAGGTCGTTGGCCGCGTCGTGCTCAGCAATCACGGTCAGGCCTTCTGGGTGCGGCCGGTAGTCGACGATGCCGCCCGTGTGCTCGAAGGGCAGGCCCGATCCGTAGAGCTCCAGCCTCATGCTGGTGTGCTCGCTCGGCTCCTCGTGCGGCATCGGAAACAGGATGCCGCCGGACAGCGACAGATGCTGGTCGATCTCCACCGAGCGCAGCCGCCAGCCACGGTCGGTGAAGAGCACTACACAGCCGTTGTCCGCGAGCCGCTTCAGCTCGGTGGTCGTCACCAGCTGCATCTGCCCCTTGATATCGGCCCACGGGTCATCGACGACCAGCAGTGAGGGCCGGTCGAGCAGGGCCTGAGCTACAGCGACCCGGCGCAGCTCCTCGGCGGCCAGCTCGGTCAGGGGCAGATCGACCTGAGCGCGTAGGGCGAACCGGTCGATCACCGTCTCCGCCCGGGAGTAAGCCTCCTTGGCCGAGAGGCCACGAAGGCGCGCCAACCGTCTCAGGTACTGCTCGGTGCTGAGGCCGGGTGGTGCCGGGAACCGGGGTGGGACGTAGCCGACGACGGGCGGGCGATGCCGGACGATCCCTGCGCTCGGCCTGGTCACGCCGGCGAGCACGCGGAGCAGCGTCGATTTGCCGCTACCTCGCGTTCCGGAGAGCCTGACGATGTGGCCGGCAGGCAGGTTCACGGCAACATCGCGGAACACCCAACGGCGTTTGTGGCGCACTCCGAGACCGCTGGCCCACAACGCCGTGGCCTCCCCCATGGGGCTCATGCTCTCAT
>JAVEET010000373.1 GCA_030840295.1 Pseudonocardiales bacterium
GTCTCGAAGATGACGGTGTACCGCATGGTGCACTCCGGAGAGCTGCCCGCGGTGCGGGTCGGTCGCTCCTTCCGGGTGCCTGAAAAGGCCGTTCAGGATTACCTGAAGGGCGCGTTCTTCGAAGCCGGCTGACGCACGGTAGGGTCGGTGGCCAGTGACGCGTGTATTCACGCGTATCAATCGTGCAAGTGAGGTCAGGTTAATGGGTTCTGTCATCAAGAAGCGGCGCAAGCGGATGGCCAAGAAGAAGCACCGCAAGCTGCTGAAGAAGACGCGCGTCCAGCGCCGCAACAAGAAGTAGCGCGGTCCTTCGGGTAACCCGCACCTCGAGCTGCCTCGACCGGCTCTCCGCGCATCGCGTGGGGAGCCGGTTCGCGTTCCGGGTGTGCTGCCGCCGCCGGACCGCCCGCACCCCCGATGCTCATCTGTCCGAAACCCGGCGGAAAGCTTCACCTGCTTCACTGGGCTCACCTTCGCCGAGGAACCCCCGAAATGGGGTGCCCGCCGGTCCCTACTATCGAGTAACTTGGAGCTGCGGGGGCCAAGACACCGAGACGATCAATCGCCGGGGGTGAACATTGGCAAGCGTGGTACTAGTCACCGGGGTCAGCCGTTACCTGGGCAGCAGGCTGGCCGGTCGCCTGGCCGCCGACCCGTCGATCGAACGGGTCATCGGAGTGGACACTGTGCCGCCCGTCCGGGCCGATCTAGATCTGCTGGGGCGCACCGAGTTCGTGCGCGCCGATATCCGTAATCCGCTCATCGGCAAGGTCATCAGCCAGGCCGGCGTCGACACCGTGGTCCATGCATCGGTCACCGCCACCCCGCATGGCGCCGGCGGCCGGACCCCGATGAAGGAAATGAACGTCATCGGCACCATGCAGTTGCTCGCAGCCTGCCAGAAATCCGACACTGTCCGGCGGCTGATCGTGAAGTCGACGACGGCCGTGTACGGCACCTCATCGCGCGACCCGGCGATCTTCACCGAGGACATGTCGGCCAGGTCTCTGCCGGCCGGCGGCTACGCCAAGGATGCGGTCGAGGTCGAAGGATACGTCCGGGGCTTCCTTCGTCGCCGGCCCGACATCGAGGTCACTCTGCTGCGATTCGCCAACTTCATCGGGCCGTTCATCGACACGCCGCTTACCCGGTACTTCCAGCTGCCGGTCGTTCCCACCGCCTTCGGCCTCGACCCCCGAATGCAGCTATTGCACGAAACCGACGCCATCGAGATCCTGCGGCTGGCCGCCACCTCCTCCCGCCCGGGTACCTTCAACGTCGCCGGCGATGGCGCGCTGTTGCTGAGCCAGGCCATTCGGCGGGCCGGGCGGGTAGCTCTGCCCGTCCCAGCGCGAGCGGTGTCCGTGGTGGGCCGGCTGATCCGGCGCAGCGGCATGGCGGACTTCTCGCCGGAACAGATGCAGTTCCTCAATTTCGGCCGAGTGGTGTGTAACGCCCGCCTCAAGCACGAGTTCGGCTACCGACCGGCGTACACCACGGCAGAGGCGTTCGAGTCTTTCCTGACCGGACGACCCGTCGAGCCGGTCATCAAGCCCAGCGCGGTCCGTGCGGGTGAAAAGGCCCTCGCGGGACTGCTGGGAATTCGTGCCGAGCGGGACATAACGTTGCCGGCCGAACCCGCCGACAGACCAGCGCCAGCCGGCAGACCCGCGCCAGCCGACAGACCCGCGCCAGCCGGCAGACCCGCGCCAGCCGACAGACCTGAACAGGTGGGCGGACCGGCCCGGGCCGGCGGCAGGCGGACCGGCAGCGGGCGCAAACGGACACCGGCACCGTTCGGCGTGGTGCGCCATGGCTGAGGCCCAGGTCATCCGATTGCGGGGCGGCGATTTGCGCGGCGAGGCGAACACCTCCGCCGGCTCGGTGGGCCAGCCCGTCGACAGCGCAGCAGCCGAGGCGAACCTCTCCCGCGATCAGCCCGGCGGCGATCGTCCGGCCAGCTCCTGGGAGCGCAAGGCGGCCGCCGGCCTGGCCTTCCTCCGCCGCCGGATCACCGGTCAGTACGAGGTGGACGAGTTCGGTTTCGATCCGGAGCTGACCGAGTCCGCGGTACTCCCGGCGATGCGGCAGCTGTACCACACCTGGTTCCGGACCGAGGTCATTGGGGTGCACAACATCCCAGCCGATTCCGGCGCGCTGATCGTGGCCAACCATGCCGGGGCCCTGTGGGCGCTGGACGGCGTGATGGCCGCGACCGCGGTGCATGAGGAAACCCCGGATCATCGCTTCCTGCGGATGCTCGGGGCCGATCTGCTCTTCACCACACCGGTGCTCGGGTCCCTGGCCCGCAAGACCGGTTCCACGCTGGCCTGCAACCCGGATGCCGAGCGGTTGCTGTCCATCGGCGAGCTCGTCGGCGTGTGGCCGGAGGGATTCAAGGGCATCGGCAAGCCGTTCAACGAGCGGTACAAGCTGCAGCGCTTCGGCCGCGGCGGGTTCGTCTCGGCGGCGCTGCGCACCGGAGCACCGATCATCCCGACGTCGATCGTCGGTTCGGAGGAGATCCATCCGATGCTGGGCAACGCCAAGACGTTGGCCCGCGTTCTGGGGTTGCCGTACTTCCCGTTGACGCCGACCTTTCCCTGGCTGGGCCCACTGGGCATGATCCCGCTGCCCTCGAAGTGGTACATCGAGTTCGGTGATCCGATCGAGACCGCGCAGTACGGTCCGGAGGCAGCCGATGATCCGATGCTGGTGTTCGAGCTGACCGACCGGGTCCGCGAACAGATCCAAGGCAACCTCTACCGGCTGCTCATGCAGCGCCGATCCATCTGGCGGTGAGGCCGGTGGCCAGGAATTCAGCGGGGTCAGCGGCGCTTGAGGTCGAACTGGCGATGGCCGTCCCGATACATCCGAACGCGGCGGCGTTCTTCGACGTCGACAACACCGTGGTGGTCGGCGCGTCGATCTTCCATTTCGCCAAGGGTCTGGCCGCCCGAAAGTTCTTCTCCACCCGCGACCTGAGGAGGTTCGTCTGGCAACAGGTGAAGTTCCGGGCCAGCGGCGAGGGTGCCGAGAACATCGCGAAGGCCCGCGAATCCGCGCTGGCCTTCGTGGCCGGCAAAT
>JAVEET010000043.1 GCA_030840295.1 Pseudonocardiales bacterium
TGGCGCGGTGGTTACGGCTTGCGGGCGAGGACGTACAGGCGCTGGGTGGTTTCCCCGCGGGAGGTGAACGGGCCGCGGTGATACCACTCGACGTCGAGCAGGCCGGCTCGCTCAACGGTGGCGAGGATCTCGACGGGGTCGTGCAGAACGAGGTCGAGGTCGATCTCGTGGCCGAACCAGTCAGTGACGGTGCGGATGTCGGCGCCGGTGTGGAGGGCGAGCACAAGCCAGCCGTTCGTGCGCAGGGGTCGCGCGAGCGACGCGATCGCAGCTGGCAGTTCCGACGCGGCGAGGTGGATGAGTGAGTACCACGCGAGTACGGCGCCCCACCCGTCGTGCGTGGTGGGACGCATCAGCTGACGCAGGTCGCCCACCTGGTAGTTGACGCCGGGGTGGTGGCGACGGGCCTCGTCAATCATCTCCGGCGTGAGGTCGAGACCCGTCGCGTCCGCGCCCGCCTCGGCCAGGAAGGCGGCGACGTGACCTGGGCCGGTGCCGACCTCGATCACTGGCGCACCGTCGGACAGCTCGACCACCCGGCGCAGCAACCACGCTTCGAAGGGCAGGCCAGCGAGCTCATCGCCAAGTTGCTCGGCATAGGACACGGCGACCGCCGCGTACGCCGCTCGGACCTTGTCATCGCGCGCCTCGGGCCCGGCGTCGAGCACCGACTCGCGGTCGACGGGCATCGAACCCGCCGTTGCCTCGGGCGGCTCGACCGGGCCGAGCAGATGGATCCAACGGCTGTCCTGCTGACCTGCTTGGCGCGGGAGCTCGCGCACCATCGCGGTGTAGCCGGCGGCCATCCGGGCAAGGCAGGCCACCACCTCGGCGCGGTCGGAGAAGCCGTGCAACCGCTCGGTGCGGCTCTTGAGCGCTCCAGCGGCTTGGGGCCCGCGCAGCAACAACGCGGTGAGCAGTGCTCGCTCCTCCGGCGCGAGGCCGCGTCGCTGTGCGAATGTCTGGACGTACTTCACGACGCGGCTGCCCCCGCCCTGCCAGGTCATTGCCACGAGTTCCTTGTCCTTGAGCGCCCGCAGCGTCCGATGCACCAGTTCCTCGTCGTAGTCGACGACGGGCTCTCGGCTGCTGGTCTGGTTGCATGCGGCGCGCACCGAGTTGATGCTCATCGGGTACGACGCCGGGACGGTGATCTCCTTCTCCAGCAGGCTGCCGAGCACGCGTTGTTCGGCGGCATCGAGTACCGGTGCGTCGGTCACGACGCCGAGGCTAGCGGATCGGCCACAGCGCAGCTTCGCAATTCCCTCGATCGCGCGCGACAAGTCCGCTGGTAAGCGCTTCAACAGGACGACGGTCCAGTCGTTCGGATCCTGGGACTCGTCATAGTGATTCGGCTCGGTCAGTTCGGCTTCGACTCGCGCTTTCCGGCCGTCCTGGCGTCCTGGCCGGCGCGACCTCCGGGAGCAGGAGAGCCGATCGAGACTCGTGCCGTCGGTTTCAGGTCAGGCCTGCTGAGCGGGTCACCCGGTCGCCTGCCGATGACGACCAAGATCACGCATGCTTGCGCCACAGGCTGCCGCTCTCACCCCCCGAGGGGGCCACATCGCCCGGCGAGCCAAAATAAAAGTGCCGCCGTCGCGGCGTTAGTCATGTGGGGGATGTCCGACGGCCCCGCGCAATGTCACCGTAGGCCAGGAACTGATTCTCCTGGAGGACGTCATGGCCTACGGTCACGTGGAGCGCAATCGCGCCGCGGTACAACCGATTACATGGGAACCGGTCGGAACCGGGATACCTCAGAGGCTCCCTGGTTGCGGCGGCGAACACCTCCTCGGGCGGTTCGCCCCGGGGGAAGAGACGGTGGACGTCGTCACCAGAAGACCAGAACCGATAGTCATGGCTGCGCCGAATTTGGGGGTAGCCGAGTCGCCATAGCACCAGGCGAAACGCGATCCTCGCGATGAGCGTCAAAGTCACCAGCGGCGCTGTGAACGGGTCAGCGCCGAGATTGGAAACGGCGGTCTCCCATGTCGTACAACACCCCGCAGCAAACCGCAGAACTTGCCGTTGAATCGGGCGCGGCCAAGGCGGCGCTACCGGCGGGCAAAGCTCTAGTCGGCGGCTTTCTCGCCGGCGCCTATATCGCGTTCGGCGGATTGTTGGCCATCGTTGCTTCGGCCGGTCTGAACTCCGCTACCTGGGGCGGCCTGATCACGCTGGTCACCGGCCTCACCTTCAGCCTCGGACTCGTACTCACCATCATCGCCGGTGCCGAACTGCTGACCGGGAACATGATGCTCTTGCCCATCGCGGCTTTGCGCAGACGAATCACCGCCGGGCGGATAGCGCGGAATTGGGGGCTGCTGTTCGTGGGCAACTTCATCGGCTCACTCTTCGTCGCCTATGTTCTTGCCGACAAGACCGGCGTGATCGGCAACGCCGCGGCGAAAGCTGGGACTCCAGCGGCATCAACGTTCGCGCGTCTGAGCACCATCACCATCGGCAAGGCGGTGACCGAGAGCAACCTGGAAGTCTTCCTTCGGGCGATGGGGTGCAATTGGCTCGTGTGCCTCGCGGTGTGGCTGGCGCTCGCCTCAACTGACGCTGCCGGCAAGATTCTCGGAATCGTTCTGCCGATAACCGCATTCGTGGCGTTGGGGTTCGATCACGTCGTAGCCAACATGTTCTTCCTCCCGTTGGCGATGTGGCAGCACGTCCCTGGTGTTACCCTCGCGCACGTCGTGACGAACCTGCTGCTGGCGCTCGTTGGTAACGCCGTTGGCGCGGGGCTGTTCGTGGCTGGTGGCTATTGGTACCTCTATCTCAAGGGTCGCCCCGCCACAGTCGTTGCCACAGCTCAGCAGACGCCCAATGGTCGAGCAGCAGCGGAACCGCAGCGTAGCTGGACGACTTGACGTAACGGACTGTGCGCATCACCGAGCGGCAATTGTCTACGCACCCAACCGCGGCGGCCTACACTTTTCGTCATGAAGGGTGCCATCGAGCCGAACCCAACAGATCCGGTGTGCTTGAACTGTGGCGGCATCGTGGTCACGCAGACCGCGCCGACCGGTGCCGCCACAGGCACCGGCCCTCAATCGGTCAGCGTGCACGCCGACGACGGGACCCCGGCGGAGGCGGATTGCGATCGGACCCCGCTTGTTGAATGATCAGGCGCGTTGCTCACGGGGATGCTTGTGTCCAACCAGCAGACCGACAGGACGAGCGACGACCACATCTCTTTCTCCGGACTGAACAGCATCCGCCCGCTCGAGGTGGGCATCCAGGGCTTGCGACCGTCAGCTCCGGCGCTGCCCAAACGGGCGCATGCCGTGCGCGGTTCATCGGTGCATACTGAACTTGAACCAAACCTCGAACCCGTGGGTGCTCGTGCTGACTCGAGGGGTAAGAATGCGCTCCGTAATCGTGGCCATAATCGTCGCATGGCTCGTTATCGGCTTCATTGCAGCCGGCCAACGCCACTACTTCAGCAACTCGAAACCGACTTGCGCCACAACTGGAACGACCGTCGTCACAGTGATCGCGGGGCCCCTTAACTACCTCGGCGCAAATCCCAAGATCAAGTGCAAGGCACCCCAACCGAGTAAATGACTGGATCGTTCAGGCGAGCCTTTCCGGGCTCCACGCGGTCGCGCACACGCGCCGACGGCGTGGCCCGAGCATCGGCCGGGCGATTCGTCCATGCGTGCGGCTCCGCTAGGTCCGCGGCGTTTCTCCGACCGGTGGGCAAACACATTCGTGTGCGGGAACGCCACGGGTCGGTGCGGGACCTACTCGCCGATTTCGGCGACGGCCATGGCCGGCTCGTTGCCGCTGGGCGCAACTGGCTCCTCGGCAACGGGGAGCGCGGGTGCCGGGCGTGCCGGTATCACCATGAAGGCGATCACGGCGGCGATCACCAGTAGCACCGAGGAGATCGCGAACGCCCGGGCGTACGCGGCCGTGTCGGCGATCCGGAAGCCGCTCGCGGCCAACGCGTTGGTGCGCGACGCCACCACTGTGATCAACGCGGCGAGCCCGACCGATCCACCGATCTGTCGCGTGGTATTGATCAGGCCTGACGCCAGGCCCGCGTCGCGACGGTCGACTCCGTTCGTCGCCGACAGGGTGATCGGGACGAACGACAGCCCGATCCCGAACGTGGTGATCGCACCCGGTAGGCCGATGGACGTCGCGTAGGAGCTGCCCGCGTGCAGCCGGGACAGCAGCAGCAGCCCCAGCGCTGCGATGGCGGGGCCGGCGACGAGCAGCGTGCGCGCTCCGACCCTCGCGATGAGCCGTGACGACAGCTGGGTGCCGACGATGATCGCGAGCGGCATCGGCAGGAAGGCGAACCCGGTGCGCAGCGGGCTGTAGCCGTGCACCTCCTGCAGGTACTGCGACAGGAAGAAGAAGAGCGAGAACATCACCGAACCGATCATGATCATGATGAGGTTCGCCCCGGTCAGGGCCCTCGAACGGAACAGCCGCAACGGCACGAGCGCGTGCCGGTGCCGGCTTTCGATCCGCAGGAACGTTGCGATGAGCACGACGCCGAGCGTCAGCGAACTCAGCACCAGCGCGGACCCCCACGGGTGTGAATCCGTCGAGACGATGCCGTAGACGAGTGCCACCAGGCCGCCGGTGACGGTGACTGCACCACCCCAGTCGAGTGTGGGCCGCTCCCCCTCGGCACGGGACTCGGCGACCGCGAACCGCGCCACGACGAAGACGAGCAGCCCTATCGGCACGTTGATGAACAGGATCCACCTCCACGACAGCAGATCGGTCAGCACCCCGCCGGCGATCACGCCCGTCGCGCCGCCAGCTCCGGCGACGGCGCTCCACATCCCGAGTGCTCGGGCTCGGGCGCGCGGATCGGTGAAGGTCGTCGTCAGGATCGTCAGCGTCGCGGGTGACAGCACGGCTCCGCCCAGGCCCTGCAGCGCGCGGGCGCCGATCAGCTGACCGCCAGTCTGGGCCAGACCGCCCAGCAACGAGGTGAGCGAGAACAGGGCGACACCGATGAGGAACAGCCGACGGCGTCCCCAGAGGTCCGCAGCGCGCCCACCCAGAAGCAGGAAGCCGGCGAAGGTCAGCGTATACGCGTTCAACACCCATCCGAGGGCGTTCTGGGACATGCCCAGCTGACGCTGCATGTCCGGCAACGCGACATTCACGATGCTGATGTCGAGCACCACCATGAACTGTGCGACGCAGACCACCGCGAGGACGAGGGCGGCAGGCCGGGTCTGAGCCGTCTGAATGCCGCGCCGGAGGGAGGTGAGCGGAGAAGTCATCGGTTCGCGTCCACAATCTGTTGCAAGGGGCCGGGTGGACGGTCCGCCGCGGGGCGAAGGTCAAAGCGACGCGTTGAACGAACCATCTTTTATGCCAACCCCCGTCGATCAAGGCGCATTCCCGGCCGGACGGTGTGAACCCGTGCACAACTGCGACGAGACCTTCCCCGCCCGGCAAAGTTCATAGCTGTCCCTACCCGCTGCTACCCGTCTCCTGCAAAGCGCGACGCATTCGGTCAGGACGTCGATCTTCTCGTTGCTGCAGAAGAACGGGGCCAACCCCAGACCTCACTTCGTGCGACGCACCGAACAGCACCTCGTCACGAGTCCGGGCCAGCAAAAGGTTTCCAGCTCGGGTCACCGCTGATGAGGACGATCGGAATCTCTACGTCGACTCGAGTGCCGGCCTGGACGGGACTGTGCACTGCGACCGTCCCGCCGATGGCCTCCACACGATCCAACACCCCGATGAGCCCGGAACCGCGTCGTGGGTCGGCGCCGCCGATCCCGTCGTCCGTTACCGACAGCAAGAGCACGCTATCGGGCGCATCCACGCCAACATGGATTGCGGACGCCTGCGCATGCTTCGCCGCGTTCGTCAGCAGTTCGGACACCACGTAGTAGGTCGTCACCTCGACCTGCTGAGGCAGACGCCTCTCGACGCACACGTTCAGTTCGACCGCGACCGGCGACCGGCGGGCCAATGCCTTGAGCGCCGGCTGCAGGCCGCCTTCGGCCAGGATGGCCGGATGCAGCCCGCGCGACAGTTCACGCAGTTCGTCGAGGACGCTGACCAGGCCGTCCGCAACCTGCGATAGCTCGGCGCGCAGCTCATGGCTTTCGGGCGGCACGACGGCCTGCACGGCTCGCACGCTGAGCGCGAGCGAGACGAGCCTTTGCTGCGCGCTGTCGTGCAGGTCGCGCTCGATCCGTCGCCGCGTCTCGTCCGCGGCCGCAACGATGCGCGCACGTGAGGCCCTCAGCTCGGCCTGGTTTTCCGCGTTCCTGATTGCGGTCGCGAGGAGTTCGCTGAAGTCACCCACGTGCTGCGCGGCGTTAGCGGACAAAGCGGTGCTGCGCGTTGCCACGAAGAGGAGGCCCCACGGACGTCCCTCGATGACGATGGGGCTGACAACGCTCGACCGGATCCCCATCTTGCGGGCCGCCTCGGCGCATGGACCCAAGGACGCTTCGTCGTCCACGGGGGCCGCAGTCCAGTCGGTCTGCGTCGTCGATGTCATGGACAGCGAGTCGGCGATCGGCCACCGGCTGCCTACCGGCACGTCTCTACCGACGGCGCCCCTCTGGGCCAGAACCGTGAGCAACGCGTCCTGATCACGGCGAGCCAACAACGCGATCTC
Organism: Pseudonocardiales bacterium; assembly: GCA_030840295.1. Taxonomy (GTDB): domain Bacteria; phylum Actinomycetota; class Actinomycetes; order Mycobacteriales; family Jatrophihabitantaceae; genus Jatrophihabitans_A. The sequence continues at coordinate 6,623 of JAVEET010000043.1, forward strand.
GGCGTCTAGTAGGTGCCCTGCCTCCTCGGCGATATCTTTGAAGACCTCGATCGGCGGCAACCCTCGCGCGACGACAGACGCAATCCGCCGCAAAGCCGCTTGCTCTTGGGCTAGCCGGGCAGCTTCCCGAACTTGCCGACGTAGCCGACCAGCGAGCTGGCTCGCCATGATGGCCGTTGCCAGGAAGGCGGCAAACGCCTCCGCATCGGCCAGGTTCGGCAGCCCGACCGCATCCTGCGGACTCAGAAAGAAATAGTCGAACGCCGCGGCGCTGAGCAGCGACGCCCCGAACGCGAACGCAGGACCCCAACGAACGGCGACCGACAAAACCACCAAGATGTAGATCACGGCGAGTCCGCGGGACGGGCCGTGGGGATGCAGGAGCTTGATCACGACTGTCACCGCGGCGACAAGGGCGATGGTCGCGAGCCAACCGGTCAGCCGTCGCCTGCTGCGTGGCGTCATATGACCATGCTGACGGCTCGCCAAGCTTCCCGCCAGATCGCGCTTCCGCCGGCCGCGGCGTGGCTGTCGTCGGCCGCAAAGCCCAACCACCAACGGCTATGCCACCACCGGCGCTAGATCCACTTATCGCACCCCGGGCGCGCACCACGATCCGGGGTTGGTTCTGGTCCTACACGAACTGGGTCAATGAGAGATTATTACCCTCGGGATCGGAGAACCAGGCGACCTTGTCGCCGCTCGGCGTTGTCCAGACTCCGGACTCATCCTGGTCCATCCCGTCGTAACGGTTGAAGGTCACGCCCTTGGCAGTGAGAAGTTCGACCGACTGGCAAATGTCCTTCACACTCCAACCGAGGACGGTGTTTCCGAGGTCAGCAAGTCTGTCGGTGGCCGTGACGCGCAACATGGTCCCGTTCGCGTCGAACACGCAAGCGAACTGGCTTTGCTCGATGAACCGTAGGCCAAGAATCTCTTCGTAGAAGCGCCTCGCCCGGTCAAGGTCGGTCGCCGAGACGAATGCGATGAGCGAGCTCGACCGAAGCACTGGGGCAGACTAGCGCGGCGAGCGGTCCTCAGGGCTAGCGAGCCGTCAAACTCCGTCGATCTGCCTCGCGGTCCAAGGGATCAGGCTGGGACGGCTGCCGCCTGGCGCAGCGGCGCGAGGGCGTTACTCCATGCGACGACCTGGTCGAGCAGGGTGGTCAGTGCGGCCAGGTTGTAGTCACCGGGCTTGAAGACCCTGAAGTTCTCGAACTCGGTCAGCAACGAGAGTGCGACCTGCTGCCGCACGTCCGCCATCTGCAACTCGGCGGCGACGAGGCGCAGATGCTCGGCAGCCCGAGCGCCTCCGACCGCGCCGTAAGACACGAACCCTACGGCCTTGTTGTTCCACTCGGCGTAGAGGTAGTCGATGGCGTTCTTCAGCACCCCGGACGTCGAGTGGTTGTACTCCGGCGTGACCATGACGAAGCCGTCGAACGACGCGATCTTCGCCGCCCACTTCTTGGTGTGGTCGTTCTGGTACTCGCCCAGCGACGGCGGGATCGGCTCATCGAGGTGCGGTAGCGGGTAGTCGGCGAGGTCAACCAGCTCGAACTCAGCGTCCTCGCGACGCTGCGCGATATCGAGCACCCAGCTGGCCACTTGTGCCCCGTTCCGGCCGGGGCGGGTGCTGCCGAGAATGATGCCGATCTTGGTCATGAGCGTCTCCTCGCAGAGATCCAGGTAAATATTTACTTGCTACGTGAAGCAAATACCTGCCGGCTTGCTTTGTCAAGCAAGTACTCTGAGCGATATGACCGGCAAAGCACAGGACGGGAGCTCCGCCTCAGTCGTGCCGCTCAGCGCCCCCGAGGAGGCGTTCCTGCGCGCCTTGGCGCGGGCGATCCTGATCGTGCCGCGCGTCCTCGACGCTGATCTGCTGCGGGAGCAAGGCATGAGCGCCACCGAGTACAGCGCGCTCATGCACCTGTCCGAGGCTCCCGGCCGCCATCTCCGAATGAGCGATCTGGCCGCGGCGTGCGCGCTGTCGCTCAGCGGCATGACCCGCATCGTCGGACGACTCGAGGCCGACGGGTTGGTGCAGCGGAACAAGTGCAGCACCGACGGGCGCGGCTGGAATGCCGTCCTCACCGACGCTGGCCTCGCCAGGCTGCAGCGCGCCTGGCCGACCCATCTCGCCAGCGTCCGCCGACACGTCATCGACCATCTCGCCCACGTCGACCTACCGAGCCTGACCGCAGCGCTGCGGCGCTTCGCTACCGACACTCGCTGCGCGGACGCCGCGGACGCCGCGGACGCCGTTCATGCCGCGGACGCCGTTCCTGCCGCCGTCACAAGGGAATCGGCCCGGACGTAGGCGCCGAGCACGGCCCCCAACGGAGCGAGGTAGGACTCGATCCAGCCGCAGCCGGTCGGGTAGCCGAGCTGCGGGGCGGTCCCACCGGTCGGTTCGCGGTGTTCCGCCTCATGCGCACCGTGCTCGGCCGGAGCGCCGGCCCGTACCGGGACTGGCTCGGCCGCACGCTCGTCGAACAGCTCCTCAAACCCAGAGGACTGAGAACGACTTGGTCTTTCGCACCCGCTGACCGTTGACCTCGACCAGTACGAGCTGGATCAGGTCTTCGCCCAGCGAGCAGCGGCGAAGCCGTATATACCGAACGCGATGAGACCGAGCGCGATGAGACCAAGCAACCACTGCCCATAAGCCCTATCGGCCAGTGTCCGCAGCGCGCCATCAAGGCCGGTCGACTTGCTGGCGTCATAGCTCACGGCAGCGTCCACGACCAAACCGCCGGCGACGGCGAAAACGATCCCTCGGGCAATGGTGCCGACCATTCCCAACCGCAGGACCACCGTTCGGGTAGGACCGTGCAAATCGTCGAGCCGCAGTTCCTTCTCGAACTTTCGACGAACTCCCTCGACCACCATTGCCAGTCCGACGATGATGACGATCACGCCGACCAGCCCCACCAGCCAGCGGCCGTAGTCATGCTTCATCAGGCGCGCGGTAAGCGTCGCCTGTTGCTGGGACTGACCCTGCTGGGATCGACCCGCAATGAACGAGAACGTCGTCACCGCGAGGCCGGCGTAGACGACGCCACGAACCAGGGACTGGATCCGTGGACCTGCCTTACTGCCTTCCGCGGCCGTTCCGAAAGCCGCCTCCGACAGCCGCCAAACCGCGTACGCGGCGAACCCAAAGCCGAGAACCCACAAGAGTAGGAGGCCGAACGAGTGCTGAGCGACCTCGGCCAACGCGCCTCGCTGGTTCGCCTCGTGCTTTCCCTGACCGAGCGCGATCTGAATAGCCAGCCAACCGATGACGACGTACGTGAACCCGCGGGCCGCCAAACCCAGTCGGGCGAGGAAGGTCATCGCCGGGCCGTTTGAGGCACGTCGTGCCGAGGACGTAAGTCCGACCATTTCGTACACCGCTTTCTCGAGTCATCGACGGCAACGCCGAGCGGGTTCGGCCAAACAGTCAAGCAGCTTTCAGCATTGGACGGTAGCTCGAGGTCAGCGGCTCAAGGCCTGGCCAGCGGATCGAAGGACCGGAGCGACGTGCTTTCTAACATCGGCTGCCGTGGCGCGGACGGTCTGGGTTGCCTCACTCAACGCCGGTTGGACATCGTGTCGAACGCCGAGGGCGGCTTCCTTCAAAGCTTCCGTGACGGACTCGAGCACGGGTTGAGCCTCGCTACGAAGTCCGGCCGCGGTGTCACGAAGGGTTTCAGCCGCGGTACGTAAGGCTGGCTGGCCATGCCCGTGAATGCCCTTCACCGCGCCGCGCGCTCGGTGGCGGGCGGAGTGGAGGTCAAGCTCGGCATCACGACGCAGGTCATCGGCCGCGTGCTTGACCGCCTCTGGTGCGCGGCGGGCCCGCCACACCAGCGAGGGACGCCCCTCGGTATCGACCGAGGCAAGCATCAGGCCGCCCAGCATTCCCGCGTTCTTGAGAAAGTGAAGCTGCTGCGCCGAGCGTTTGGCCGGATCCGTCTCCTCCCAGAAACGATGCCCGGCGAAGGTGGTCGGTACGAGGCTCGCCGCGAGGGCAAGCGAGGAGAGACGAGGGAACTTTCCCAAGGCAAGCATCGTGCCGGCCACGACCTTCACAGCGGCATCGAGCTTGACCAAATCCTCGGTGCTGGACAACCGCGGTGTGCGGGCCACCAGACCCCCGACCACCTTGTCAGCGGCTGGCGTCTTGTTGGCCGGCTTGCGGAGCGTGTCGATGCCGCCGACGACAAATGTGGCGGCGAGTAGCGGACGAGCAACAGCACGTATCACGGACATTCACCCATCATGCCGATTCGTGGCCGATCCGACTACACCCATCCCCCACGGCGGGTGTCCTCCACGGGGGGTGTCGTCCCAGGTGGGCTGCGCAAACGCGACCGGAGACACGCTATGCACCCCAACCTGAACAGTCACCCATCCCCCCACGGCCCTGACTCCCGTCGAACAGCGCGAGATTCCGCGATCGAGCTGGGACTGCGGGCTTCGGCACCGCCTTCGGTCTGTTTAGAGCGGACGACCACGACCATGTCGTCGTCGGATGTTGCTCGGTGCACCGGCGCAACACGCATCTTTGGCCATACCAGCGCGCACACCGCGGTGTGACGGATCCTCGTGACCGTCTGAGACCTGCGTAACCGCTTCGAGAAACATGAAGGAGTCAAAGGAAATCTCACCCAGCCGGATGGACCCCACGGACGCAATCTCCGGAGCCATTGGACGGACACCTGTCGGCCGCGCAGGATGGCTGTCCGGCCAGCCGCAGACACCACGCCGTGAATGATGACCAGCCAATCTGAGGCGAATTCGCGGAAGGCCGAGGAGCCGAACGGCCGACGTGGGTAACGGTCATAGAGTCCACCGGCTGTCCTGGCAGACGCCGGTCTCCTTTGCTAGGAGAAGCGGATCGTGCTTCTGACCTGATCGAACAGCGGCCGTTGATGGTTGAACTTGTCCGGTGGGGCGAAGAACACCACCAGCATCGAGGCCGTGCTCTGCGCCTTGTGGTACCGAACGACGTTGACCACGAACTGCAGGCGGACGGTCTGGTCGTCCGGGTCCTCCAGCTGGCCCTGCATCTCATCCGAGGGCATGTCGCCGACCAGTCGATTCTGCGGGCTCGACGTGATCTTCGAAAGGTTCGGCAGGGCCCCAGACTTCACCAATTCTTGCGGAGTCCCGCCGTACGGTGTGTCCCGCGCAGTTATCCAGAGCCCGGAAGCGTTGGACCGGTTGGTGCTCAGCAGGTTGCGAACCGCCGCCCAGCTCGCCTGCGAAAACAGCTGATCCACTGCCTCGACGCCCGGGGAAAGGATCACGCTGACGGAGGGACCCTCCCGGGGTCCCCAATCGGCAGGGGTGTTCAGGGAGAACGACCCGACGTAGGCCTTGAACACTGAGCTACTGCTCGTGTACGTCCCTGACAACGTGGGCGACTTCTTAGCCGGCAGCAGGACGAGAGCGGCCACAACCGCGAACGCGGCGACAACCGCGAGCACAGCCACCAGCCACCAGCGTCCGCGTTTTGACGATCGGGCGGGCGGCGGTGCTGATCGTGCCGGCTCGTCCTCTGACTCCCAGCCGATGTCCCCCAGGCTTCCTTCTGGCGCGAGTTCCTCGTCAACCTCCTCCCACGTCGGCCCCGACTCTTCGCCCTGCTCGGGGTACCGCGAACCCGACCGGACGTCGACAATGCCGGGCGGAAAGGACGGATGCTGCGGCTCGTCCGGCGATGCGTCCGGGGGCTCGTGCGGCGATGCGTCCGGGGGCTCGTGCGGCGGCGCATCGGTGATATGAGTCTGCTGCTCGTGTTCACGCTCGAGCTGGCCAGCCGGCCAGGATGCGCCCACGCCCCCCGACGCTGCCCGGCCCCGCGACGGGACCACCTCGAGCGCCTGTTCCAAGTCCTGCACCATCTCGTGGCAGGAGCCGTAGCGGTCTTCCTGGTCTTTGGCCATGGCGCGCGCGATGACGGCGCCCACCGCCGGTGACAGGTCGGGCCGGACCGCCGTGACCGGTGGCGGAGGCTCCACGAGATGTGCCCACAGCGTCGCAGCGTCGTCCTCGCGGTGGAACGGCACCTGGCCGGTGAGGGACTCGTACAGCACGCACCCGAGGGCGTAGATGTCCGTGCGTGCGTCGACGGGTTTGCCGGCGATCTGCTCGGGAGCCACATAGTCGATCGTGCCGAGAAAGTGACCGGTGCCGGTGAGACCTCCGGTCAGCGAGGACGCCCGTTTGGTCAGCCCGAAGTCGGTGAGGTAGACGTGGTCGGACCGCTCGTGCACGGAGGTGAGAAGCACATTTCCCGGTTTGACATCGCGGTGCACGAGCCCCAGCTCGTGCGCTGCGTCCAGGGCGTCCCCGATCTGTTCGAACAGACGCACCGTGCGTGCCGGGGTCAGCGGCGTGCCGCCGGCGAGCGCGACCTTGAGGTCGCTTCCCACGACGTAGCGCATCACGATGAAGAGCAATCCCTCAGCGTTACCTGCCTCATAGATCGGAATGATGTTGGGATGATCGAGCGAGGCCGCCAGTCGTGACTCCTGAATGAAGCGCAGCTTGAACTGCTCCTGATCACCGAGCGCCGGTGTCAGCAGCTTCAGCGCTACCTTGCGGCCCAGCCGGGTGTCCTCGGCTCGATAGACGACCGCCATTCCGCCCCGGCCGATCACCGACTCGATCCGGTAGCCGGCGATTTCGGTGCCGACCGGCTGTTCGCTCATCGGGCGGCCTCAACTTCAACCAAAGGGCTCACCACACCACCCGCAGAACTGGTGATGCGGCGCGACGCGGCCGCCGCACCGAGTGCAGAAGATCGGTGCCTGCGGCGCGGACCGGCTGGCGCTGCCGGCGACCGAGCGCGTCGCCACGGACGGGTCGGCCCGCGGGCTCGATTCCGTTCGCAGCCCCGCTCCCGAGGGGCCGCTGGCGCGACTCGGAGTTTGCCCGGCCGGTCGAGCGGCACGGTTGCTCCCCCCGCCGGGGCCGTCGGAAGCGGATGGGCCGGCGCCGGATGCCGGCGCCGCTGCTCCAGTTGGGGCGGCGCGCTGCGGCGGGGTTCCGGCGGTGGCGGGCGGCAGCCTACGGCGACGGCGGATCAACCATGCCGCTCCTACAGCGGCCAGGAGCAGCGCCACCGCGACCACGAGCCATGTCCGCCAACCGAGGCCCGGGGACTGCTGAGGAGCCGGAGACCGCGGCGCCGCGACCGTGGGGCCGCCTTTGCCCGCATTGACCTGTCGTTGCGCCTCGACAAGGTACCTTGCCGCTAGGTAGTGGCCAGGATAGGCCGTCAGGGCCTTCTGAAAGCCTGGAATAGAGGCGGCGTAGCCCCCGTTTTCGTACGGGTGGATTGCCGATTCGTAGGGACCATCAGCCGGTCCCCGCGCCGGCGCCAAGTTGAGGGCCTTGAGCGTCGCCAGCACCGCATCGCTGCCGATCAGTCTCGGGCTGCCGCCGGGCTGGCCGGCTGCTGGCTGGGACGGCGCGGCGATGAGCCCAATGACCCGGCCGAGATCGTCGGCGAGCGGTGCTCCCTGCAGCCCATTGCTCAGCAACGCAGGAGTGACCTTGGCGAAATCCTTGTTGTCGCCCACGATGGCCTTGAACTTGTTGCCGCCGGGCTTGTCGAGATGTGCAACGAGGCCTAGAACCTTGTGGTTGCTGTCCGGTATACCGGCGAATCCGATTACCCCCAAGGGATAGGTCGTGCGGCTGATCGTGCGGACGTCTACGGTCGGCAGACTTCCCGCAGACACCTTGAGTACCGCGACGTCGGATGTCGTGCCCTCAGCCGGCGTGAGGACCGTGGCCGCGAGTTTGCCATTCTTCTCCTGGTTCGTCACGTACGGATACACCGTCACCATCCGAGTGAGCTTGATGACGCAACCCCCCGCGACAGCATTAGTTCTGTTGTCGTAGCAGGCCTTGAGCCGGTTCTCGTTGGTGAATTGGTCCGCTACCTCGCCGAGCTGCCGCTGCCTGAGGAGGTTGTTAGGCAGCGTTACGTTGCGCCCGTACGTCTGTTGGAAAATCCGATTCACCCCGTAGTTCAGCGCGGACTGCTTGTCCGGCGAGACGACTGCACCGCCGGTGACGATGACCGCAGACGGATCAACGGCGAAACCGCTGCCCCTGACCAGCGGGAGGACGTAGGAGCGTTGAAGGACCCTGATGTGGGAGGACGTCAGGCTGTGCTCGATGAGCGTGGCGTCGATGTGGTAGCCGGACTCGATGTACACCACGCCGGGGCCAGTCAGATACTCCTTCGGGGGATGCTTATGAGCTAAGGCCTGCGGCATACCAACACCGAGGAGCGCAAGGGTGAGCGAGACGGTTATGGCGATGCCTCGTACGGCCTGACGTCGAGTCATGGCGTTCTCCGCGGGGGCACTCGATCACACGGCCGCTGAGATTGGCCCGCCCCGATAGATTCGGTATAGACGCGGCTGTAATAGCTGTCAACACGAAGCGCGTCATTAGCCGCCGATGTTCTCAATGTCCTCACCTGCCACTCACGAATCCCACACGTCGCTGACGGCCACGGATGGGTAGGGGGTTCGACAACGTAGTGATCGCGGACTGTGCCGCTGATACAAGACTCGTCAAAAAAGTTCGCACCACCTCCCCGCCGCGTGCGCACGGTCGAGGCGTTGCGTCGGTGCCAGCAACTCAGCCGCTGCTAGGGCCTTGGGCGTCCTGCGGCTCCTGGATACCTTGTGTGTCCGGAGCGCTCTGCGGTTCCTGCACCTCTTGTGCCTCTTGACTGTCTGGGCTGTCTTGCGGCTCCATGACGTTGCTCAGGACCCGGCCGGTGCGGCCGTCCACAACGAGGTCGGCCTC
>JAVEET010000096.1 GCA_030840295.1 Pseudonocardiales bacterium
ATGCTCAAGCTCATGATGAGCCGCGGCCGGGAATCGGCTCCGACGGGTCCGATCACGGGCATCGCTACGGTGACACCGATCGCGGAGACAGCCTTGCGGCAACGCCGCGACGGAATCTCGGTGATCACCCTCGGCCGCGGGACCACCTCCGATGCGTTCAAGGCAGCACCCTGGCTGCTGGGTGGCGTGAAGACGCTGTCCTATGCAGTCAACGTCGCGGCCGGACGGGTTGCTGTGCGGCGCGGCGGCGATGACGTCCTCTTCACCAGCGCCGACGGTTACGTACTCGAGGGCCCGACCTCGGCGGTGGTGTGGTCGGCCTCCGGGTGGCTGTGCAGCACTCCGACGGGCGCGACCGGGATCCTGGACTCCATCACCCAGCGGGCCATTTTCCAAGCGGCCGAGCGATCGGGCTTGCCCACCCGCTACGAACTGGGCACCGTCACCGACTTGTGCCGTGCGGATGGTGTCTGGCTGGTCTCAAGCGGACGCGGTGCGGCCCGGGTCCACACCATCGACGGACGCCCCCTGACGACGCGGCCGGGCCTGTCCGATCAGATCAGCGGCCTAGCCGGCTTCTGAAAAACACAGCTAAATGTGCTCGCAAAGCATCGGGTCGCGTCGTACGGTATTTAGATAACGGAAAGGAGGTGGTCCCCGACTTGAAAAGCTCCCGGACACCTGAGGAGGTAACCGCGATCTAGCGGTTGTCCTCCGAAGCCCTCGAGTCGCCGAGCGTGTCCGATCGGCAGCAGGTTCACCCAGAACCGGCTCGAGGGCTTTTTACTGCCCGCCTACTGCCCGCATATCCAGACTGCCCTCATACCCGTACTGCCTCATACCCTGAAGAGCTGGGCCTGCAGGTGTGGGCGGAACTCGGCCGGTTCCAGCGCCAACTCCTGCACATAGGCCAGGGTCTCGTCCACCAATGCGTACAACCGCCGCTCACCGGCAATCTGCTTGGCCGTCGGGCTGAACCCGACGGCGCCGGTGACCAGCTCCCACCGCTGGTCGCCCGCGACCCCGGTGAACACCTCGACGATGCCGGCCGCGGTGCTCAGCAGCAGTTCCAGGTCGTCCTCGCCCGGACCGACCCTGAGGAAACCCTTCTCCCGAAAGGCCGGCCGCAGCACCGAACCGTCGGGATTCAACAGCCAGGTGTGCGATTCATAGCTCAGAAACGGCCGGCCATCGTGAGCGAAGCTGACCCGTTGCGCGTAGGAGAACTCCTCCTGATCCCGTGGTGTCAGACCGGCGCCGTGTCCGGCCCAGCTACCCACCAGCGGCAGCACAGCCAGTAACGTCGGGTTGATCTCCGGCCCGGCCCGCAGGTCACTGGTATCGGAGATCGGCGGGATGTCTGCACGTTTGCTGCCGGGATCGGTCACGAGGACGTCCGCGCCATCACCGCTGCCCGGCAAACAGGTTCTTCAGGACGAGCACCGCCATCGCGCTGATCGCGAGGAACGCAACGATGAGCAGGCTGGTGTAGAAGATTTCCATGACCGCAAGGATAGTGGCCTGATGAGCAATCAACCCGACCAGCGGCGTCCTTTGATCGTGAAATGCACCGCAGGCTCAGACGACGCGGAACGGTGCGCCCAGGCGTTTACCGTGGCCGCGACCGCAGCCGCGTCAGGCGTGGCCGTCTCGCTCTGGTTGACCGGCGAAGCCGCTTGGTTCGGGTTGCCGGGACGCGCGGAGGCCTTCGTCCTGCCGCATTCGGCCCCGCTGGCCGATTTGCGCGACACCGTGCTCGAACTGGGCACCCTGACGGTGTGTACCCAGTGCGCCAAGCGCCGCGACATCGACCCGGCCGATCTACTGCCCGGCGTGCGCATCTCAGGAGCCGCCAGCTTCGTCGACGAGGCGCTGCAGCCGGATGCCCAGGCGTTGGTGTACTAACCCGATCGTGTAACGCTGACCCCGTATACGAGGGTCAGCGTTACACGATCTGGTTTGGTCAGGACAGGGCGATCGGTACCTCGACCAGGCCGGGGGCGTCAGCCTGCACTGCCTGCCGGGACGAGCCGGAGTTATGCAGCACCGACAGGGTCCACTGACCCGGACGGGCGAAGAACCGGTAGTCGCCGGTAGCCGAGGTCACGACCTCGGCGGTGAACTCACCGCTGCTGTCGAGCAGCCGGACGTAGGCCGCCGGCACCGGGGCGTCGTCCTTGGAGACGACGCCGTAGATGACCGTCTCTTTGGTGATGTCCACGTGGGCCGGCAGCGTGGGGGTCTGGGCAGGAGCTCCGCACATGGGACTCAGACGTCCTTCTCGATCGGTACGCCGACCAGGGAACCGTATTCGGTCCAGGAGCCGTCGTAGTTCTTGATGTTGGACTGGCCGAGCAGCTCGTGGATCGCGAACCAGCTGTGCGAGGAGCGCTCGCCGATCCGGCAGTAGGCGATGGTGTCCTTGGACCAGTCCAGCCCCGCCTCGTCGTACAGCGCCTTGATCTGCTCGTCGGTCTTGAAGGTGCCGTCCTCGTTGGCGGTCTTGGACCACGGGACGTTGACCGCCGTCGGGATGTGCCCGGCGCGCTGGGACTGCTCCTGCGGAAGGTGAGCAGGGGCCAGCAGCCTGCCCGCGAACTCGTCAGGCGAGCGGATATCGAGCAGGTTCTTGTTTCCGATCGAGGCGATGACCTCATCACGGAACGCGCGGATGGAGGTGTCCTGGTCCTTGGCCTTGTAGTTCGTGGCCGGGCGGGAGACCTCGTCCTTGCTCAGCTCACGGCCGTCGAGTTCCCATTTTTTCCGTCCGCCGTCGAGCAACTTGACGTCGCCATGACCGTAGAGCTTGAAGTACCAGTAGGCGTAAGCGGCAAACCAGTTGTTGTTGCCGCCGTAGAGGACGACGGTGTCGCCGTCGCTGACGCCCTTGCTGGACAGCAGGGCCTCGAACTTCTCCTTGGATACGAAGTCACGGATGACGGAGTCCTGCAGGTCCTTCTTCCAGTCGAGCTTCACCGCGCCGGCGATGTGGCCGCCGTCGTAGGCGGAGGTGTCCTCATCCACCTCGACCAGCACGACACCAGGGGTGTTGAGATGTTCTTCGGCCCAATCGGCCGTAACGAGCGCTTCGGAGCGGCTCATGGTTTTTCTCCTTGGTAGGTAGGGACGGAACAGCACAAGGTTTGCGGTAGATGCCTTCGCGCACCAGGACCCGATCGCCGGATGGGGTGCGGCCGGACAGCTCGGGATCCGGCGTGGCCGCACCCGATCACGGGTGATCGAGCTGGGCTGGACGCGGCGGGAGCTACCCGGTCAGGGCATGCGACAGAGGCAGCTGTCGACCCGGCACAGGTCGACCGCGCGACGAGACGTCAGAAAGCGCGGTGTCAGCGAAAACCCCATAGTGGCTACAGAGTAACTCAGGAACCCAGCGCGTTGATAAGCACGTACCCAGCAGGTGTGCTGAGCGCCAGCGTGATCAGCGCGGCGGCAACCGGGCGGAGCCGGGGCACTCCGGTCCATACCCGGGAATCCGGCAGCGCATCCTCGTCGATGCCCTCCACTACGTCAGCTGAGCTGATGGCGGTTACCACAACGCCATCGGCAACGGCGGCGCCTCCCGGATGAGCGGCACTCCCGGCGGTCTTCGGTAACAGCGTCGAATGCACGCCGGCGAAGCTGGCACCGATCGAGATCAGGCAGGCCACCGCCGCCAATGCGGCCCCGGCGAAGGCGGCCCGGCCGCCGGCGAAATCGATGATGTCGCGCAGCACGAGCACTCCGACGCCGCCGCCGGCCAGCACCCCGAGGACGACGGCCGGCAGGCCACGATCGATCGCTGGATCGAACCGCAGCGCCGGGAACGCCGCGTCGACCAGATGTGCGACGACGAGTCCGGCCGTCATCGCCGCGATGACCGCCAGGGCGGTCTTGTCGCCGTTGGCCTGATAACGCAGCAACATCAGCCCGGTGACCGCCGTGACCGAGAGCAGCAGCAGGGTGATGTCGGCGAGCGATTCCACGACCCGGGTCCGCACCACGCCGCGGGTCAACTGATGGATGAACATCAGCGGCAGTGCGACGCCGAGGACGCCCAGCACGGGTTCGTAGCCGTGGTCGTGCCATCGGACGATCACGGTGTCGCATCCGCCGGCCGCGAGGGCACCGAGGATCAACGCACCGATCCGCCCGGGGAGCCCGGTGCCCAGAACCCAGCTGATCACCAGGAGTCCTTGCAGGACCGCAACCGCAGCCACCAAAGCGGCCGGGCCGAGGTAGGAGCCAGCCGCTAGCGCGGCACCCGCAAGCAGGGTGATCGTCGCCAGCGGCACCTGGGCGGCCCGGCCGGACACCGAGCCGACAGCATCTGCGGACCGACCGGCCGTGGGTCCGGCGGTCGGGTTGGCCGGTAGCCCGGTCGTCGGGTCGGCCGGTGGCCCGGCGGTCGGGTCGGCCGTGGGCCCGGTCGTCGGGTCGGCCGTGGGCCCGGCGGTCGGGTCGGCCGGTAGCCCGGTCGTCGGGTTGGCCGTGGGCCCGGTCACGCGGCTATCGGTCACGTTTTCATCGTCGCAGACTCGTCGTTACGCCGCCCACTCGACGGCGCCAGCTTGGTTCGGACCCAGTCGTCGATCCGGTCCAGCAGCTCCGGGCCGGTGGCGTTCTCGGCGTGCCCCATGCCGGCTTCGATCCACAGGTCGGCGCGCGGCGCCGCGGCAGCCAGCATTCGGGGGTGCTCGATCCCGAAATAGGGATCGGCGTCGCCATGCACGATGAGCAACGGTACGTTCACCGCGCCGGCCACCTCGACCGGCGAGACCGGCAACAGCTCCCAGCCGCCACCGACCCGGGTCCGAAATGCCCGGCGCAGCGCCAACCGGCCCAGCCGGGTTTCCAGGCCGAGGTGCACCCGCCGCATCGGTGCTGTGCCTCGCTCGTACCAGCGTCCCGGACCGCTTACGGCCACCACCGCGTCAGCGGAGCCGCCCAAACCGGCGTGCCGGATGACGATCGAGGCTCCCATCGAGAAGCCGAGGGTGATCACTGGCGTATCCGGACGCCGGGCGCGAAGCCAATCGACACCGGCCGCCACATCCGCCACTTCGGTGACCCCGACGCTGCTCAACCCCGCTGAGCCGCCGTGCCCCCGAAAATCCAGGGCCAGCACCGACGCGTGCCGGGAGTGCAGGTGCTCGGCGATCCCGGCCACCTGTGGCTGGGCCGCAGAACCGGTGAAACCGTGACCTACCAGATAGGACGGGCCGTCGGAAACACCGCCGTAATAGTGACCGGCAAGGCTTACGCCATCCGAGGAATTCAGCTGTACCTGCTCGACACGAGACATGCGGCTGTCCTCCCCGGGCTACGTCAGCAATGATGGTTCAACTACCCCTCGTTACCCAACCCCGCCAGCGGGAGGCAACCATGGATCTAGTCCTCCTCACCACGGCAGCGCAGCCGACCACCGAGGTTCTTCCTGCCCTGGGCCTGCTCGGCCACCAGGTCACTATCTCAGAATTCGACGTCAGCCCGTTGCTGACCACAAATGCCGACGCAGTGCTCATCGACGCCAGGTTCAACCTGGCGGGTGCGCGGGCGTTCACCAAAGTGTTGGCCACTGCCGAACTGACGCTGCCCGTGCTGGCCGTGTTGAAGGAAGGCGGCCTGGTAGCCCTCTCGGCCGATTGGGCCGTCGACGATGTGTTGCTCGACACAGCTGGACCGGCCGAGGTGGACGCGCGGCTGCGGTTGGCGCTGGCCCGGCGCAGTGCCGTGGTCGAGGGCGAGCCCGGCATGGTCAAGGTCGGTGACCTCACCATCGAGGAATCCACCTACACCGCCCGACTCAAGAGCGGCACACTCGATCTCACGTACAAGGAGTTCGAACTGCTGAAGTTCCTGGCGCAGCACCCGGGCCGGGTATTTTCCCGGTCGCATCTCCTGCAGGAGGTCTGGGGCTATGACTACTTCGGCGGCACGCGAACGGTCGACGTGCACGTGCGTCGACTGCGGGCCAAGCTCGGCGTCGAATACGAGGCGATGATCGGCACCGTGCGCAACGTCGGCTACAAGTTCGTGAAGCCGGCCGAGCCGGGCCTGCGTGCCCGGGGCGGCGACCTCGGCGACCTCGCCGACCAGGGCTCGGACGTCCAGGAAGGGGCCCTCAGCATGACCGGGGACGACCTCGCCGAGGACGACTTCGCCGACGCCGGTTTCGCTCGACCGACCTTCGAGGACTTCGCCGACTAGCGAACCATTTCCTCAGCGGCGGCCGGACACGGCTACCGTTCAGCCGTGGCCTACCCCGATGTGTCCGGTGATCCAGTGCTGGTGCCCGCCCTCTCGGCCGAACAAGCCGAACAGGTGCGGGCGCTGGTGCGTGCTGCGCCGGATGCGGCCGACAACCCCGCCCTCAGTGAGCACGCGATGTTGCAACTGCAGGCCGGTCCGCCGGTCCAGCACCTGATCATCGTCGACATCGCCGGCCAAGGCGGGGTACGCGGCTATGCGCAGCTGCAGCCGGCCGAGACCGTTGACGGCGCGCCCCCGTCCGTTGAAGTCGAGTTGGTGACCGGCCGGCCTGACGATGGCGCCGGCGGCGGCGATGAGAGCGCCAACGGCTCCGGTGAACGGCTGGCGGCGAGCCTGCTCCGGCGGGCAGTCGAGCTCGTCTCCGACCGGCGTGTGCTGGTCTGGGCGCACGGAGCCGCCAGCCCGGTTAACCGGATCGCGCCGGCCGCCGGATTCCGCCCGGTGCGCAGCCTGCTGCAGCTGCGCCGCAGCCTCCCGGACTACCGTCCGATGCCGGTCGAAGCCCCCGTATCCGTCGTCGTCCGGCCGTTTCGGCCCGGGCTGGACGACGCGGCCTGGCTGGGCGTCAACGCCCGCGCCTTCGCCCACCATCCCGAGCAGGGCAGCTGGACCCAGCGGGATCTGGACGACCGGGTGGCCTCGGACTGGTTCGACGCCGCGGGCTTTCTGGTCGCCGTTCGCAGCCGCACCACCGAGACGGGTGCCACGGTCGCGGACGAGGGAGCGGAGCTGCTCGGGTACCACTGGACCAAGGTTCATCCGGGGACGGACGGTCCGCGGGGCGCCGAGCCGATGGGCGAGGTATACGTGCTCGGCGTCGACCCGGCAGCGCAGGGTATGAAGTTGGGCCAGCTACTGCTCGACGCCGGATTGCTGTACCTGGCCGGTCTCAGCCTGAACACGGTGCTGTTGTATGTGGACGAATCCAACAGCGCGGCCGTCCGGCTGTATCGCAAGCTGGGGTTCAGCACCTACTCGACGGACGTGCAGTACCAGCTCGGCTGACCGCCTGCCTCCCTCCGGTTTCGTGCTAAGCGGGCAAAGTGGGCGTCTTACTCCACGCGGCGACCGAAAGCCATAGCGGCACGGCTGAGTTCATCTCCTCGCCACCGGAAGGGAACCACACCGTTAGCGAAAATGGTCGCTCCATTCACCTGCCGTTCATCAAGCACTCCCCGACAGTCCATCTCGGCTGCTTAGCGTCGCTGTCGACATGACATCGACAACTGATCGAGAGGATCGATCAACGATGACCGAACGAAAGGGACTACGGGTGCAGATCAACCGTATTGGTATCGCCGCCGGTTTGACGCTGGGCGCCGTCGCGCTTGCCGCGTGTAGCTCCAGTGGATCGAACTCCAGCACCTCGCCCGCGGGCGGCTCGTCGGGTAGCGCCGCGGCAGCGGCCTGCTTCTCCGGCTCCCTCAAGGGCGAAGGTTCGACTGCCCAGAAGAACGCCATCGAGCAGTGGATCACCGACTATCAGACCAAGTGCTCCGGCGCCACCGTGAACTACAACGCCACCGGCTCGGGCGCGGGCGTCACGCAGTTCACCGGCAAGCAGGTTGACTTCGCCGGCTCCGACTCAGCCCTCGATCCGACTAAGGGCGAGGTCGCCGCGGCCGCGACAGCCTGCGGCTCGCCCGCCTACGACCTGCCGATGGTCACCGGCCCGATCGCGGTCGCCTTCAAGGTGAAGGGTGTCAACAAGCTCACACTCACGCCGAGCCTGATCGCCAAGATCTTCCTGGGCAAGATCACAACCTGGAACGACCCGGCGATCGCGGCGGCCAATTCAGGGGTCACGCTGCCCGCGACGAAGATCAGTGTGTTCTTCCGGTCCGATGCGTCCGGCACCACACAGAACTTCGAGAAGTATCTGAAGGCTGCAGCCCCGAGCGACTACACCGACACCCCAAGCAAGTCGTGGACGGGCAAGGTCGGTTCCGGCAAGAAGGGCTCGGACGGCGTTCAGCAGGGCGTGTCCGGCACCGACGGCGGCATCGGCTACATGGAGTGGTCCTTCGCCCAGAACGGCAACCTCGGGGTGGCCCAGGTCGACAACGGTGGCGGTGCTGTCGAGTTGACTGCCGCCTCTGCCGCGAAGGCCGTCCAGTCCGCCAAGGTAACCGGCACGGGCGGTGACCTGACGCTGAAGCTGGACTACGCGACCAAGGCCCCCGGCGCCTACCCGTTGATCCTGGTCACCTACGAGATCGTCTGCAGCAAGTACGCCGACGCCAGCAAGGGCACGGCCGTCAAGGACTTCCTGTCCTACATCGCCGGTACCGGGCAAACCGGCCTGACGGATCTCGGCTACGCACCGTTGCCTGACACCATCGCGACCCAGGTCAAGGCCTCGATCGCAAAAATCAGCTAGCTGTCGAATCGGCCGCAACTGGCTAGGCTGCTCCACAGTGTGCGGACCCCGTCCGGCCTCCCGAGTGAACCGGGCGGCCGGCGGGGTTCTCCCACACTGATCACGGCCGTAAGGCGGGGGAACCGATGACAGGACCGCACTCCATGACCGACCAAGAGTCCAGGGACCGTGAGCGCGCTCGCGCCATGGCCGAGCGCGAGGCCACGCACGCTTCAGATACCCCGGACGATTACCGCGGCAACGCCGACCCCAACGGAGTCGGTGTGATTCCTTCCTCATCGGCGTTGGCCACGCCCGCTCTCGCGGACGCACCGGTCAGCGGCTCGGGCGTCGGCGCGTTCGGCGCCCGTGGCAAGGTCCGGATCGGTGACAAGGTGTTCCGCTACCTCACCGCCGGTGCCGGGATGTTCGTGTGCATCCTGATCACCCTGGTCGCAGTGTTTCTGCTGGCCAAAGCGATTCCCTCGATCGCCAACGACAAGGTGAACTTCTTCACCTCCCGTGCCTGGCAGGTCAGCGGTTCGACGCTCGAGTTCGGCATTGTCGACCTGCTATGGACGACGGTGCTGTCCTCGGTTTTCGCGATGCTGCTGGCCGTTCCGGTGGCGATCGGCATCGCCCTGTTCATCACCCAATACGCGCCGAGGCAACTGGCCCGCCCGGTCGCGTTCGTGGTCGACCTGCTGGCCGCAATTCCCTCGATCGTGTACGGCGTCTTCGGGATCACCGTGTTCGCCCCGAAGCTGCACGGCATCATCGATTTTCTCAACCGCTACCTCGGGTGGATCCCGCTGTTCAAGAAGCAGATCAGCGACCCCGGAACCGTCTTCGCCGGTGGCATCATCCTGGCGATCATGATCCTGCCGATCATCACCGCCATCGCTCGGGAGGTGTACGAACGGACCCCGCGGGAGAACGTGGAAGCCGCGTGGGCGCTGGGCGCCACCAAGTGGGAGATGGTGCGGCTCTCCGTGCTGCCCTACGGCAAGCCCGGGGTCATCTCCGGCGCGATGCTCGGATTGGGCCGGGCCCTGGGTGAGACCATCGCCATCACCCTGATCCTGGTCGCACCACCGTCTGGCGCCCCGTTCAGCCCCTCGCTGTTCTACGGCGGCGAGACCTTCGCATCCAAGATCGCCAATGCCGCTGCGGAGTTCAACAACCCGACACAGACCGGCGCCTATATCGCAGCCGGCCTGGTGCTGTTCGTCCTGACCTTTGCCGTCAATGCCGCCGCGCGCATCGTCGTCAACCGTCGTAGGGAGTTCTCATGACGGCCGTAGTCCCGACCACCACGCTGGCCGGATCGTCCAAGGGCGGAGTTCGCGCCTTCAAGAACAGCCTGGCCACAGTGCTCGTCACTGCCGCCTTCGGCATCGCGCTGATCCCCCTGGTGTGGCTGCTGTGGACGGTCGTGAGCAAGGGCCTGAAGACCCTCACCCAGTCCGGCTGGTGGACGAGCTCGCAACGCAACATCACCTTCCGCAAGCCCGGCGGCGGGGTCTGGCATGCGATCTTGGGGACGGCCGAGCAGGTCTTGCTCTGCACGCTGATCTCGGTTCCGATCGCGCTCCTCGTGGGGATCTACCTGATCGAGTACGGCGGTGGCCGGTTGGCCAAGCTGACCAGCTTCATGGTCGACATCCTCACCGGAATTCCGTCCATCGTCGCGGCACTGTTCATCTATGCGGTGTTCATCACCACGTTCCACGGCCAGCGCGCTGGTATCTACGTCTCACTCGCGCTCGTCATGCTGATGGTGCCGGTCATCGTCCGGACCACTGAAGAGATGCTGAAACTGGTACCGAACGAGCTTCGAGAGGCCTCATATGCCCTCGGCGTGCCGAAGTGGAAGACCATCGTGAAGATCGTCGTCCCGACCGCCTTCTCCGGCATCGTCACCGGCATCATGCTGGGCATCGCCCGGGTAGCTGGCGAAACGGCTCCGCTGCTGATCCTGGTCGGGTATTCACCAGACACCAACTCCAACCTGCTCAGCGGTTTCCAGGGCTCGCTGCCCGGCATGATCTACGCGCAGGTGCCGCAGCTGGGCAACACCCGATTCCACTACGCGGCCGATCGGATGTGGGGGACCGCGCTCACACTCATCATCATCGTGATGGGGCTGAACCTGGTGGCTCGGCTGGTGGCCCGACGTTCCAAGGTCTCCAACTGATCCCTGCGGATCAACGCACAGATACTCGTCGACATAAGGACAATCGTCACCATGGCCAAGCGGATCGAAGCCAAGAACCTCAACATCTACTACAGCAAGTTCCTGGCCGTTTCAGAGGTCAACTTCACGATCGCGCCGCGTTCGGTCACGGCGTTCATCGGCCCGTCCGGCTGCGGGAAGTCGACCGTGCTTCGCACCATCAACCGGATGCACGAGGTGATCGCCGGCGCGCACGTCCAGGGCGACGTGCTGCTCGATGGCGAGAGCATCTACGGCTCCGCAGTGGATCCGGTCGACGTCCGGCGAACCATCGGAATGGTGTTCCAGCGCCCGAACCCGTTCCCGACCATGTCGATCTACGACAACGTGGTGGCCGGACTCAAACTGCAGTCGGGTCGCATCAAGAAGGCCGAGCTGGACGACACGGTCGAGAAGTCACTGCGCGGCGCGAACCTGTGGGAAGAGGTCAAGGACCGGCTCGGCAAGCCCGGCGCGGGGTTGTCCGGCGGACAGCAGCAACGGCTGTGCATCGCCCGGGCCATTGCCGTCGAACCCCAGGTGCTGTTGATGGACGAACCCTGCTCGGCCCTGGACCCGATCTCGACGCTGGCCATCGAGGACCTGATCCAGAGCCTCAAGGAGAAATACACGATCGTGATCGTGACCCACAACATGCAGCAGGCCGCTCGGGTGTCCGAGCGCACCGCGTTCTTCAACCTGGCCGGCGTCGGCAGGCCCGGCCAGCTCGTCGAGATCGACGACACCCAGAAGATCTTCTCCAACCCGAGCGAACAGCGCACCGAGGACTACATCTCAGGTCGGTTCGGCTGAGTCGGCTGGGCCCGTTCAGTCGGTAGGAGGGTCGTTGAGTCCGTAGGGGCGTTGAGTCCGTAGGGTCGAGGGCATGACGGATCCCGAAGCCGGCGACGCGGTCGCCTTCGCCCATAGGATGTTCGATCTGGCCCGTGCGGGTTCGGAGCTGCTGCCCGGACTGGTTGACAAAGGCGTACCCGCGAATCTCACGGACGCCGCAGGCAACACCCTCCTCATGCTGGCGGCCTACCACGGCCATGCTCGCCTGACCGGGCAGTTGGCCGAACGAGGTGCTGACGTGAACGCCGTCAACGACCGCGGCCAGACGCCGCTGGCAGGCGCGGTGTTCAAGGACACGCGCGACGTGATCGTTGTCCTGCTCGACGCCGGCGCCGATCCCGACCTGGGGTCCCCTTCGGCGCGCGACACCGCCGCCTATTTCGAGAAGCCCGAAATCCTCGAGTTGTTCGAACGCCCGTAAGGCCTCGTACGGCCTCGTACGGCCGAGCGGGATGTGCCACGTGACTGGGTGAACGTATGGCTGTTCGCTCGCGCCTGCGAAACTGGCTGCCATGAGCGAGAAACGAAGACGGCGGATTCCGCGCTCGGCCGCCCAAGGACGTGTTCTGGGGCGAGACGCCTTGCTCACCCTGGACGCAAAGATCAAACCGGATTTCAAGCGCGCGGTCGGTGCTGGTGTGCTCGCCATCGTCAGTCTGGGCGTGGGCGACAACCTGGGGGGCGTGCACCGCACCGGGCAGATTCGATTCGTGGCCCTGGGTCTGGTCATCGCCTTCGTCGTGTTCGGCGTCGGTGCGGTCCGTTCGGCGGCCCGTGAATCTTTCCGGATCAGTGCGGCCCGCGGTGGACCGGCGACCGCGTCGGCGCTGCGGTTGATCGTCTCGGTGGTTGGCTACGGCCTGGTGCTGCTGGGACTGCTGCAACTACTCAACGTGAACTTGGCCAGCCTGTTGGTGGGCGGCGCTGTTACCGGTGTGATCGTGGGTATCGCCGCACAGCAGTCCCTGGGAAACTTCTTCGCCGGCCTGGTGCTGATGTTCGCGCGCCCGTACGTACCCGGTCAGCGGGTCACCGTCTACTCGGGAGCGATGGGCGGCCCGTTCGAAGGCATCATCGTCGACGCGGGCCTGGTGTACACGACGATCGTCACCGAGGCCGGGCCGGTGAACCTCCCGAATGCCGGGCTGCTCGGCGCTGCCGTCGGACCCGCCCCGGATCCCGTCGTGGCAACCGACAACGGTTCCGAGCGCGCACCCGGTCCCGAACCACAGACCGAGACATGAGGCCGGTTGGCCGGTCGGCACCAAGTTGGTGTTGACTAAAGGTCATGCCTCTTGATGGTGAATACGAACCCAGCCCAGCCCAGTGGGTCCGCGACCAGGTCGATCTCTACGAGTCCTCCCGCGGCACCGAGGGAACAACCCTGCGCGGCATGCCGGTGATCGTGCTGAGCACCTTGGGTGCCAAGTCCGGCAAGGTCCGCAAGACCCCGCTGATGCGTGTCGAGCACGATGGTTCCTACGCCGCAGTGGCCTCTCTCGGCGGAGCGCCGAAGAACCCGGTTTGGTACTACAACGTCATCGAGCATCCGTCGGTGGAGGTTCAGGACGGCCCGGTCAAAAGGGACATGGTTGCTCGCGAGCTCACCGGTGACGAGAAAACCGCGTGGTGGAAACGTGCCGTTGCCGCGTATCCCGACTACGCGGACTACCAGGAGAAGACCGACCGGGAGATCCCGGTTTTCATTCTCGAGTCAGCAACTAACTAGAGCCGACCTTGCGCGGTCCGAACTAGGCCCCTCAGGCCGTCACCCCAGACGGTCCGGGCCGCGCAATACCTGGTTTCAGGCGATGCCGTAGCTGGCCCGGGCTCCGCAGGTAGTGCACTGGTAGGTAGGAGGCGGCCCTGGCGCCATG
The DNA here is from genome assembly GCA_030840295.1 of Pseudonocardiales bacterium. GTDB lineage: Bacteria > Actinomycetota > Actinomycetes > Mycobacteriales > Jatrophihabitantaceae > Jatrophihabitans_A. The sequence goes on from JAVEET010000096.1 coordinate 13,577, forward strand.
ACCCCGTGCGCGACACAGAACGGGACGCCGTCGCCCGACACGATGACGTTGCCGAGGCTGACATCCCAACCGCCTTCGACGTCCAGCAAGCGGACTCGCCCCGGGCCGGAGATCTCGCGGGCCTGGTGCAGCGCCCGCACAGCCACCACCGCCGCTCGGAACGATTCACTTCCGGGTGACCATCCTGGGAAGAGGTTGGCACCGGGCACACCCGCTTCGCCGTCCCGCAGCCGCATGACAACGTTGCGTTCCTGACCGCCATCGACCTCGAAGGTCAGCGAATAGCAGCCTTCCTCGGCGAGTGCCTCGATCCTGTTCAGCAGTGGGTCCACAGGTAGAGCATAAACTAACAGCCGCATTACACCAGTCGTACGGTCGTTTAGTACTCAAATCCAGATCGTCAGTCAAGACCGCTGCCATGGACGCCATGAGATGCCATGGACTCCGTGGGCGGCGGCGGCAACCATGGAGATGCGCGCCGGTACGCGCCGGTGCGCGCAAGCCCTGGGGAGGTCTCGATGACCGGAGTGATCGATCGCCTGGTCCTAGCCATGAACGCACATGATCTCGACGCCGCGGCGGGACTCATCCACGAGGATTACCGCAGCGAGCAACCGGTGCACCCGAGTCGGGCCTTTGTCGGGCGGGCTCAGATGCGCGCCAACTGGGAGGCCATGTTCGCCGGAATCCCGGACTTTCACGCTGAGATGTGCCGGTCTGTCGAGGACGGTGATACGACTTGGACCGAATGGCGCTGGTCGGGCAGCCGGAGTGACGGGCAGGCGTTCGAGGTGCGGGGGATCACGCTGTTCGAGATCAGCCACGATCAGATCGTGGCTGGGCGGCTGTACATGGAGGACGTGGAGCGGGACGGGGCCGGGATCGAACAGGCCGTGGAGTCCATCTCCGGTCGCCGGCCGCGAGGGAGCAATCACTAGGACGGTTCACTCGATGTACAAGGCCCGAACTGCGTCGATCGTGTCCGCTTCCTCGGCTCGCTTGTCGTCGCGGTAGCCGATGACGCGAGCGAACCGCAGCGCCATACCCCCGGGATAGCGAGACGACCGCTGGACCCCGTCGAACGCGATCTCGACGACTTGTTCCGGGCGCAGTGACACCACCCACTGGTCGCTGGGACCGGCCGCCAGTTCCAGGAACCGTTTGGTCTGCCAGGCAAGCACCTCGTCCGTCATGCCCTTGAACGTCTTCCCGAGCATGACGAACCCGCCGGTCGCAGGATCCCGCGCACCCAGATGGATGTTCGACAAGGTGCCCTTACGCCGGCCGGAGCCCCATTCGACCGCCAGCACGACGAGGTCGAGGGTGTGCACGGGCTTAACTTTGAGCCAGCCGGCACCTCGCCGGCCGGCTTCGTACGCGGCGGTCAGGGACTTGGCCAGCACGCCCTCGTGGCCGTGCCGCAGCGCGTCGGCGAGGAACTCCCGGGCCGCGGCGGGATCGGTCGTGATCAACCGAGGGACCCGAGCACCGGCCGACACCACCGCGGCCAGGGCAGCACTGCGCTCCGTCGCTGGTTCGTCCAGGAGGTCCACGCCGTCGAGGTGCAGCACATCGAAGAGAAACGGCGTCAGGGTTACGGCCGGAATGCGGCCAGTCTTGCCGGTGGATGAGCCCGAGGATGCGCGGGTCCCTACCCGCGAGGCGGTCACCTGAAACGGGTGCGGCCGGCCGTCGGTCCGCAGCGCGATGACCTCACCGTCAGCCACCAACTCACGGACGTCCAGAGCCCGGACCGCTTCAACCACTTCGGGCATCCGTGCCGTGACGTCGTCCAGGCTGCGGGTGAAGATCGCCACCTCGTCACCGGATCGGTGCACCTGGATGCGGGCTCCGTCCAGTTTCCATTCGAACGCCGCGCGGCCACCTAATCGGGTGAGCGCATCGTCCGTACTGGACGCCGTTTGGGCCAGCATCGGGCTTACCGGCCGTCCGACCTCGAGGCGAAACGCAGCCAGCGCCTCGCTGCCGCCGGTCAACGCGGTGGCGGCGACGAGCGGTAGGTCGCCACTGAGCATGGCGGCACGGCGAACCTCGGTGAGCGATATTGCCGCGGCCCGGGCCACCGCATCGGTCATGAGCCCGATCAGGGCGCCCTGTCTCAGGTCCCCGGTGAGTAGGCGTCGCAGGAAGGCCTGCTCGACCGCGGTTGCGGCCGAGAACAGGTCGCCGAGCAGGGTCCGGCGACGGGCCTGCGACCCGGGCCCGGACGTAGCGCCGATATCGTCGAAACTCGACTGGACCCGGTCGATGGTCAGCGAGGGCTCCTGAGCCGGTGAGGGCAGCTCCCGCAACGACGCCCAGCCGACGCCGATCTGGCGCTGGAGCAGCTCGCCGGACAGCCAGGACACCACAGCTGCGGTCTCGGTCGGGCCGGCGGCTGCGAGCAGCGTGGCGAGCCGGGTCACTTTGGCGCTGCGGCCGGACATCAGCGCCAGCTCGTCCGACGTACTGGCCACCTCGTGGAAGCGCATACCTAAGCCTGGCACGTCAAGCGGGCTAGCCTTTGAACATGCCCACAAAGATCACGGTCATCTATGACAACCCCACCGACCCGGCCGCGTTCGAAGCCGGCTACGCCGAGAATCAGGTCGACCTCGCGAAGAAGCTGCCCGGCTTGCAGAAGGTCGAGACGTCGAAGGTGTGGCCCAAAGAGGACGGCTCGCCGACACCTGCCTACCGGCTCATGGACCTGTACTTCCCTGACTATGACACCGCAAGCGCGGCTGTCACCACACCGGAAGCCGGTGCCCTGTTCCCGAGCATCTTCGGTCTCGCCACCGGCGGCGTCCGCATCGTCTTCGCCGATATCGAAGAGTCCTGAACCCTAGGACACTCCTGTGGTAGGGGCGTCTACGGCAGGCGATTCGGGTCGATGACGGCCCGGAGCGATGCGATGAGAGCAATGACGACGATGGCGACGAAGACCAGCATCACATCACGGGCGGGCCAGTACTGGGTCGCGATGCCCAGGCCGAGGACCGGCACCGAGAGCCCCACGTAGGCACCGAGGAAGAAGCCGGACAGCACCTCGGCGCGGGACTCCGGCGGTGCCGCGGCACCGGCAGCAACCAACGCGCCTCGGAACACGAGGCCTGCTCCGGCGCCGGTCAGGACACCACCGATGAGGAACATGGTCAGGCTCGGCAGCCACATCCCGCCGATCAGCAAGGCCAACCCCGGGACCAGGATGAGCATGCTGATGCGCAGGGTCGCGTTCACGCCCAGCCGACTGAGCAGGATCTGCGCGACAGCGCCGGCGGCGAACGCGGCGAACGCGACCGCACCCGCCACCGCCGCGGAACTCTCGTGCAGCGTCCCGGCCAGGAAACTCGGGGCGAGCGAATTGAACACCCCGAATACCGCGAAGGAGGCCAGACCGGCCGCAGTGGCGGCGAAGAACGCGCCTCGGGCCTCTGGGGGGACGGCGATCCGCTGCGGTCGCCACGCCGGAGCCGGGTCCGGGCGGACGGTGGTCTCCGGTGAGGCGGCGACCAGCAGGGCCAGCAGGATGAGCACGCCACCGAAGATGAGGTAAGGCAGCCGCAGCGGCTGCGGCGCGAACTGGGCCAGCAGGCCGGCTGCCAACGGGCCGACACCGATGCCACCGAGGTTCGCGGCGGTGGCCACGACCTGGGCCCGGCGCGGTGAGCGTGCGGGCTCCGAGCCGAAGATCCCGACGTGCAGCTCGGCGAGGTAGGCGGTGGCGGTCGCGGTGGTGAGTCCGATGGAGATGCCGGTGATGACACGGGCGATGAGCAGACCCGGCAGGCTCGGCACGAACAGGAATACCAGCGCGCTCACCACGTTGATGAGTAGCGCCGGCACGAACACCCACTTGCGTCCGACCCAGTCCGAGACATGCCCCCCGAGGAACAGGCTGCCGATCACGCCCACCGCATAGACGGCGTAGACGACCGTGACCATGAACGTCGAGAAGTGATCGCGGCGCTGGTACAAGGCGTAGAGCGGAGTCGGAACCGCCGAGAACCCCATATTGACCAGAAAGGCCAGGGCTGCGACCCAGAACCCGAACGAATGATGCCGACTCGACGACGCGCCGGGAGAGTGGCTGCGGCGACCGGTCACGCCTGAGGTCACTGGCAGTACTGAAGTCATGAGAGCTGCTCCTCATCGATGTGCTGACCTCAACAACGGTGCCCCAACGCTGTTATTCTGTCCAACGAAATCATTTGATGATGGTTATTCACCAGGAGCATGGCGTGGAGTTGCGGCACCTTGAGCACTTTTTGGCCGTCGCCGACGAGGGAAGCTTCACCCGCGCGGCGGCTCGGCTGTACCTCGTGCAGTCCGCACTATCAGTGTCGATCCGTTCTTTGGAAAGAGAACTCGGGGTGCGGCTGTTCGACCGCAACACCCACGGCGTCGCACTGACGGATACCGGGCAGGCCTTGGTGCCGGAGGCGCGCCGCACCCTCGCCGCGGCCGACGCCGCCCGAGACGCGGTGGCCGCCGCGCAGGGTGGCCTGCGCGGCACGGTGCGGATCGGCATTATGCACTCGTTATCGCTCATCAATCTGGCCGGGCTGCTCACTGATTTTCATCGGGAACGGCCAGAGGTACACCTACTCCCTCATGCAGCAGCCCAAGGCGGTTCCTCTGAGCTGAGCAAGGATGTCGCCGACGGCCGACTCGATCTTGCCTTCGCGGCCCTGCCCGACCGGTACCCGCGTGGACTCACCGTCCGGGCACTGGCCGCGGAGCAGATGTTGCTGGCCTGCCCGCCCGGCGATCCGCTCGCCAAGCGCCGAGTCATCGAACTGCACCAACTCGACGGCAAGCGCTTCGTCGACTTCCCGCCCGGGTGGGGCACGCGTATTGCCGCCGACCGGCTGTTCCTGGCCGCCGGATTGCAGCGCGAAATCTCCGTGGAGGTCGCCGATATCCCTAACGTCCTGGATCTGGTCAATGCTGGCTTCGGCTATGCGTTCCTGAGTCCCTCCATGGTGGCCGGCAAGGAGGGGCAGTTGCGTCGCGTCCGGCCAAGTCCAGAGTTCGTTGTTTCGATGATTACCTCGGAGGCACAACCGCTATCCGCTGCTGCTCGCGCATTCGTGGAGCTCGTCGGCCACCGCTATCCGACCTTGCACAAGGAGCTCGACCCGCTCGGACCCTGAGCGTCGAACGCCGGCAGCTGGCATCTCACGGGCCACCGCTGTACCGGAAAGGGTGCGGACGTTCGGTATTGATTTGGGTGTGACCGCCTGCTGACGCAGTGCGCGAGCTGACTCGAGGTGTCAGAGGTCCAGGGCAAAGGTTTCCCTGCACGGAAAGTCGTTCACCGTTTCGCCCTCGAGAGACGCTAAGCTGCCGAGAGTCGGTTCCTGCGAAGCACCCTACGAGCTGGTTTCACCACAGCGGGATCTGTCTCTGCGCACACATCACCCGCCGCCCAACGGCTAGACGCGAGGAGAGCACAGCAGATGGCAAGGATTGATGGGAAGACCGCAATCGTTACTGGTTCAGGCAACGGAATTGGCCGGGCCATGGCACTGGCCTTCGCGGCCGCCGGTGCGAACGTCATCGTCTCGGACGTACTCGTCGAGGACGGCGAGCGGACGGCTGCAGCGATCACCGAGGCTGGTGGCTCCGCGTTCTTCGTAGCCGCCGACGTGGCTGACGCGCAGCAGGCCGAGAATCTGGTTGCGGCCACCGTCAAACGATTCGGCAGCATCGACATCCTGGCGAACAACGCTGGGATCGGCGGCGGAAAAGTTCGGCTACACGAGGTAGAGCCCGAAGACTTCGATCGGGTGATCAACGTCAACCTGCGGGGGACGTTCCTGTGTTCCAAGTACGCAATCCCGTACTTCCTCGCCCAGCAGGACGGGCGAATCGTCAACACCGCGTCCACGTATGGTCTTATCGGCGCGCCCAACGCGGCAGCGTACTGCGCTTCGAAAGGCGCGATCATTAATCTCACCCGCCAGATGGCGGTCGATTACGGGCCCGACGGAATTCGGGTCAACGCGATCTGTCCTGGGTACATCGACACCGGTCTTGGACGCCGCGGCCCCGAACTCACTCCTGACGAGTTCCAAGCCGCAAGCGCTATCCGAGAGAAGGCGGCCGGCATGCAGCCGCTCGGTCGCCAGGGCCAGCCGTCCGAAATCGGCGAGGTAGCCGTCTTCTTGTCCTCCGACGCCGCGTCGTTCATGACCGGATCGATCGTGCCGGTCGACGGCGGTTGTATCACGACGTTCAACTACGGCGAAGCAAGCAACTGAGTTCCGCTGCTGTCCAGTCCGCTGCTTGTCAACTCCCCTGCTCGGCCGCGACCGTCGCCGACGTTACCGGGGCGCTCGGCGAGCCGGGCTGGAACGACGGGTCGAAATCAGTGTTCTCCCACTTCCCGTGCGCGTACGGCTACGGCGCACCAGGCGCCGGAAGGTGATCCGCTGGTTGGGCATGCTGCGTGGACTGCCAGTCTTCGCACCGCCGCGTCCTGCAACTCCCGGTTCAATCCCTGCTTCGCCGTTGAGAGTTTGCGCGTTCACTTGTCGACCAATCCGGCGCGTTGGGCCAGTGTCGCGGCCATCACCCGGCTGCCGACGCCGAGCTTTCTGAGGATGTTGGTGACATGCACGCTGGCGGTCTTCGTGCTGATGTAGAGCACCTTGCCGACTTCGGCGTTGGTTTTGCCCTGGGCTACCAGGCGGAGGACCTGGAGTTCTCGATCGGTCAAGCCAAAAGGCGCAGTGTCCGTCAGCGGGTCGTGCGCCGTTTCAGCCCTGTCGTCCCCGACGTCGATGCGAGCGAGCTGCGTCAGATGAGTGATCGCCTGGTGCAGCGGTACATGCTCGATCGACTGCTCGAGCGCGACGCGGAGTAAGTCGGTGGCCTCGGCCCGCGGCCCGCGGCTCGCCAGGATTGCCTCGGCCTGACGCCAACGGGCATAAGCCGCGCGGAACGGTCTCCCGAGGTCGTCCCAGGCGGCGACAGCCCTGGCCCACCCGCTCGTGTCCAGCCCGCCGTGCACGCGGGATAGTTCGGCGTGCCACGACAGCCCGTAGGCGTGGTGGTTCACCAGCAGAGAATGTTCGGCAAAGGGGTACCCGGGAGCAGTCGCCACGAGGTCCGACAAGTGCTGGGCGTAATCCAGGGCACGCGAGAGTTGAGCCCGGTCACTCCTAGCGCGCGCCGTGTAAGCCATTTCGGCACAGGCCCGCATGGTCATTGCGAACAGATCACCGGAGAGTACATCCTGGCCTTGGGTGACATTGTGTTCGAGCACTCCGATCGCATAAGACACAGATGTCGCCGGCGCACCGCGCCAGATGTCGAATTCCAGCCTTCGTAAGGCGAGGTTGTACCAGACGTCGAAATGAAGGTCGCCCTCGACGACGTCCCGACTGTCCACCCATAAGGTGGCCGCATCCTCCGTACGACCGCGCAACAGATCAGACTCTGCCTTGGCCATGCAGATGGGGAGATTTCCGCGCTCCGGCCTCGGCGTTGGCACCGCGTCGAGCATCGCGGCGGACCGACCGACCTGGCCGAGCTCGATCAAGGCCTCGTGTACGTTCCCGCGCAGGATGTTCATGAGCAACGCGTTCGACAGTCCGCGGTCCTCCGCCATGAGGACGACCGGCAGGGCTAGCTCGACGATGTCCGCAAGTCGATTGAGCTTCAACATGAGGTCGGAAATCGTGACCAGCGGGTAGAGGTCCGCGATCGGGTCACAGGCGTCGAGACTTATCTGCAGGGTCCGGTCGAGGTGACGCTGCGTGTCAGCGACACTGCCCCCAAATACCGGATCCCACAGCAGGTCGGCCATCGCCGCCTTCTCCTCCGGCAGGTACCGGTGCTCCTGTGCGATCGTCGCCGCGCGCCACCACAGCTGGCTCCGTTCCCCATACCGGCCCCTGTCCCCGAGCAGGTTGCCGTAGGAGCGCAGCGCCGACACGTACTCCCGGCTCGGGGGTAGGGATGCACCTATCTTGATCGCCTGCGCGTTGGCAGCGAACCCGACCTCGGACTCGCGATGCGAATGAGCACCGACCGCAGCGTGTAGGCGAACCTGGTCGGGCGGATTCGCCTGGCCGGACAGGCGGCGGCGCGCATCGACGGCCAACTCGTATGCGTCGGTGAGCCGGCCGGCATGGGAAAGGGACTGCATTCCGTGCAGGTTGGCGTCGATCTCACTGAGCCCGGCGATCGACTCGCTGTCCGGCAGCTGCGGCCATAACTCGATCAAACGAAGCCACTGGGCCGCCGCCTCCCGTGGCGCGAGAACCACTTCCGCGTGTCTCGCTGCGCGGACCCGCCACGATAATTCCAGCGCGGACCGCCCCGCTGCCCGGTAGTGGTCGGCGACCTCGCCGGCGACCGCGTCGTCCTCCCAGGCAGCCATCGCCTGCGCGACGCGCTCGTGAACCTTTCTTCGGTGTCCCGGTAGGAGGTCCGCGCTGATGGCTTCGGCGAGCAGCGCGTGCCTCAAGCGATATTCCCCACGCTCGTCCGGACGCTGAAGCAGCCTCTGGGACAACAGGTCCTGCAAGGCGGACCGAACCTCGCCGATCGTGCAGCGGCAGATCTCCGCGAGATCGGGCTCCTGCAGCGGCCGCGCGGCGACTGCCAGCGCCTCCAGAGCAGGTCGCCCGACACCGTCAACTCCCGTGGCTCGCGACAGCAGCAGAGCGCTCAAGCCGGGCGGAAGGCCTGCTTGGTCCGGCTCGGCCACCGACACCAACTGCTCGGTGAAGAATGGGTTGCCCTCCGACCGCGCGAACACCCGCTCAACAGCACCGGGGTCGGGCCGACTGTTATGGAGCAGCTCGATCTGCTCCGCGGTTTCGGCCAAGGTCAACGGCGGCAACTCGAGCTTGGTGAGCCGGCCGCCGCGCCGGACCTTCTCCAGCCATTCGGCCAGGGGCTGGCTGGCAACGTCGTCGACGCGGCTGGTCACGATGAACGGCAACTCGGGGATGTGTCCGGGTGAGAACAGATAGTCGAGGAAGTCCAGGGTGGTCGCATCGGCCCAGTGCAGATCCTCGATGGCGATCGCGCACTTCAGAACTTCTGGAAGGGCAGACAACAGCCAGCGGATGGCGTCGAACAGCCGTAGCCGATGCTCGCCGCCCCCTGCTCCGGTGGGCGTCGCGGACGCACCCGGCCCTGCCAGCTCCGGTACAAGTCGGAGCAGCTCATTAGGCACGAAGGCCGGGCATTGCTCCAAAGCAGCTTGAATGACGGTGCCGCCATCGAGCACGGCCAACTGATGCAGAAGGTCGGCGATCGGTGACAAGGGAAGGTTGTGGGACCGTTTCAGGCACCACCCAGTGACCACGACGACACCGACGTCCCGGCAGTTGTGTGTCACCGCCGCCAGCAGCCGGGTCTTGCCGATTCCCGGATCACCGGAAACCAGGACAAACGAGCCGCCTCGTGCCCCGACGACCGTCATGACCAGGTCCAACTCCTGGCGACGTCCGGCAAGCACGGCCCCGACTGCCACCCGTCAAGCGCACCAGCATCAGGCAGCGCCGTCAACCCGCCGCGATCGCGTCACCGCCGCAGCAGGGCAGGGATCGTCTCCGGATCACCCCGCGGTCCCCTGCTGCCATGTGGGCCCGGCGGCGAATTGCCAGGTCAGACTCACCGACCTTTCAAGCGACCCGGGCTCCGTAACCTTTGTGCCCTGCCTTGGTCGCCGTCGCTGGAATTAGTGCCGGTGCTTCTGCTCCGGGCCGGCATTCTGACCGGGAGCGACGTCTGGCCTATACGTTGTCAGCGGGTCGTAAAAGGTGTCAAAGTCGGTGCGCATCGCGTGTCCGGCGCGCTTGGCGCGACGGTCTGATCGGTAAAGCAGAGCCAACAGGACGAGCACTACGCTGCACACGATGATGAGTCCGATCATGATCGGCACCCCCTCCCCTTCAGGTTCTGCCATTGATCTTCACAGCTCGCGCGTGCCGACCGCATCGGGCATGCACCCAGGTTCTCAGCGCGTGCTGCCTTAGATCGCGTAGGCGCGGGGCCTGACGTCCGGGCGGCTATTTGTACGAGGTGCCTTCTGTCAGGTCGGTAACCGTCCGGATCTTCAAACCCGGCGGGTATGTGCTCGCTATCTTCGGAGGCCTCAGTGGCATCGTGCTCCACATGCGCTCCCAGGCGAAGTGCGTTGGGTGGCGGGGGTTCCTACTCAGCCTTGGCATCCGGGCGGGTGGTTGAAGCGCGATGACCTTACCGTCGTCGATGGCGTATGCGGTGTTGCTGCAAATGCCTGTTGACACGACCTGTCCGTCGATTCTGGGCCATTGGGCGGCTGCCGCACCGGTGACCGCGTCCACGCAGGACAGTGACGAGGACTGGCTGACCCAGACGACGGAATCTCCCGGCCACACCACGGACGGTGAGGCGGGGTCGACCACGCCGGAGTTGAGCGCTCCGAGCGTCGCGGCGTCGAGGCGCAGCACGGTGGGCTGCTGCCTGCCGTGGTCCCCAGCGATCCAGATTTGTGCGCCCGCGACCGCGACCGACACGCGGCCGGCCAGCGGTCCGGAGACCGCGAAAAGCCTGCCTTCAGCAACGGGAATCGACTGAACAGAGGCGGGTACGCCGAGTGCCGTTGCGATAAGTCGGTGGCCGGACCGATCCGCGGTCAGCGTGCGTACCCGCGGCAAGGATCCCGGCAGCAGGCTCAGCCGGATCCGTCCGGCGATCGTGGGCAGCCGGAAGACACCCCGGGGGCCGGCGAGATACAAGACGCCATCGAGAACAGCGCCCGCCAGGGCCGTGAAGGGCAGACGCTCCTGGGTTGTGCTCGCCAGTGTCGCCGCGTCGTAGGCGGATGCCCGGCTACCACCGCGTGGCTCGTCAGAGATCACCCACACTCGGTTACTCGCCTCGTCGATCAGCATCAGCCGTGGCCGTGGAGGGGTATTTCGGTTCACGAGTCGAATGCTCGGGTGGATCGGGTCGAGGGCCACCAGTCGTGACGGATGGTTCAACTGGACGTAGAGCTCGTCGAGCTTCAGCGCTATGGCCACCGGTGATCCAGCACCAACCTCGACGGGGCGACCCTTGTGACCGTATGCCGGATGTGGCGAAGGTGTTTCCGAGGTCGCTGCTGTCGGAGCCGGTCGCGCGGCCGTTCCCGGGCCTTGAGACTGTCCTCGCATCAACGCAACGGCCACCACCGCTGCTGCAACGGTGAAAGCAACTGTCATCCCATGGCATAGGCGACCCCGCGGCGGTTTCACGGTCGGGCAGCACGTGGGCCGTTGCACGGACCAGCGTGGGCCGAACTGCGGCGTGGTCTCAGCGTTGATCAGCTCGAACACAACATCGGACTCGTCGTCCTGCTCGCCGAAACCCCCGCCCACCGCACCTATGACCGCTTCCTGGTCGCTGGATGAGTCGGTGACACTCTTCGTACGTCTTTGCACCGCGGCCCCCTAACATCGGAGTTGCCATCGCGGCTCAAGGTGCTCCCGGCCCGCCACTGGTGGCGGTCGCCATCGCAGACCGGGTGCCGTGCAGCGTCCACATCCTTGAGACCT
>JAVEET010000097.1 GCA_030840295.1 Pseudonocardiales bacterium
GCAGGCCGCTCCACGCCGCGGCTTGCCGGGCCCGGTGTTCGGCGGACGCGCCGCTGAGGATGGTCCAGCCGACCAGTGCGAGCCAGGGGCCGGTCAGCGAGGCCGTGAACAGTTCGGCAACGCCCAACGCGATCAGCAGAAAGCCAAGGATCTGCCCGGCCCGAGCCGTGACGCCGTCGGCGCGTACCCGGTTGCCAGTACGCCACCAGAGAAACGCATGCAGCACCCGCCCACCATCCAACGGTGACGCGGGAAGCAGATTGAATACGCCGAGCACGACGCTGACCACGGCCAGCCACGCCAGGGCAGCTCCTGCCAGTCCGGACACCCCTGACCACCAGGCGAGGGCCCCGGCTACTGCCCCGATACCCATGCTCGCTGCGGGGCCGGCCATTGCGATGACCGCTTCAGCGCGTGGTGAAGCCGGCTCGGCGTCGAACTCCGTCACGCCGCCCAGCAACCAGAGCGTCACCCCTCGCACACCAACGCCGTAATGCCGGGCGGTCAGGGCATGGCTGAGTTCATGGGCGAGCACGCTCAGCGCGAACACGCACGCGGTCAGCAGGCCTACCGCCCAGTACGCGGCTGGGCTGTGCCCTGGTCGGGCTGCTGGTAGCGCCGCGGTCGCGAGTAGGTCGGCGAACAGGACCACAACCACCAGGGCCGACGCGCGAGCCGACACGGGGACGCCCCGCCACCGGCCGAGCGGGATCGTGAAGCCGGCGCTCCGGACGGGGCGCCGGCCCTGGGGAGACGGGACGGCTGCGGCTTGCGGCGTTGCTGGCTGGGTCATCGTGTCACTCGCCTTGTCGGACCACGCGCACGATTTCGGCATGCGTGGCATCGACCTGTCGGTCGGTGCCAGTCCAGCGTGCCTCGCGTTTTCGCCGACGCCCCTGTGCCGAGGATGAGGGTTACCCGTGGATATCCTTCGGACGGGTAACGCCCGATGCCCTGAAGAGGCGCTCCGTCAGCCCTTGATGATGTTGCGTACGGGCGACACCATCGGTTGGCCGGGATCGACACCGAGATTGGTCAGAATCGGCATCAGCGTCGCTCCGAACGCGTCGAATGCCTCCTGCGATTCCCATACGTCGAATACCTGGATGTTGCCGTTTGATTCGAGGGCAACGTGGTGGAGCCGCCCACGGGGCGCGCCGGCGCCGGCCTGGTCCAGTTGTTTGATGGTCTCGTCGTACTGGGTCGGCGAGAACTCGTCCGATGCGAAATAGAACCCAAGTGCCATGACTCGCGGTCCTCCCTATTGGGTCCCCGCGCCCAGCAGAGCGCCGGTTGGCCAAGTACTAGACCTCGTAGGACACAGTGTCAATGGCTCCGGCCGGCTCCGCCCGCGTCCACCCGATCGACCTCGCGGCAGGCCGGCCCGGCGGCGCCGGTCAGCAGTGTGCGGCTCACAGTGACCGGTCCTCGTGCTCCAGCAGGTCGTCCCAGATATTGATCGGGATCACGCCGATCGCGCGGCCGTTCTTGTCGAGCAGGCGCCCCATGCGCTTGACCGTCCGCAACACGATGAGCCGGTCGATGATCTCGACGCGTGGCAATTTTGCAGCAATCGCGAGCTCCAGGCGGTGCACCTCCTCGACGGTTCGCAGCCACGCTCCGAGCACCAGACTCGGCCCTGCGGTCACGGTCGCGCAGAGGCGAGCCTGCCGGAATCGGCTCAAAGCTCGCGCAGACTCTGCCAGCACGTCGACCGGTGCATTGGCCCACAGGTAGACCTGAACCGGCCAGCCCGACGTCGCGGCAGACATGTCGGTTCGCGGAATGATGACGCGGGCCCGCAACAGCCTCGACACCTGCCGCCGGGCACTGGTCGGGCTGATACCGGCGAGCTCGGCCAATTCGGCATAGGAGGCCCGACCGTCCACTGCCAGCCCCGTCAACATGGCCTTCACACTTGCGGTGTTGACTTTTGGAGGGTCGGAGTCCAGATGATCGTCCTGTCGTAGCCGCTCCCGCTCCATCGCAGCGCTCGCCTCGCGCGACAACTCGTCCAGGCGCCAGGACCCGCCTTCGGTGTAGAGCCTGGTGGCGACCCGGGCTCGGGTGTTGAGCACGTGCGGGACGGCACCGAGGTGATCGAGCAGGTAATGCGACAGGGTGTCGAGGTCCTCGGCAGCCACCGTCACCAGAATGTCGGCGCTGCCGGTCGTCAACTCGACCGTGATCGCAAGGTGATGCTGGGCAAGCTCTTGGGCGACCGCGAGCCGGTGCGCCGGCGGACAGGTGATCTCGACGTAGGCAAGCACCCGTTCTTGGCGGTACGCCATCCCCGGAGCAACCGTGACCCAGGCCGCACCGGCCTCGGTCAGGCGCTGCCAGCGCCGAGCGGCGGTGACCGGAGTGATGCTGAGGGCCTCGCCGACCGAGGACCAGGAGGCTCGCGGCGCGATCTGGAGGGCATCGATCAGCAACCGGTCGTCATCGGAGAGCCTGACCGATTCCTGCAAAACAGCCTCGCTTTTTGGTGGTTTTCTTGCACTTTACCGGAGAGAAATGAATGACACCTTAGCTTTTCACGATCGATCCCACTCATTGAGAGGCTCCCATGGCACTGCACGACGCGCTGCGCAACGACGCTCAGGAACTCGCACCGGAGCTCGTGGCGCTGCGCCAACAACTGCACCGCCGGCCCGAGATCGGCCTGGAGTTGCCGCGCACCCAGCAGGCCCTGCTCGCCGAATTGGACGGGCTCGGCCTCGAGATCAGCTGTGGCTCGCATCTCAGCTCGATCACCGCGGTGCTGCGTGGCCGCTCGTCGGGCACCGCAGTGCTGTTGCGGGCGGACATGGATGCACTCCCGGTCCGCGAGGCCAGCGGGGTCGAGTTCAGCAGCGAGATCGACGACGCGATGCATGCCTGCGGTCATGACCTGCATATGTCCATGCTGGTGGGCGCGGCCAAGTTGCTATCCGCTCACCGGGACCAGTTGGCCGGTGACGTCGTCTTCATGCTCCAGCCCGGCGAGGAAGGCTGGGACGGCGCGGGGAAGATGATCGACGAGGGTGTCCTGGATGCGGCGGGGCCGAGAGTCAGTTCCGCCTACGGGATGCATGTGGTCTCTGGGAAGTACCCGACCGGCGTCTTCTGCGGCCGTCCGGGCACGCTGATGGCGGCCAGCGGCTGGTTGCGGGTTCGGGTCCACGGCGAAGGTGGCCACGGAGCGACGCCGCACCTCGCACTGGACCCGATCACGGCCGCCGCGGAGATGGTCACCGGCTTGCAGACCCTGGTGACCCGGCGCTTCGACGTGTTCGACCCGGTGGTGGTGACCGTGGGCTCCCTACACGCGGGAACGCGCCGCAACATCATTGCCGACGTTGCCGAGTTCGACGCCACGATCCGGACGTTCTCTGCCGAGAGCCTGGCGCGGATTCGCGTCGAAGCGCCCGAGCTGTGCCGCCGGATCGCCCAAGCTCACGGCCTCGAGGCCGACGCCGAGTACATCGACGAATATCCAGCCACCGTGAACGACGCGACGCACACGGCCTTCGCCAGTCATGTGGTGAAGGAGGTATTCGGCGCCGAGGGCTATCAGGCGATGGCGTACCCGGAGGCCGGAGCGGAGGACTTCTCCCGAGTACTGCAAGAGGTTCCTGGCTGTTATCTCATGCTGGGTGCGACGCCGGGCGGCGACTACCGCGGCGCACCGAGCAATCACAGCCCGCGCGCGGCCTTCGACGACTCGGTCCTGCCGCTCGGAGCTCTGCTTCACGCCGAGCTCGCCGTCCAGGCGTTGGAGCGTGACGCCAAGCCCGCCAAGCCCGCCAAGGTCGACGGCGTCGAGAGGGCGCGGGTCGCATGACCGGTCCCCTTGTCGGCACAACCTTCGGCGGCGAGCGCATCCTGCTGCAGGGAGGCCAGGTGTTCGACGGCACCGGATCGGCACCGGCAGTGGCCGACGTGGTGATCGCCGATGGCCGGATCGTCGACGTCGGCGTCGGATTGGACGGTGATCGGGCGGTCGACGTCACCGGTCGCACCGTTCTCCCCGGATTCTTCGACTGCCACGTCCACGTCACCTCGGCCGGCGTAGATGTGATGAGCCGGCTCAACCAGCCTTTCTCCTACGAGTACTTCCAGGCGGTTGCGCACCTGGGCGCGACGCTGGCCACCGGCGTGACGACGGTCCGCGACGCCGGTGGCGCGGACGCCGGTCTCCAGCAGGCATTGCGGGACGGGCTCATCCGCGGGCCACGCATGCTGATTTCGGTAAGCATCATCGGTCAAACCGGTGGACACAGCGACGGATGGCTGCCCTCGGGTCACGATGTGCCGCTGTCGCTGCCGCACCCGGGCCGTCCCAGCGGCCTTGCCGACGGGCCGGACGAGATGCGTCGGGTCGTCCGGAAGGTGCTTCGTGCCGGTGCCGACGTCATCAAGGTTTGCGCGACGGGTGGCGTGCTGTCGGTCGGTGACGATCCACGTCATGCCCAGTTGAGCCGCGCCGAACTCGACATTGCGGTCGCGGAGGCCGCGGCGGTCGGGCGTGGCGTCATGGCCCATGCGCAGGGCGCGACCGGGATCAAGAATGCTTTGCTCGCCGGCGTCCGGTCCATCGAACACGGGATCTACCTCGACGACGAGGCCATCGAGCTGATGCTGCAATCGGGTACCTGGTTGGTGCCCACACTCGTCGCCCCACTATCCGTCGTCCGGGCCGCCGAACTCGGCGCCAGCATCGCGCCATCGGTCGTCGACAAGGCCATCGAGGTGATCGATGTGCATGCTGAATCGGTGCGCAGGGCCGCCAAGGCCGGGGTCCGAATCGCCATGGGCACCGACAGCGGCGTCGGGCCTCATGGACACAACCTCGACGAGCTGCCGCTGATGCAGGCCTGCGGCATGAGTCCCAGCGAAGTGCTGCACGCCGCGACGGCGAGCGCGGCCGATCTCTGCGGACTGGGTGCGGTCACGGGGAGGGTTCAAGCTGGACTCGACGCCGACCTCGTCGTCATCGACGGGGATCCCTTCGACCTGGACGGTTTGAGCGGGCGCATTACGCAAGTGTGGCAGC
>JAVEET010000135.1 GCA_030840295.1 Pseudonocardiales bacterium
GCACGTCATTCTGACCCGGTGTCTGACCTACTCTTCACGCTGGCTGACGTCACCGAGGGCCTCTTCACCTCCGAACAGGCAAGGCAGTGCGGCGTCGACCAGAACGGGCTGGCAAGCCTGCTCGAGAGCGGTTCATGCCTTCGACTGCGTCGCGGGCTCTATGTGGTGTCCGCCCGGTGGCCGGCGGAGTCGCAGCGCCGGCATCTGCTGATCGCGAACGGTATCTACCGCCAGCATGGTGGCCGGATCGCGGCCTCGCATCACACCAGCGCCATGGCTGCCGGCCTGCCAACCTGGGGAGTGCCCTACAGCCGCCCGTCATTCACCCGGATCGACGGCCTGCACACGACAGGGACGGCGGCGCTGCGAATCGGCAAGGCGTGGCCGGTTGACGCCGTGGATCCGGCCTCGGAGTTCCCGCGCATCCGTCCCGGCGTCGCCGCCCTTCAGATTGCCATGTCGTACGGCGTCGAATCGGCGCTGGTGACCCTCGACGCCGCGCTGTCGGCGCAGACCACCGATTCCGGCGAGTTGCAGGAGTGGCTCGACCGGCTACGCGGTTACCGGCATTGCACCCGGGCCAGAGCGGTGGTCGCCCTCGCGGATGCGCGGAGCGAGTCTCCCGGCGAATCCCGGCTGCGATACCGACTACGCGGTCTTGGCTACCTAGGTCTGGAGCCTCAGGTGGAGTTGCGAGACGGCGGGCGGTTCGTGGCCCGGGTGGACCTGTACGACCAAGGCCGGAATATCGCCGTCGAGTTCGACGGTGCTGTGAAGTACGAAGGAGCCGAAGGCCGGTCAGCCCTGATCGCGGAGAAGCGACGTGAGGATGAGCTGCGGCTGATGGGGGTGGGCGTGGTCCGGTTCGCGTGGTCAGACCTCGCGTCCCCGGTCACCCTCAAGACCAAGATGGACCGGGCGCACCGGGTCGCCGCCGCCGGCCATTGCCGCTGAGTTACGCGATCACCCCGTGAGATACCCGATGCATGGCGTACCTGGCAGGATTTGGCGTAACTCGGCCGGGTCCCTGGCGTAACTCGGCCGGGACCGGGGCGTAACTCGGCCGCGCTCGGCTGGCTCGGCTGGTTAGGGTTGCTTTATGAGTGAAGCGCAGGAGGAGACCAGCTCGGGAGATCGCCGGCCCGCGGAACGGCAGCGGGGACCGGTGATCCTGCGCCGCGGTGAGATGTCGAGCGAACTCAGCACCACCGACCAGCGATTGCTGGATTCCCGGGGGTCCACCGACTGGGTGCACACCGACCCCTGGCGGGTGATGCGGATCCAGTCGGAGTTCGTCGAGGGATTCGGGCTACTGGCCGAACTGGGTCGGGCGGTATCGGTCTTCGGATCGGCCAGGACGTCCCAGGACCACCCGGATTATGCGACGGCGCGCGCACTGGGATCGGCCCTGGCCGACGCCGGGTACGCGGTCATCACCGGTGGTGGGCCGGGTGCCATGGAGGCGGCCAACCGTGGAGCGTGCGAGGCGGGCGGCAAGTCGGTGGGCCTGGGGATCGAGCTCCCGTTCGAACAGAGCCTCAACGATTGGGTCGATATCGGGATAAATTTCCGATACTTCTTCGCTCGCAAGACGATGTTCGTCAAGTACGCCCAGGCCTTCGTGATCATGCCGGGCGGTTTCGGCACCTTGGACGAGATGTTCGAAGCCCTGACTCTGGTGCAGACCCGTAAGGTCACCCGGTTCCCGGTGATCCTCTTCGGTGAGCAGTACTGGTCGGGACTACTCGATTGGCTCCGCGGCACGGTGCTGCCGGAGGGCAAGGTGGGCGCAGCCGACCTCGACCTGATCCATCTCACCAGCAGCGTGGACGAAGCGGTCCGGCTGATCGTCCACGCCGACCACGCGCGTTCCGCCCAAGACGTCACCGAGCGCGCCGCCTATGCCGAGGCGGAGGCGTCCGGTGCGCACGATGCCCAGTAGCGCCCCGGTGACCCCCGTAGCGGGCGACCGTCGGCCGGTCAGCATCTGCGTGTACTGCGCGTCCTCGTCCACCATCGACGAGTCATTCCTTACCCTCGCGACCGCGGTCGGCGAGCGGATCGGCCGCGGCGGCTACGCGCTGGTCTCCGGTGGTGGCCGGGTGTCCATGATGGGCGCGGTGGCTCGGTCGGCCCGTGCGAACGGCGCGCACACGGTCGGCGTGATCCCGCAACACCTCATCGGCTACGAAGTCGCCGACGACGACGCGGACGAGCTGCTCGTGGTCGACACCATGCGGGACCGCAAGGCCCTGATGGACGCCCATGCGGACATCTTCCTGGTGTTGCCGGGTGGCATCGGAACCCTCGAGGAGTTCTTCGAGGTGTGGACGGCCAGCTCGCTCGGCATGCATCCCAAGCCGATTGTGGTGCTGGATCACGACGGATTTTTTGCGCCGATGTGGGCGTTCCTGCAAGATCTCGTCGGCCGCG
Source organism: Pseudonocardiales bacterium (assembly GCA_030840295.1). Lineage (GTDB taxonomy): Bacteria > Actinomycetota > Actinomycetes > Mycobacteriales > Jatrophihabitantaceae > Jatrophihabitans_A. The sequence goes on from JAVEET010000135.1 coordinate 2,434, forward strand.
GTTTCGTGCGACAGGCCGCGCTCGATCAGCTGCATCGGGTGGCCAACGCGGACGAGGCGTTCGACGTTATCGAAAAGGTGGCACGAACGTGATCGCTCGGTCGGTGTCCGCGCCCACACCATTTCGTGTCAGGATCGTAGGGTGACTGTGTTCATCGGCTACGCCCTCATCGCGTTGATCGTCGCCGGGCTGTTGTTCTACGCGGTGGTCGCGCTGTTGCCCGAGGGCGTGTCGTTCAAGCCACAGGCTGATCGCCGGCCGTTCGACCTGCCGACCGACCGCCGGATGGTGCGCGAGGATCTCGATGTGGTCCGTATTCCGGTATCACTGCGGGGGTATCGCTTCGCCGAGACCGACGATCTGATCGACCGGCTCGCGGCTGAGATCGTGGTTCGCGATGAAGAGATAGCCCGGCTGCGTCAAGCCGATGTCGAGCTGCCGCCACACCCCTCGGTCAAGCCTGGCTACCCGGATGCCGGTGAATCGGACGATGCCGATTCGGCCGAACTCGGACGGGACAGCTGAGTGCCGGACCGGCGGCGATGTGATTGGGCAGCGAGCACCCCGGATTACCTGCAGTATCACGACGTGGAGTGGGGGGTGCCGATCCACGGCGACGATGCACTGTACGAACGGATGTGCCTGGAGGCTTTCCAGTCCGGCCTGTCCTGGTTGACGATCCTGCGCAAGCGCGAGAACTTCCGCGCGGCGTTTGCACAGTTCGACATCGCGGCAGTCGCCGAATTCGATGAAGCTGACCGTCAGCGGCTGCTGACCGACAGCGGAATCGTCCGGAATCGCGCCAAGATCGAGGCAGCCATCACCAACGCGCGGGCCATCCGGGCGGCGGTGCCCGAGGGTCTCAGCACGCTGTTGTGGTCCTTCGCGCCGGCAAAGCAAGTCCGTCCACAGACGATGGCGGACCTGGTGGCCATCACGCCGGAATCCAAGGCGATGGCCAAGGAACTCAAACGACGCGGGTTCGCCTTCGTCGGACCGACGACCGCGTACGCGTTGATGCAGGCCACCGGCATGGTCGATGACCATGTCGCGTACTGCTGGCGGGCCACGCCAAGCTGAGTGTCCGGGCAGCCGACCGGAGCGCGGCGGTCTGCTAGTGCCCGAGGAAGACCGGCTTTTCCTTCTTGACGAATGCTGCAACGGCTGCCCGGTGATCTTGGGAGTCGCCGGCCACCGCTTGCTGGACGGCCTCGTTCTCCAGGGAGTCGGCGAGGTCGTGGCCGGCCGAGAAGTGCATGGCCTGTTTGATGGCGGCGTAGGCGAGGGTCGGCCCTGTTGCCAGCCGTCGTGCCAGCGCCTGGGCGGTGCTGAGCACCTCATCGGGCGGGCTCAGTTGCGTGACGAGACCGTACCCGTGGGCGAGCTGCGCCGTGATCGGTTCGGCCAGCAACGCGAGTTCGAGGGCACGGCCAGCGCCGATGAGGCGAGGCAGCGTCCAGGAGACCCCGCTGTCCAGACCGAGTCCCACGTTGGCGAAGGCCAGCAGGAATTTCGCCTCGGTCGACACGATGCGGAAGTCGCAGGCAAAGGCGAAGGAGGCTCCGGCTCCGGCTGCTGTCCCGTTCACCGCGGCGATCACCGGCTTGGGCATCTGCGTCAGGGCCAGCGCGATCGGGTTGTAATGGTCTCGAACGGTGCGCAGCGGTGCCGGATCACCTGATTCCAGAAGGCCGATATGTTCGGCCAGGTCCTGTCCGACGCAGAATCCCCGACCGGTCCCGGTGAGGACGACGGCGCGAACTGAGGCATCCGCCGACACCTCGGCCAGGCCGTCGACCAGAGCGGTCTTGAGTTCCATGGATAGGGAATTCATCGACTCTGGCCGGTTCAAGGTGAGGGTCGCCACCCCGTCCGCCCGATCGATCAGCAGCACGTCAGCCATGGCCACACCCTAGCCGTCCCGGCATCGACCAGAGTCGTGCCCGATACCGTGTCGAACCGTCGGGGACAGCCGGCCATCGGTCCCGCTTTGGCTTGATCACGTCCCATGCGGGACAATGTGACGAGTACTGCCCGGTCCGGCACCGTTCAGCAGTGATGGGGCCGGGTGGGATTGATGCATTCTGATCACAATAGGAGGCAGGCATGGCGGCGATGAAGCCGCGGACGGGTGATGGTCCGCTGGAAGTCACCAAAGAGGGGCGCGGGCTGGTCATGCGTGTTCCGCTGGAAGGCGGCGGGCGTCTGGTCGTCGAGCTGTCTGCCGACGAGGCATCGGCGCTTTCCGAAGCGTTGTCCGCTGCAGTCAGCTAGTGGCAATCCGGCCCCAGCCGTCACGGCGTTCGGCTCGCAGATCATCAGATCCGTGGAATCGGCTCCGAATGGCTGGGGCCGAGCTCTGTGCCGGTCCAGTCAATGCGATCGAATCAATGCAATCGAAGAGGCCACCTCGTGATCCTGCTGCAGATTCCTGAACATCGGCGACCCTGCGACGTTGTCGTGATCGGGCTGGCCGGCCACGAACTCGAACTACCGGGCGTCTCCACCACCGCGTTGCCGGTCAGCGCGGCCGAAGCCGCAGTCGCCTACGTCAACGCCGAGAGTCCGGATGCGCGGGCCGGCCGGATCGCGACGATGCCGTTGCCCGGTCAGGTGCCGTCCCGGGTGCTGATCGCCGGCCTCGGGGACGAGACTGCCGCCGATCTGCGACGCGCCGCCGTGGCCATCGGCCGGGCCATCCGCGATCTGGGCGCGGTCCAGCGGGTCAGCGTTGCGATCGATGCGCAGTCCTTCGATGAAAGCCGCGCGCTGGCCGAGGGCCTGGTCCTGGGCAGCTATAAATTCGCAATGCCGGCCTCAGCCGATGACGACCTGCAGATCGTCGACCTCATCGGCGCAGTCGACCGGGCCGGACTCACCGCCGGCGACGAGGCCGCGGACGCCGCCGGCTGGGCTCGGGATCTGGGCAACACCCCGGCCTCGGAGCTGACGCCGGCCCGACTGGGCGAACTGGCCGAGGCTCAACTGACCGCGGCCGGCTGTTCGGTGAGCGTGCGGGACGAGGCGTGGCTGGCCGACCAGGGCTTCGGAGGCGTGCTAGCGGTCGGCGGCGGTTCGGCGTCCGGACCACGGCTGATCGAGGTCAGCTACCGGCCCCGCCGCGGCCGCGCGGCCCCGCCACTGAAGCACATCGTGCTGGTCGGAAAGGGCATCACCTTCGACACCGGGGGCCTCAACCTCAAGCGCTCCGGCGCGATGCGGATGATGCACACCGACATGTGTGGTGGTGCCGCGGTGCTGGGAGCCATCCAGTACGCCGCGATGCAGCACTTGCCGATCCGGGTTACCGCGCTGGTTCCGGCTGCGGAGAACTCGGTGTCCGGCACCTCGATGCGACCGTCGGACATCATCTCCCAGTTCGGCGGACGGACCACCGAGATCGGCAACACCGACGCCGAGGGCAGGCTGGTGCTGGCGGACGCGATCGCCTACGCCGTGGCCCGGCTCAAGCCGGACGCCGTGATCGACATCGCTACCCTCACCGGTGCGATGAAGGTGGCGCTCGGGCTGGAAACGGCGGGCTACTTCGCCAATGACGACGAGCTGGCGGCCGGGCTGGAACGCGCGGCCCTGACTTCGGATGAAGCGGTGTGGCGGATGCCCTTGGAACACAAGTATGTTTCCGCGCTCGATTCGCCGGTGGCCGATGCCCGCAACGACCCGGGCAACCCCGGCGGCATCACGGCAGCGCTGTTCCTGCAACCCTTCGTCAAGGATGTGCCGTGGGCGCACCTGGACATCGCCGGCCCGGCGCGCGCGCTGTCGGAGGGACCGATCTTCTCCCGTGGCGCCACCGGCTATGGGGTCCGGCTGCTCGCCAGCTATCTGGAGACGACCGCCCGCTGAGCCGATCAGAGCAGGGCTGGTGGGGGTAGGAGCCGGGACCGGTACAGATCAGAGCCGGGACCGGTACAGATCAGAGCAGGGACCGGTACAACTCGACCGTCCGGGCAGCGATGGCATCCCAGCCGTAGGCCGCTACCGCCCGTTCCCGCCCGGCGATGCCCATGGCACGAGTGCGGGTCTCGTCGGCGATGAGCTCGTTGACCGCGGCCGCCAGCCCCGTCTGGAAGGCGGCCGCCTGGGCGTCGGATTCACCGTGGTAGTCCACCAGCAGGCCCGTGGTGCCCTCGATGACCACGTCGGGGATGCCTCCGACCCGGGAGGCCACCACGGCCGTCTCGCAAGCCATCGCCTCGAGATTGACGATGCCCTGCGGCTCGTAGACGGAGGGGCAGATGAAGATGTCCGCCGCGGTGAGCAGCTGCATGAGTTGCTCCCGGGGCAGCATCTCCTGGATCCACACCACGCCCTCGCGTCCGGCCTGTAGTTCGCCGACAGCCGCGGTGATCTCGGCACTGAGTTCGGGAGTATCGGGGGCGCCGGCGCACAGGGCCAGCTGCACTCCCGGTGCGAAATCCCGGGCCGCCCGGACCAAGTGGGCGACCCCTTTCTGGCGCGTGATCCGGCCGACGAACAACACGATGGGAGTATCGGTACGCAAGCCATGGCGTTCCAGCACGTCGCGTTCGGGAACCGGCGCGTACATCGCGGTGTCGATGCCGTTGGCGATGATGTGTAGCTTGGCCGGATCGACGGACGGGTATGCGGCCAGGATGTCGGCGGCCATGCCCGTGCTGACCGCCACCACCGCGGCCGCCGATTCGTAGGCATTTCGTTCGACCCAGGACGACAGACGATAACCGCCACCGAGCTGCTCGGCCTTCCACGGACGCAACGGTTCCAGGGAATGCGCCGTCACCACATGTGGAATGTCGTACAGCATCGAAGCCAGCTGGCCGGCCAAGTTCGCATACCAGGTGTGTGAGTGGGCGATGTCGGCAGCTGCGATGCCCGCGGCCATCTCGATATCCACCCCGATGGTTCCCAAAGCCGCGTTGGCCGAGGCCAGGCTGGGCGGCACCGAGTAGGCGTGCACCCCCACTTCGTCCCGGGGTGCGCCGAAGCAGTGCACTTCGACGTCGATGAGCTGGCGCAATTCGCGGGCCAGGAATTCGATGTGCACCCCGGCGCCGCCGTAGACCTCCGGCGGGTACTCACGGCTGATCAAGGCTGCTCGCATGCTGGAACGATATATCGCCGGTTGACAGCTCTGGTTGAGTTGCGGGGGAGCGGCCGGCGAACTATGTCGGATCCGGTAGCGAAGAGGTTATGGTGACGATCATGGCAGCTGGCGTGCGCGTTCTCGGAATCGTCCTGGCCGGCGGCGAAGGCAAGCGCCTGTGGCCGCTCACGGCCGATCGGGCCAAGCCGGCCGTCCCCTTCGGCGGCAACTATCGGCTGGTCGACTTCGTGCTGTCGAACATGGTCAATGCCGGTTTCCTGCGGATCTGCGTGCTGACCCAGTACAAGTCGCACTCCCTCGACCGGCACATCACCCAGACTTGGCGGATGTCGGAGCTGCTCGGCAATTACGTCACCCCGGTGCCCGCGCAGCAGCGGCTCGGACCGCGCTGGTTCACCGGCAGTGCGGATGCGATCCTGCAGTCGATGAACCTCATCACCGACGACAGGCCGACCCACATCGTCGTCTTCGGTGCCGACCACGTCTACCGGATGGACCCGCGGCAGATGCTGGATCAGCATATCGACTCCGGGGCGGGCGTGACCGTGGCCGGCATCCAGGTGCCGCGCGATCAGGCCGACCAGTTCGGGGTGATCGACGCCGGCGAGGACCGTCGGGTCCTGCAGTTCCTGGAAAAGCCGGCCGACCCCCCTGGTCTGCCTGGTAAGCCGGATGTCAGCTATGCCTCGATGGGCAACTACATTTTCACCACCGAGGCGCTGGTCGAGGCACTCCGGGCCGACGCCCAGGATCCCACCTCGGTACACGACATGGGCGGCTCGATCATGCCGTGGATGGTCGAACGTGAGCGAGCCTGGGTATACGACTTCAACGACAACGAGGTTCCCGGCTCGACGGAGCGTGACCGGGCGTACTGGCGCGATGTCGGGACGATGGATGCCTACTACGACGCCAACATGGATCTGGTCAGCGTGCATCCGATCTTCAACCTGTACAACGCCGCTTGGCCCATCTACACCTATCACGAGCAGTTGCCGCCGGCCAAGTTCGTCGATGGCGGGCTGGCCCAGGAATCGATCGTGGGCGCAGGCAGCATCATTTCCGGTTCGACCGTGCGCGGTAGCGTGCTGGCCCCCAACGTGCTGGTTCGCAACGGTGCCTACGTCGAGGGCTCGGTGTTGATGGACAATGTGGTGATCGGTGAAGGTGCGGTGGTCCGGCGCGCGATCCTGGACAAGAACGTCGTTGTCCAGCCAGGTGCGCACATCGGGGTCGACCTGGAAACCGATCGGCAGCGATACCACGTGTCCGACGCTGGCGTGGTGGTGCTCGGCAAGGCCGAACGAGCCGGCAGCTAGCGTAGGCGCCGGACGGCCGAGTCAGGGTTGGGGACCTGTCGGCTAAATCCGATTCGACTACGGTCGCTGCTTAACAATCGTTCGCACTCCGGTTACGGTTCCGTTGCGGGACAGGCCATAGTGATCTGACGGTCCTGACAAGGCTTAGAGTGCTTTCCTACCTGATGCGACGAATCCGACCCGGAGGTTTGAAAAGCTGTGTTGATGCGACGATCTGTAGTAGCCATGATGGGTCTTGCCGTGGCTGGTTCGATGGCCCTGAGCGGTTGTGCGAAGAACAACGAGGGTTCGTCGACGCCGACCGGTTCGGTGAGTGTGGCCGCCCAGAACGATCTGAGTACCCTGGTGCCGGCGGCGAACAAGACCAAAGGTGTGATCTCGATCGGCATCGACCCGACGTACGCACCCAATGAATACAAGGATTCCGCCGGCAAGATCATCGGCTTCGACGTCGACCTGATGGACGCCATCGCCGGAAAGCTGGGCTTGAAGACCTCCTACGCCGAATCCACCTTCGACAACATCATCCCAGGCATCACGGGCGGAAAATACGACATCGGGGTGTCGTCCTTCACGGACAACAAGACCCGCGAGAAGACCGTCGACTTCGTAACGTACTTCAACGCCGGCAGCCAATGGGCCAGCCCGGCCGGCAAGACGGTGGATCCCGACAACGCCTGCGGCCTCAAGGTAGCCGTGCAGACCGGCACCATCCAGGACACCGACGATGAGCCCGCCAGAAGCAAGAAGTGCGTTGCCGCCGGGAAGAAGCCGATCGTCAAGCTGAAGTACGACAAGCAGGACGACGCCACCACGGCCGTCATCCTGGGCAAGGCCGACGCGTTCATCGCCGACTCACCCATCACCGCATACGGGGTCAAGCAGAGCGGGGGCAAGCTGCAACTGGCCGGCAAGATCTACGACGCCGCTCCCTACGGCTACCCGATGAAGAAGGGCAGCGAGCTCCCCAAGGCAATCCAGGCGGCTCTGCAGGCCCTGATCAGCGATGGCACCTACAAGACGATCTGTGCCAAGTGGGGCAACGACGCAGGGGAGATCACCGAGTCCAAGATAAACGGCGCGACGAGCTGATCGGCCATGGCCACCGAGCTCGAACCGCCGGGAACCACCGTCCCCCCGGACGACCTGATCAAGGCAGTGCCGCTACGCCGGCCGGGGCGGATCGTGGTTGCTGTGGTGCTGGTCGTGCTGCTTGCCCTGTTCATCTACGGGGCCGCGACGAACTCGGCGTACGAATGGTCGACCTTCGGCAGCTACCTGTTCGATCAGCGCATCTCCCAAGCTGCCCTGATCACGTTGGAACTGACGGTGATCTCGATGGTGATCGCCGTGATCCTCGGCGTGTTCCTGGCCGTGATGCGGATGTCGGACAACCCGGTTCTCAAGAGCGTGGCGTGGCTGTACCTGTGGATCTTCCGCGGCACACCGATCTACGTGCAGCTGGTGTTCTGGGGTCTGATCACCACGATCTACAAGCACATCGACCTCGGTGTGCCGTTCATGGTGCAGTTCGTGCACCTCGACACCGGGTCCTGGCTGACGCCGTTTGTCATGGCATTCCTGGGATTAGGCCTGAACGAGGCCGCGTACATGGCCGAGATCGTCCGGGCCGGGATCGGCTCGGTCGACGAGGGGCAACATGAAGCCGCGGTCGCGCTGGCCATGACCTGGGGCCAGACCATGCGCCGCGTGGTGCTGCCGCAGGCCATGCGGGTGATCATCCCGCCCACCGGCAATGAGGTCATCAGCATGCTGAAGACCACCTCGCTCGTCATCGGCGTTCCTTACACCGCTGACCTCTACTCGGTCAGCCGGCAGATCGGCGGCGTCCTCTACCGTCCGATTCCGTTGT
>JAVEET010000141.1 GCA_030840295.1 Pseudonocardiales bacterium
GACAAGGTCAACCGCACCAACGACTCGATGAGCTCACCCAGTAAGGCCGGTGGATACTCGGGAAAGTTCTCGACGAACCAATCGGTGAGGACGGAGATGGCTGTGCTCAGCACCGGCCCGGACTGAGAGGTCAGCAGTAGCAGCAGATCGGTGTCCCCGGCGTTGGTCAGCATGCCGTGCAGCAGCGGATTGTCATGGGCCTGCAGGACCGTGTACCGCAGGGCAGCCTTGGCGGCGCCCGACAGGTCGTTGCTACGCTGACCGATCTCGCCGACCAGACCGCTCAGGAAATCGGTGGTCTCCGCGCTGACCAGGGCTTCGCCCAAGCCGGCCTTGTTGCCGAACTCCGAGTACATCGTGGGACGCGAAACCCCTACTGCGTCGGCAACTTCGACGAAGCGGATCCGTTGCCAGCCTCGTTCGAGGGTCAGTTCACGGGCCACGTCCAGGGCCCGCTCGCGAACCTCACGGCGAAACGCCTCATTAACCGGGTAGACCGCCACGTCCGCCAGTCTTGCAGACCGGATCGTGTAACAACCGGCATGCCCACGCTGCCGGTTGTTACACGATCGGGTCCTTCACCGCGGCCATCGACCGTGAGATCGTTGCCATCACCAGGTCCGGCCGGTCCTTGAGTTGACGCCAGGTGAACCTCAGCACCCGCCAACCCGCATTGATCAACTCGTTCTGCCGCGCCCTATCGTCCTCGAACCGGTCCGAGAACTCGTCGTGATAGAGCTTGCCGTCCACCTCGATGGCGAGGCGATGTTGCGGAAGCGCTACGTCCACCCGGATTCTGCGACCAGGCAACACGATCTGGTATTGCGGGATCCATCCGGTACAGCCGCTCTGACGCAGAATACGGTGCAGCAGGCGCTCTGACTCCGCCTCGGCGCCAGGCTCGAGTCCTGCGAGCAGCGTGCGCAACTGGGTGTTTCCCGAACGCCCCCTGCCCTCGACGATGCTGCGCTGGAGATCAGCGGCACCAAGCCAGGATTGCTGAATTGAGCGGTCGAGCAGATTCTGAGCGGCCCCTGGGCGTTCGGTGCGAAGCAGATCGAGGATGGTCCTGATCCGGCTGGTCACCGGCAGGTCCTCCAGTTGATCGGTGTCCGTCTCCGGAAGCAGGGGAACCCGATGCAACCTCATCCATGGCGGATAGCGACGGGAACGACGGTCACCGACGGTTACATGGATACTGTCCGACGATGCCGACGGGATCTGCCACAAGCCGGCGGCGGTCCGGTGGCTGATCACGCCGCCTGTCCAGAGGGTCGCGGTCCAAAGCCGCTGATTGACGGGCGAGGCAGGCGCGGAGCTGTGGACGTAGGCGGCGGGGAGCACCTCGCGTAGTTGCCTTTGGGTGACCAGCCGGTCAGCCTGGCCCTCGCTGAGCCCGCATTCGAACAGTTGGGACCGGGTGATCACGCCGCCTTGTCGGCTGGCGAGGAGCGTCCATGTCACCTGCGGATTGTCGTCGAGCTCGCTGCGACGCCGGGCCGGTTATCCACAGGGCGCCGCCTGCAAACCCGATCGTGTAACAACCGGCATGCCACGGATGCCGAGTGTTACACGATCGGGTTCTTAGAGGCTGGCCGCTACGACTTCAGCGATTTGCACGGCATTCAACGCGGCACCCTTGCGCAGGTTGTCATTGGAAATGAACAGCACCAGCCCGCGTCCCCCGTCCACCGACGAGTCCTGGCGCACCCGGCCGACATAAGACGGGTCCCGGCCCGCGGCCTGCAACGGCGTGGGCACCTCGGTGACCACGACACCAGGCGCGCGTCCCAGCAACTCCAGGGCGCGAGCCACCGACAGCGGCGAGGAGAACTCGGCGTTCACCGACAGCGAGTGTCCCGAGAACACCGGCACCCGTACACAGGTTCCCGACACGCGCAGATCCGGGATCGAAAGGATCTTGCGGCTCTCGTTGCGAAGCTTCTGCTCCTCGTCGGTCTCGAATGAGCCGTCGTCCACGATGGAACCGGCCAGCGGCAACACGTTGAAGGCGATCGGACCGACATACTTCACCGGATCCGGAAAGGTCAGCGCCGAACCATCGTGAGTCAGTTCGCTGGCGCGTTCGACGACCGCGGCGGCCTGTCCGGCCAGTTCTTCGACGCCGGCCAGCCCGGAACCCGACACCGCCTGATATGTCGAGGTGACCAACCGGACCAACCCCGCCTCGTCGTGCAGCGGCTTGAGCACCGGCATCGCGGCCATGGTCGTGCAGTTCGGGTTCGCGATGATGCCCTTTCGCGCCTCCTTCACCGCCTGCGGGTTCACCTCGGACACCACCAGGGGCACGTCGGGATCCATCCGCCACGCCGACGAGTTGTCGATGACGATCGCGCCCGCCGCGGCGAACTTGGGAGCAAGCCGCTTGGACGTAGCGCCACCGGCTGAGAAGAGCGCGATATCCAGGCCGGACGGATCGGCCAGATCGGCGTCCTCCACCGTGATCTGCTTACCGGCCCACGGCAACGTGCTGCCGGCCGACCGTGCCGAGGCGAAGAACCGGATCTCGGAGATCGGGAAGTTCCGTTCCGCCAGGATCTCTCGCATCACCTGACCGACCTGACCGGTCGCTCCGACCACGCCCACCCGCAGGCCCGGGCTCTGGGGCGGCTCGTCGCCCATGTAACTGTCGCTGACCTCGAACACACTCACCGGCCGGTCCCCCCGTACACGATTGCCTCATCGGCGTCCGAACCCAGCTCGAACGCGTCATGCACCGCGCGGACGGCGGCGTCCAGTTCGGTGTCCCGGCAGATCACCGAGATCCGGATCTCCGAGGTGGAGATCATCTCGACGTTTACTCCGGCCTCGGCCAACGAGGCGAAGAACGTGGCCGACACTCCCGGGTGGGACCGCATGCCCGCTCCTATGAGGGACAACTTTCCGATGTGGTCGTCGTACAACACGTTCTCGAACCCGACCTGGTCCTTGACCCTGCCCAGGGCCTGGACGGCCGTCTGACCGTCCGCCTTGGGCAGCGTGAACGACACATCGGTGCGCCCCGTCCCCCCGGTCGAGATGTTCTGCACGATCATGTCGAGGTTTATCTCGGCCTCGGCGAGCACCCGGAACAGCGCTGCGGCCTCACCGGGCTTGTCCGGCACACCCACCACGGTCACCTTGGCTTCGCTGCGGTCGTGCGCGACACCGGAAATGATGGCCTGTTCCACGGCAAGATCCTCCATGTTGCCGGACACGATGGTGCCGGGCTTGGTCGAGAACGACGAACGGACGTGAATCGGTACGCCGTAACGGCGGCCGTACTCGACACAGCGCAACATCAGCACCTTGGCCCCGCAGGCCGCCATCTCGAGCATTTCTTCGTAGGTGATGGTGTCCAGCCGCTTGGCATTGGGCACGATGCGCGGGTCGGCGGTGTAGACACCGTCGACGTCGGTGTAGATCTCGCAGACATCGGCCTTCAGCGCAGCGGCCAGGGCCACCGCGGTGGTGTCCGAGCCACCCCGGCCCAGGGTAGTGATGTCCTTGGTGTCCGGCGAGACGCCCTGAAATCCGGCCACGATCGCGACGTTGCCCTCGGCCACCGACGTCTCCACCCGTCCGGGCGTGATGTTGACGATCCGCGCCTTGCCGTGCACCGCCGTGGTCAGCACGCCTGCCTGCGATCCGGTGAACGACTCCGCCGGGTAGCCCAGCGACTGGATCGCCATGGCCAGCAGTGCCATCGAAATCCGCTCGCCGGCAGTGAGCAACATGTCGAACTCCCGCCCACTGGGCACCGGGACGATCTGCTCGGCTAGGTCGATCAACTCGTCGGTGGTGTCACCCATGGCCGAGACCACCACGACGACGTCGTGGCCAGCGCGCCGGGTGTCGACGATCCGTTCGGCGACTCGTTTGATGCGCTCGGCGTCAGCGACTGATGAGCCGCCGTATTTCTGCACGACGAGTCCCACTACCTACTCCAGTGACTGATCTGTTCGAGCATGGACGATTTGCTGCCAAGTCTAGTCGCCGCGCCCAATCGGATAAGCCAGCCCGCGAACCTCAGGTCACCGAGGCCGGCGGTCCACGCAAGAAAGCGCCGGCCATCCCCCGGTAGGGGAAGGGCCGGCGCGTCTGCGACTTTGGGGTCAGTTGGGATCAATCATCCCAGGGACCGTAGTCATCGTCCTTATCCATGGACGTCTCCTCTCGAACAACAACAGCCTTCAGCGACGCTCAAATGAAGAAAGTGGCGATGGCTGTTTCTTTCTACCTGCACCGGGTTTCGCTGAAATGTCAGCTCAGTGACCGGGCGAAGTCCAGATCGGGAATGTCATGAGTCCCAGGATCTGACAGCCACTAGGCGGGCTGCTTACACAAAACTAGCAGGACGGCGGCAATATTCCCTAATCCGCCCAACCGCCCTGCCCCGAGAGCAAGGCAGGTCGGCCGCCGATCGCCTAAAGAGCCAGGCCGGTCAGCACCAGAATCCGTTCCTCGGTGAGGTCGGCCATCGCCGATCGGAGGCCCTCGCGGCCCACTCCCGAGTCTTTCCAGCCGCCGTACGGCATCTGGTCAGCCCGGAAAGTGGGGACATCGCCGATGATCACACCACCGACCTCGAGATCGCGGTGCGCCCGGAAGGCAACCTGCAGATCGGTGGTGAACACGCCGGCCTGCAGACCGAACTTGGAGGCATTCACCTGGGCGAACGCGTCGTCGATATCGCTGAACCGGGCCACCGACATCACCGGGCCGAAGACCTCTTCATCTGCGACTTTCGTTCCGGACGGCACGTCGGCCAGGACGGTGGGAGCAACGCTGCACCCCTCGCGGGTGCCCCCGGTCAACACCTCGGCACCGGCGCCGCGGGCCTCGTCCACCCAGGCGACGATCCGCTCGGCAGCCGCCTCGTTGATGACCGGACCGACCTGGACGCCCTCAGCCGTCGGATCACCGGTGGGCAGCTTGTCGACCGCGGCCACCAGTTCACCCACGAAGGTGTCGTAGATATCGGTGTGGACCAGTACCCGCTGGACACCGATGCACGACTGGCCTGCCTGATAGTTGGCGAACAGGGCGATCCGGGACGCGGCGGCCGACAGATCCGGCCAGTCCCGGTTCACCACGACGGCGGCGTTTCCGCCCAGTTCCAGGGTGACGTGTTTGCGTGGCGCCGCGGCCTGGATGGACCAGCCGACCGGCCCGGAGCCGGTGAACGAGATCACCGGCAGCCGCGGGTCCGCCACCAGCGCGGACATCTTGTCGTTGGCGACGGGCAGCACGCTGACCATCCGGGGCGGCAGGTCGGTCTCGGCGATGATCTCGCCCAGCACCAGGGCGCTGAGCGGGGTCGCCGGGGCAGGCTTGATGAGGATCGGTGCGCCTACCGCGATCGCCGGGGCTACTTTGTGGGCCACCAGGTTGAGTGGGAAATTGAACGGCGCGATGCCGAGGACGGGACCCAGCGGAAAGCGTCGCACGACCCCGAGTCGACCGGTCGTCGCGGCGTCGGTGTCCAATCGTTGTAGCTCGCCGGAGAAGCGGCGGGTTTCCTCAGCCGCCCACCGGAAGGTCGAAACCGCCCGTCCGACCTCGGCGCGCGACCAGACCAGGGGCTTGCCGTTCTCGGCCGTGATGAGGGCGGCAAGCTCCTCTGAGCGTTCCTTCAAGCGGGCCGAGATGTGGTCCAGCGCCCCGGCGCGCACATGGGCCGGGGTGGCCTGCGCCTCCAAGCGGACAGCATCGAGATCGGCCACAGCCTGCTCGACCTGGGCGTCGGTGGGTACCGACACGATGCCGACCACCGAACCGTCCCAGGGGGAGGTGACCTCGAGGGTCTCCTCGCCGGCGGTGGCGACTCCGGACAGGTAGAAGGGCTTCACATCTGACATCGATATCTCCAGGTTCACCGATCAGGCAACCGTCACTCCGCGCGAGGTCGGTCGATGTTGCGCGATCGAAGGTTAGACGGACTGGGCGAATGCGTCGGCGAAGACCTCCAGGCCCTGGGCCAAGAGGTCATCGCCGATGGACAACGGCGGCAGGAACCGGAACACATTGCCGTAGGTGCCGGCGGTCAGGGTGACCAGGCCAGCCGCGTGACAGGCCTTGTTCACCGCGGACGCCAGGGCGGCATCCGGCGTCTTGGCCACCGGATCGCTGACCAATTCGATCGCCAGCATCGCGCCGCGGCCCCGGATGTCGCCGATCTGCGGATACTTGCTGGCAAGTTCCTGCAGTCTCGGCATGAACAGCGCCTCGATCTCCCGCGCACGGCCGCACAGATCCTCGGTCCGCATGGTCTCGATCGCGCCCAGCGCGGCGGCGCAGGCCACCGGGTTACCCCCGTAAGTACCACCTAGGCCACCGACATGGATCGAGTCCATGATCTCGGCGCGTCCGGTGACGCCGGACAGCGGCAGGCCACCGGCGATGCCCTTGGCGGTGGTGATCAGATCGGGAACCACGCCATCGTGATCGCAGGCGAACCAGTCACCGGTACGACAGAAGCCGGACTGGATCTCATCGGCGATGAACAGGATGCCGTGCTCGGCACACCAGTCCGCGACCCGCTTGAGGTAACCGTCCGGTGGGACGACGAAACCACCCTCGCCCTGGATCGGCTCGATGATCACCGCGGCGGTGTTCTCCTCGCCGACCTGAGCGTGCACGGCCGAGGTGAACGCCGCGAACGCCTCGTCGGCGCAGTGTTCCGGACCGGTCGGCCAGCGGTACGGATACGCCATCGGGACCCGGTAGATCTCGCTCGCGAACGGGCCGAACCGGTGTTTGTAGGGCATGTTCTTCGCGGTCAGGGCCATCGTCAGGTTGGTCCGGCCGTGGTAGCCGTGGTCGAAGGCGACGACGGCCTGGCGGCCGGTGGCCGACCGCGCGATCTTGACCGCGTTCTCCACGGCCTCGGCGCCGGAGTTGAACAACGCCGAGCGCTTCTCGTGGTCGCCCGGCGTCAGTTCGTTCAGGGCCTCGGCCACCTCGACGTACTCGGCGTACGGCGTCACCATGAAGCAGGTATGTGTGAAGTCGGCGACCTGCTGCTGGACCCGCTCGACCACCCGGGGGGCGGAGTTGCCGACCGTGGTCACGGCGATGCCCGAGCCGAAGTCGATCAGTTGGTTGCCGTCGATGTCGACCACAATGCCGCCGCCGGCCCGTTCGACGTAGATGGGCAGACCGGTCGAGACCCCGGCGGGCACCGCGGCGTTCTTGCGGGCGTGCAACTGCGCCGATTTCGGTCCGGGAATCGCGGTGTTCAGGACGAGGCGCTGCTCGATCGCAGCGACACCGGAACCGGAGCGGGTGCTCGGGTCAGTGCTCCCTCGAGTGTCGGTACCCGGTTGGGTCCCCGGTTGGGTGCCGGGTACGGCGGTGTCGCGCGCAGACAGGTAGGTCGACATACCTCGATTTTCGTCCGGCCGGCCCATGCTGTCCAATACTGGCATCGACTACGGTCCAGTCCTCTCAGGCATAGACTTCGCCCGTGGAACTCCGGGTCCTGCAATACTTCCTGGCCGTCGTCGACGCCGGTTCGGTGACCGCTGCCGCCCAGCAACTCCCGGTCGCCCAGCCGTCGCTGTCACGCCAACTTCGTCGCTTCGAGGCCGACCTCGGGGTGCAGTTGTTCAGCCGTATCCGTGGACGGTTGGTGCTCACCCCCGCCGGCGAGCAGTTCGTGCCGATCGCCCGAGACCTGATCAGCAGGGCCGACGCGGTCCGGGCCGCGGCGTCCGCGCTGGCTGCCGGTCGGCTCGATCGGATCAGGATCGCCGCGCCGTCGACCACCTTGACGGACATCATCGCGCCCTTCATCGCGACCATCGGGCCGGACGACCCGTTTCCGGCGTTGCTGGAGGAGGACCCAGCCGCCGTCTACGCGGCGTTGCGCACCCGCGCGGACCTCGCCATCTCCACCGACCGGGCACCGCAGGACACCGCCTCGACCAAGCTGGCGATCATGCCGATCTGGGCCTTCGTGCCGTCCGGGCATCGCTGGGCCGGCCGGCCTTCGGTCACGCTGGCCGAACTCGCCGATGAGACCACCTTGCTACTGCCGGGCAACTACAAGCCGCGCCAGGTGCTGGACCGGGCGATCGCCGACGCGGGCTTGACCCTGCGCCAGCCGATCGAGGTGACTTCGCCGCAACTGGGGCAAGCGCTCGCCGCGGCCGGACGCGGCATGGCAGTGGTGTCCGATGACCCCCGGTTCGGTTTGCACGGACTGCGCATCGAGGCTTCGGACGGGCCGCTCACGCTGGAACTGCAGGCAGCCTGGAACCCCAGCCACCATGCCGCGGCCACCATAGAGTCGCTCGCGGCACGGCTGCGGACCTACTGCGGTGAGAGATATGGGGCGGAGGTCCTGCCACCCTGCTGATAGCAATCCAGCTGAAAGCAATCCAGCTGAAAGCAATCCAGCGAGGCGGCGGGTTGTCCTCGGTGATCAGCTGCTGATGACCGCGATGGTGTCACCTTCGGTGATCACGTCACCTTCGGCCACCGCGATCTCGCTGATCGTGCCCGCGACCTCGGCCAGCACCGGGATTTCCATTTTCATCGACTCGAGAATGACCAGCATGTCCCCCGGCTGCACCTCGTCGCCCGGGCTAGCGACCACCTTGAACACATTGGCGACGAGTTCGGCAAGGACGGTGTGGTTCATGTCGGAAAACTTACGCCGAACAGGTCGTACTGCGGAGTCACCCGGCCGGAGCCACTCAGAAGTCCAGGTTGTGCATGACGTGCTTGATACGCGTGTAGTCCTCGAGGCCGTACATCGACAGATCCTTGCCGTAGCCGGAGTGCTTGAAACCACCGTGCGGCATCTCGGCCACGATCGGGATGTGGGTGTTGACCCACACGCAGCCGAAGTCCAGCCGCTTGGTGACCCGCATGGCGCGGCCGTGATCCTTCGTCCACACCGAGGATGCCAGGCCGTACTCGACGTCATTGGCCCAGCGGACGGCTTCGTCCTCGTCGCTGAACGATTGCACGGTGATAACCGGGCCGAAGATCTCGGTGCGGATCTGCTCGTCGTCCTGCCGGATCCCGGACAGCACGGTCGGCTCGTAGAAGAAACCGGCTTCGCCCTGGCGGTGGCCGCCGGCCAACAGCGAGGCGTGATCGGGCAATCGGTCGACCAGCCCGGACACGTGCGCCAGCTGGTTGGCATTGTTGAGCGGGCCGTACAGGACGTCCTCGTCATCGGCCGCGCCCGTCTTCGTTCCCCGGGCCTGCTCGGCCAGCGCGGCTGCGAACTCTTCGGCGAAGCCGGCTCGGGCCAGCACGCGGGTCGCCGCGGTGCAATCCTGGCCCGCGTTGAAGTAACCGGCGACCGCGATGGCCTCCGCCGCTGCCTCGATGTCGACGTCATCGAACACCACCACGGGCGCCTTGCCGCCCAGTTCCAGGTGCACCCGCTTGAGGTCATGCGACGCCGCCTCGGCTACCTGCATGCCCGCGCGGGTCGAGCCGGTGATCGACACCATCGCCGGTATCTTGTGCGAGACCAGGGCCCGACCGGTGTCGCGATCACCGCAGAGGACGTTGAAGACGCCCGGTGGGAAGAACTCCGAGGCGATCTCGGCCAGCAGTACGGAGGACGCCGGTGTGGTGTCCGACGGCTTGAGCACGATCGCGTTCCCCGCGGCCAGAGCCGGCGCGAACTTCCACACGGCCATCATCATCGGGTAGTTCCAGGGAGCTACCTGGCCACACACGCCAACGGGCTCGCGTCGGACGTAAGAGGTGTGCCCCGGCATGTACTCGCCGGCCGACTTGCCCTCCAGTACCCGCGCGGCGCCTGCGAAGAAGCGGATTTGGTCCACCATCGGCGGGATCTCTTCGCTCCGCGTCATCGCGATCGGCTTGCCGGTGTTCTCGCTCTCGACCGCGATGATCTCCTCGGCGCGCGCTTCGATGGCATCGGCAAACTTGAGCAACGCCACCTGCCGTTGTGCGGGTGTGGTATCCCGCCAGGTCTCGAAGGCGACGGCCGCGGCCCGATAGGCCCGATCGATGTCCTCGGCGCCCGACAAGGGCGAGGTGAGATACACCTGTCCGGTGGCCGGGTTGACCACGTCCAGCGTCCGTCCATCCGCAGCCGGAACTGATTCACCGTTGATGAAGTTCAAGATCGGAC
The DNA here is from genome assembly GCA_030840295.1 of Pseudonocardiales bacterium. Classification (GTDB taxonomy): domain Bacteria; phylum Actinomycetota; class Actinomycetes; order Mycobacteriales; family Jatrophihabitantaceae; genus Jatrophihabitans_A. The sequence goes on from JAVEET010000141.1 coordinate 10,127, forward strand.
GAGCCATTGCATGCCTCTTCGGGTCGATGGGCAACGATTTCAGTGATGTTTGTACCCCTGATCCAACGGATACTTCAAGCTCGTCGTCAAAAGCGCGTGGAAAACGAAGTCCTGCTGGTTGAGCCCTTGGCGGAGTCGATCCACTAGCGTGCTGGAGAAAAGAAGGGTGAGTCCAGCTTTGACGGCGCAATCTCCCGATGATGGCACTGACCGCCACCGGCCGGATGGCTCGACCGCGGACCGGCAAGGTTCGACGTCGGGCCATTCCTATGCGCAGCGACTTCAGCGACTGGACAACTCCCGATGGCGTCGGGCGCTCAATGTCCAAGCCCCGTATCGCTGGAACATCCGGCGACTCGACCTCGGACGGACCCTCGATGTCGGGTGCGGCCTCGGTCGCAATCTGGCGCACCTCGGGGACAATGGCGTCGGCGTCGACCACAACGCCGAATCCATCGCGGTTGCCAGAACTCGCGGCCTGACGGCGTTCACCGTGGAGGAGTTTTTTGAATCGAAAGAAGCCCAATACCCGGCATTCGATTCGCTCCTAGTGGCCCACGTCGTGGAACACATGGAACTAGCGGACGCATTGCATATGGTGTCCGGTTACCTGCCCTTCCTCAAGCCGGGAGGAACTGTCTGTTTCATTACGCCTCAGGAACGCGGCTACCGCACCGACGCCACTCACGTTCGCTTCGTGGACTTCGACAAGCTCGAAGAGTTGGCACACAAGCTTGATCTGACCGTCCAGCGGCATTTCTCGTTTCCCTTCCCCAGGGTGACCGGGAAGTTCTTTCCCTACAACGAGTTCGTCCTCTTGGCGGCCAAGCGGTGATCGTTGGCGGGTGCGCTCAGCGGCTCAGTCCATGACTGGCCAATCGCCAGTACGCGCTCAGGACCGCGTTCAGCGGGCCGAGCCCGGGTGGCCGCTCGATCATTGCTGGCTCGATGCGGGTCGCTAACAACCCGGCGAAGTCCATCGGTTCCATCTCATTCGCGGCCTGCACCTCGCGGCGACGCCGGCGCAGGTACCCGACGTGGCCGACCAACCACGCCCAGCTCTTAAGCTTCGCAGGCAGCCAGCCCTGTACCGCCGCGACGGCGGTCAGCGCTACGTCGAAGGCCAGCATCGCGGGCAACACCCGTGCGAGGACAGGTCCCGGATAAGTCGTCAGCACGGTGATCCAACGGTTACGTTCGAGTAGATACTGCTTACCCGGGTTACGGGAGAACTCGTAATGATGCCGTACGGCTGCGCCTGGGACGAAAACCACCCGCCAACCGCGTTGCCAGGCACGCAAACTCAGCTCGGCGTCCTCGTGATATGCGAAGTACGTTTCGTTAAAGCCGCCAAGTTTGTTCCACACTGCGCGCGACACCGCCAGGAACGCGCCACTCGCGGTGGCTACATCAGTGCGCGTCGTGTGCCGGATCGCCGGCTCGCCGAAGCTGCCGGCCCAAACGATTCCGAGGAAATGCACCGGGTTGCCGGCGCTGTTCATCGTGTCGGGTTTCGCGGCGAGGCGGATGTCACCGCTGGCCAGACCGACTCCCGGCTCATTCGCCGCCTCAGCGAGTCGCCGCACCGCCGCTGGCTCGACCACCGCATCGGAATTGAGGAAAACGAAGGTATCTCCGCGCGCGAATCCGGCGCCGTAGTTGCACCCGCCGGCGTAGCCGAGATTGCGCGCCGCCTGCTCCACCCGGAGCCGCGGATGGTCCCCGAGAGCCGCCACTGCTACGGACGCACCGTTGTCGACGACGATGACCTCGACGTCTTCGGAGCTGCGACCAAGAGCCGCCTCCACGCATTCGGATAGGAACTCCTCCGTCCCGTAGGCAAGGACGATGACGCTCACGCTCACACCGGTCACGACACCACCGGATCCACTACCTGCGGGGCGAAGCGGCGCAGCTTTGAAGCCAGCGAGAACACAAACCAGGCGCCCGACAACAGCGAACCGATGACAAGAGCGGTGCACACTCGCAACGGAAGGTCCGATCCGAACGGGAGTGTCGCGGCGAATCCCGCGACACCCAGCCACCAACCGGCGGCAACCGACGCCGATGCGTGCAACGCCAGCAACGCCTGTGCCACGGCAGCCGCAAGCATATAAATCGTGCAGCCAACCGAGAGCAGCACCAGCGGTGCTCGCGCTGACCGGTATTCAGAGCCGAACAACATTGCGGTGAGGGCCGGACCGAAGACGGCCAAGATCACGGTCACAGAGCCACCAACGGTGGCGAGCAGGACCAACAGGCGGCGCAACGATCCGATCAACGCCTCGCTGTGACCCTGCGCCAACAGCGCGGCCAGTCGTGGCAGCAGTGAAGCCTGCAGAGCGGCGAACAGAAAAAGTGGGACGCGCGCAAGCACCAGGGCCGTCAGGAAGTGCCCAGCCGCAATATCACCGGGAGCGGCGAGGACCTTGACCACGATCGGTCCGGCGTTCGCCAAGATCTGCTGCGCCAGCGTGGCCGCAAGCATCCAACCCAAACCTCGCGCCAATGTCGACATGTGGGGTTCGTGCTGCTCACGCGTATGGCGTGACGCAACTGGCGGCTTGCTCCCGTACAAGGTCACGGCGATCGCGACGATCTGAGATCCAACGAGAACCCAGGCGAAACCCGCCGGCGCATGCACCGCCGCAATCAACAGGACGGCAGCGCCGGCCGCCCGGAGCGAACCATCGATCGCGAGCTGGGCTCCGTAGCGGCCGAATTTGCCCGTACCCGCTAGATATCCACGCGAAGTGTGCACGAGCGCCAGGACGGAGTTTGCACAGATCATCGCGATCAGCAACTGGTTCTCGCGATCGAGCAACCGGCCCCCCGTAGCCAGGCTTGCCACCACGGTAGCGACAGCCACCAGAATCGCGAGCAACCCCGCGAGTGAGAGTGACCTCCGCAGCACGACCGCCATCAGGGCGCGATCGCTGGTGACGGCCAGCCGGCGGCCGATGTCCTGCTCCAGTGGCAGGAACACACCCGGACCGAGTGTGAACAAGGCGGTCCACACCACGCTGAGTTCAGTGAAACCCCGCGCGGACAGCGAGCGTGCCGCCAATGCAAGAAATCCGTAGGAGGTCGCTCCCAGAACACTCAACCCGAAACCGACCTGCAAGGTGCCCGGTGGCAGGCGACTTATCGCAGATCGGGAGAACCGGCCGAGCGAACCGCCTCGCGGTGCATCTGGTTCCCGCGCTGTCACGCCGAGGCCGCCTTCGCGTCGATGCGGCGCGCTCCGATCGCGTCCCGCCACAGAAGAGAGTAAAGGGTTGGCGCTGCGCACCCGCCCGGACCGGCGGCGGCAGACGTGGCGTTATCCTTGCGCCGTGACGTCCGGACTTGACCGACCTGCCGTAGTCCGGTCACAAGCTTCCAACGAGGACGTGTGGATCATCGTCCGCTGTTACAACGAGGCCGAAGTCGTCGGCGATGTGATCAGAGAGCTACGGCTAGCCTTCCCGAAGATCGTCGGTGTCGATGATGGCAGCCTGGACTCGTCGTCGCGGGAGATGGCTACGGCGGGCGCGTGGGTCGTACGACACGCGGTGAACCTCGGGGCCGGCGCGGCTCTGCAGACCGGGCTCCAGTACTGCCTACTCGACCACGAGGCCCAATACTTTCTGTGTTTCGACGCGGACGGCCAGCACCGCGCAGCTGACGCGGTGGCCATGGTTGAGCGGATCCGGCAAGGCGACGTCGACATCTTGATCGGATCCCGCTTCCTCGGATCGGCTCAGGGAATGCCCGTGGGCCGCCGAATCCTTCTCAAGACCGCTAGGTTCTTCGAACGTATTACGTCCGGCGTGCATCTGACCGATGCTCATAACGGCCTGCGGGTGTTCAGCCGAAGGTTCGCCTCCCAGATCGAACTGTCGATGTCCGACATGGCCTATGCCAGCGAACTGCTCGGCCTGATCCGTCGCAGCGGCCTTCCCTACGCCGAGCACCCGGTGACGATCGACTACACCGAATACTCGTTGCGCAAGGGTCAGCGCTCGATCAACTCGGTCAACATCGCGATGGACATCTGGATCCACCAGATGCTGAGGGGACGACGCCGATGACCCTCATCAAGGTCGTTCTCGTATTGAGCTTCTTGGGTCTCGTCGTCTGGGCCTTCCGTAATCGCGGCCGCGTCGGACTTCGCGCCGGTACCCGACTTCTCGCTCTGATTCTCACGGCGGCCGCGATCGCTTCGGTGCTGCAGCCGGACATCGCACAACGTGCGGCGAACGTTCTTGGCGTCACCCGCGGCACGGACCTCGTCCTCTACGGGCTTACGGTGGTATTCGTGCTGACCAGCGTGGGCACGTATTTCCGATTCCGTGAACAGGATCGCCGGTTGGTGGAAATCGTGCGCAGCGGGGCCATCAGGGACTCCATCCTGTCGGAGGGCATGCCAGGATCCAAGAACGCTGACACCCAAACTGGCCAGGAATGATGTCCACGAGCTCGCCCGACCACAACTGGCTGGACCGCGGCAGGTTGGGTGTTGGCCATAGCGCCCGATGCGCTATTGTGGGCCCATCATGCGCGCGCTGCTCCTCCTTCGCAGCCGTGACGAGGAACTAGGACGCTAGGTCACAAGACCAGTCCGGTCGGCCCCCTCGTCGCGGGTCGTAATGCTGTGCCGACGCTTCAGCGATATCCACTGACCCAGGTCAGGGTGGATTCGGCAACAGGAGAAAGCATGAACTCGTTCTCATCACCCGCCCGCACACGTAGCACCCAGCAGCCCAATGGCATGCCGGTGCATCGCTACTCAGCCTTCCCCCCGGTGGACCTGCCCGACCGGCAGTGGCCAGCACGCTCGATCACCCATGCGCCGCGATGGCTGGCCACCGATCTCCGGGACGGCAACCAGTCACTGATCGATCCGATGAACACCGCCCGCAAGCTGGCGATGTTCGACCTGCTCGTGCGGATGGGTTACAAGGAAATCGAGGTCGGCTTCCCAGCAGCCAGCCAGACCGATTTCGACTTCGTCCGTGAGCTGATCACCTCCGAACGGGTGCCCGCGGACGTGACCATCTCAGTGCTGACCCAGGCCCGCGAGGAACTGATCGAACGTACGATCCGGTCGCTGGTGGGCTCGGCGAAGTCCACCGTGCACATGTACAACGCTGCCGCTCCGGTGTTCCGCAAGGTGGTCTTCGGTTTCGGCGGGGACGGCCGGGACGAGTGCCGGTCGGTAGCGACCGAGGGCACCCAGTCCGTCGTCAAGTACGCCGAGCATTATCTACAGGGCACCGATTTCGGGTATGAGTACTCGCCCGAGATCTTCATGGACACCGAACTGGACTTCTCACTGGAAATCAGCGCCGCGGTGATGGATGCCTGGCAACCGGGCGAGGGCCGCGAGATCGTCATCAACCTGCCGTGCACGGTCGAACGATCGACTCCCAACGTCTACGCCGACCAGATCGAATGGATGAGCCGCAACCTGCCGCACCGCGACCACGTCGCACTGTCGGTGCACACCCACAATGACCGTGGCACCGCCGTCGCCGACGCGGAACTGGCGGTGCTAGCCGGTGCCGATCGAGTCGAGGGATGCCTGTTCGGCAACGGTGAGCGATCCGGCAATGTCGACCTGGTGACGCTCGGGCTGAACCTCTACAGCCAGGGCATCAACCCCGAGATCGATTTCTCGGACATCGACGAGATCCGCCGGACGGTCGAGTACTGCAACAGGATCGGCGTCCATGAGCGTCACCCCTACGCCGGGGACCTCGTCTACACATCGTTCTCCGGCTCACATCAGGACGCGATCAAGAAGGGGTTCGAGGCCCTGGACCGGGCTGCCGCGGCAGCGGGCAAGCCGGCCGGTGAGATGCCGTGGCAGATCCCGTACCTGCCCATCGATCCCAAGGATGTCGGACGCTCGTACGAGGCCGTCATCCGGGTGAACTCGCAGTCCGGCAAGGGTGGCGTCGCGTACATCATGAAGACGGAGCACTCCCTCGACCTGCCCCGTCGTCTGCAGATCGAGTTCAGCCAGGTCATCCAGCGACACACTGACGGTGAGGGCGGCGAGGTGAACGCCGCCCAGATGTGGTCGATCTTCTCCGATGAGTACCTGTTCGACAGCGGCCCGGGACAGATCGCGACCGGGTCACCGGCTGACGGCATGCAGGCTTTCGCGCTGCGCTCGTTCACGTCCTCCTCCGACGGTGGTGTCGAACGGGTCAACGCCAAGGTCAGCGCCTTCGACAAGGACTGGGAGATCACCGGAGTCGGCAATGGCCCGATCGCGGCGTTCTGTTCGGCGCTTTCCGAAACCGATATGGGTCTCGGGGGCGTCAACGTCAGGGTGCTGGATTACGCCGAACACGCCCTCACTGCCGGCCGGGACGCCGAGGCGGCCGCCTACCTGGAGATCGAGATCGGTGACCGGGTGCTGTGGGGCGTCGGCGTCAGCGAATCGATCGTCGGGGCATCCCTGCGCGCGGTCATCAGTGCCGTGAATCGCTTCGCTCGCACCAACTGACGAGCCAGCCCGCTTGGTGATCAACTCCCGTCTATCGGGCCCCAGCCACCCAGGCACCGACAGGTGCGAGTTGATCACCAGGGTTGGGTGGCCGTGATTGCCGCCGGAACCGGACCGGGCTTTCGGCGGAACGCCAGGATGGACAAGCTGATCCCGAGCGCCAGGAACAGCACGGCCAGTCCGAGCAGCAGATAGAAGGTCCTGCCGAGCAGCGATGCCTGCGAACCCACCGTGTAGGCGCCGATCGGCGCATCGGCCTGTCCGGCGGCGGGCTTCGCGACCGGCCGCGAGGTCTTCGCCGCCCGCAGATCCAGCAGCGGCTTGGCGCCGGTGAAAACCTCATTCGGCTTGTTCGCTGCCGCGGTGGCCTTGACGGCGCCGTACGGATTGATCAGGCCGAGGCCGTATTGGTCGTCGTTACCCTTCGGACCGAGATCGGACGCCGAGGCCAGCAGTCGCGACACGATCTGCTCGTTGGTTGCGGTCGGGAACTTCGACCACACCAACGCCAGTGCGGCAGAGGTGATCGCGGTCGCCTGCGAGGTGCCGCCACCGACGAACGCCTGGCTCGCTTGCTTGGACAGCGTCGGGATCTCGTCACCCGGCGCACTGACCGTCAGGTATGGATGCCGGGACGAGAAACTGGAGACCTTGGATCGGGCGTCTACCGCTCCGACCGATACCACCCCGAGGCACACGCCTGGTTCCTCGACAGGGCTACCGTCCGCGCCAGAATTGCCGGATGCAGCGACGACGATGGCGCCCTTCTGCAAGGCGTACAGGACGGCATCCTGCAGTTTGCTCGGACAGGGCGCCGGGTCCTGACCCTCGTACACGAATCCGCCGAGGCTCATGCTGATGATCTTGGCCCCGTGATCCGCCGCGTACTTGACCGCCTCGGAGGTGGCATTGGCCGTCGGCGTTCCGTACCGGATCACGCCGCGTAGCGGGACCGCGATCGGCAGGATCTTCGCTCCAGGCGCCAGCCCCTCGATGTTGCCGTAGCCCTGGGACGCGACGATCAACGAGGCCATCGCGGTGCCGTGGGAGAAGTCCTCACTGTCGAAGTCGGTACGGCCGTCGGTGCCGTTTCCGATGAAGTCGGCCCCAGGCAGCACCTTGCCGGACAGCTCCGGAATGCTGGCCTGGACGCCGGTGTCGATGACCGCCACGGTGATGCCCCGGCCATCAGCCCCGGACGCCCACAGCGCTGGAGCCGACCAGGCGTCGAACCACCATTCCGGCGCGTCGGAGGGACCGGGTGCGGCCTGCGCGGACGTCGGGCACACCACCGTGGTTGCGCTCAGCAGGGCGACAGTCAGCACGGCCAACACGCGTAGCCTCGGCACCGCCGGATTCCGCCGCCGACCGGGTCGCCGGAACCAGCCAAGCCGCCAACTCCTGGCCTCAGCCATTGGAAGCCGACCAGCTGATCGCCTGCGGGTCGTCGACCGACGAGAGTGCCTTGACCGATACCGTGGTCGATTCCTTCCTGGAAACCTGCTGATTGTTGAAGTCCCACACCTTCCACGTCGCGTCGATGCTCGCATCGACGCTGACGGAGATCAGGCCCTTGTCATCCCGATCGAGGCCGACCGCCGCGCCCGAGTCAGCGACCTTCTTGATGAGCGTGCCGTGCAGACTGCCCGGTACCGGTCGGCCACCGCTGACCATCGGGCACAGCGGATCCGTAGAGGTGGCCGCCAGGCACTTGGTCAGGGCCGCGTCCAGAGCATCCTCGACGGCGTTCTTCGACTGGGCGCTGAGTTGCGGCTCGATGCTGACGCTGCCCGGCGAATCGGACAGTTTCACCGCCGGCTGGCCGGCCACGATGACCGAGGAGGTGTCGGTGGCCAGGGGCAGCGCACCGGGAAACAGTTGAACCGGGCCGGTTGGCAATGGGCGGCCGGCGAAGGTGACCCGGTCCGCGCCAGGTGCGCCGGCGCGGGCGCTGATCGTTCCGGCCACCCGGGTCAACCGCCACGAGGACCCGTGCTTGATCAGCGACAGCTTGTCCGTCACAGCTTGCGTCCCGCTGGCAAAGCCAAGGGAATAGCGGACCGAAACGGTGGCCTTCGAGCCTGATGTGCTCGTATCGGTGACCGAGAAGCCGCTCAGCCTGGCCGCGCTGAGTTGTTGGGCCAGGACCTCTTTGGTCAGGTACTGAGCTGCCGGACCGGTGGGTGGCGGCTCGGCGAACGCCAGGGCTCCGGCCGCGTCACCCTTGGAGATGGCTGCGAAGTATCGCTCGGCCACCGCCTTAGGACTGTGACTGTTGACGAATTCGGCGTAGCCGGCCGCGGCGAGGCCAAACCCGATGATCAGGGCCAACGCGGCGGCCACGATGAGCGCCGCGCGGCCCTTTCGTCGTCTGATCGGAGCCGGCGGCACGGGCGCGAAGATCGGCAACGGTAGCGGCTGCGTCGAGAACCTGGACTGGTGATCGGACGGAGGCGCCCACTGATCGGACCAGGAGGCGGGTGGCTGGTTGTTCGAGGACGGCTGGGACGGCTGTGGCAGCGATTGCGCGGGCGGAGCCCACCAGGCCCCGGTCAGCGGTCGGTCCTCGGCGCGGTCACCGCCACCCTTTGCAGCGTCGTCGGTATCCCGCGGCATCGCTAGTCGACCGTCCTTCGCCCGGAAAAAGCTCGTCCGAGGGTGACCTCATCGGCGTATTCCAAGTCACCGCCAACCGGCAAGCCGCTGGCCAACCGGCTCACGGTTACCCCCATGGGCTTGATCAATCGCGCCAGATAGGTCGCGGTCGCCTCGCCCTCGAGGTTCGGATCGGTGGCGAGGATCAGCTCGGTCACGGTGCCGTCGGAAAGTCGCTGCAGCAGCTCCCGTACTCGCAAGTCGTCCGGCCCAACCCCATCGATCGGGCTGATGGCGCCGCCGAGTACGTGGTAGCGACCACGGAATTCCCGGGTGCGCTCGATGGCCACCACATCCTTGGGCTCCTCGACCACGCAGATGACCGTGAGATCACGGCGGGGATCCCGGCAGATCCGGCACTCGTCAGCCTCCGCCACGTTGCCGCAGATCCGGCAGAATCTGACGTCCGCCTTGACCCTGCGCAGGATCGCCGCGAGCCGTTCGACATCAGCGGTGTCGGTGGCCAGGATGTGGAAGGCGATGCGCTGGGCGCTCTTGGGACCGACTCCCGGCAGCCGGCCGAGCTCGTCGATCAGATCCTGGACCGCACCTTCGTACATCACAGGCCGGGGATGCCCAGTCCGCCCATGCCTCCGGTCAGGGGACCGAGCTTCTCACTCGCCAGCTGCTGGGCGTTGCTGTTCGCGTCACGGACAGCCGCAACCACCAGATCCTGCAGGGTGTCGACATCATCGGGGTCGATGACCTTCGGATCGATCGTGACCCTCAACAGCTCGCCGCTGCCGGTCACTGTCGCCGACACCAGCCCACCGCCGGCGCTTCCCTCGATCTCTGTCTGCGCCAGTTCGGCCTGGGCGACGGCGAGTTGCTGCTGCATCTTTTGGGCCTGTTTCATCAACTGTTGCATGTTGGGCTGGCCGCCTGGTCGCACCGGATTCTCCTTCGGGGTACTGCTGTCATGTGGGACTCGCCGCGCACGGTCACAGACGTCCGCGTCGGATAGCCTGCGTCAGCGTAACGCGGACTTCTGGCACCCTGTTGGTCATGCGCCTTCCCGCCGGTCCCCGTTTGGCCATGGTGCTCGTGTCCGGCGTCGCGATCGTGACAATGGCTGGCTGTACGGCGGCGCCGGCGCCCAGCTCCTCCCCAGCCGCGCTGGCGACGACGACGGCGGCGGCGTCGTCCTCGGCCCGTCCGAGCGCGTCGACGGCGAAGCCGAAGGCCACCCCGAAGCCATCGAAGTCCTCGACATCTGCCCGTTCGTCGGCGCCCCCGACTTCGACCCCCCGCGTGCCCGCATCGACGGCATCCCCGGCGCCGCAAATCCCGGCGGGCCGGGTGATCGTGTTGAACCCTGGCCACAACGGCGGCAACGCCGCGAACTCTGCGGCTATCAACCGCCAGGTGCCGGCAGGCTTCGGGCAGTACAAGGCCTGCGACACCACTGGCACCGAAACGAACGGCGGATATGCCGAGCACGCCTTCAACTGGGACGTCTCACTGAGGGTCCGATCGCTGCTGCAAGCCAAGGGCGTCAAAGTGATCATGACCAGGTCCTCGGACTCCGGCGTCGGGCCCTGCGTGGACGAGCGGGCTCGGATCGGTAATCAGCCCGGGGTGGCCGCGGTGGTGTCCATCCACGCCGACGGAGCCCGGACGGACGGGCACGGTTTCCACGTCTGCGAGGATTCCCGGCAACCGGGCGGTGCGGCTGTTGCGGCGCAGTCCCATGCCCTGACGGTGGCGATGCACGATTCGTTGCTCCGTGGGTCGGGCATGACCGTGTCGTCCTATCTCGGCTCAAATGGCTACTACCCGCGCTCGGACCTCGCCGGCCTGAACCTGGCGACCGTGCCGGCGACGTTCCTGGAGATCGGCAACATGCGCAACGGTGGCGATGCTGCCCAGCAGAGTTCTGCCGATGGCCGGCAGCAGATCGCGCAGGCGGTCGCCAGTGGCATCCTCAGTTGGCTCGGCAGCCACTGAGCCGACGGCCGGCGACGGGCCGCCGCCTAGCTGCGGACGCGTAGCTGCCGCCGCCTAGCTGCGGACGCGTAGCTGCGGACGCGTAGCTGCGGACGGGGTTGCCGCGGACGGGGATGGCTAGCGGATGGCTGGCAAAGATTCAGCTGTCCATCGGACGGGCGCCGAGGCTGCTCTTCAGCAGCTCCATGGCGGCCGCCTCCGGGTCCACGCTGCCTCGGCCGTGACCCTCTCGAGCATCCGATTCCTCATCGACGCCGTAGTCCTCCGGCGGCGGCTCCGCGGGAATGGCGCGCTCGCCGACTGGCGGCCGGGTCGGGCGCACCGGACGAGCTGGACGAGCTCCTTCTGGTTGCTCGGCCGGGCCGTCGCCGGGCTGTCCGCCGTCGCTGGGTGATGCTTCGGTCGATGACAGTACGTCCGGTTGGCCGGCTGGCGTGGACGCAACCGGGCTCACTTCGACCTGCCACCCCCCGCCGACGACACTGGTCAGCGCGTCCCGCAACAACGAGAGATTCTTGTCATCGGAAATCATCTTGGCGATCGGCGCGGAACTCACCCCCAGCCGGATGAGCGTGCCCTCGACCTCGGTGATCGAAGCATGATCCAAAAGCGCGTGGGTGCGACGGCTGCGGTGCTTGACCTGCTCCAGGACATCCGGCCAGATCCGGCGCAAACCGGCGGAATCGGAGGTGGCCGATGAGGTGGCCGCCACGGTGGCAACATTCGCGGCTGCAGCGGGCGCGGTCACGGCCTCGACCGGACCGGACTGCTCGACCGGACCGGACTGCTCGACCGGGTGGCCAGGCGCATCGGGAACCACCGCGGTCGCGGATGTCACCGCGGCCGCGGATGGCACAGCGGCCGCTGGTGCAACAGGGCTCACCGGTGTTACGGCGGTCACCGGAGCGTCGGCGGTGAGGGCCATGCCCTGGCGCCGCTCCAGCCGCTCCAGCCGCTGCAACAGGGCAGCCGAATCGGCCGCGGCGTCGGGCAGCAACATCCGCGCGCAGAGCAGTTCCAGCATCAGCCGCGGGGACGTGGTGCCACGCATGTCGGTCAAGGTGGTGTGGGTGATGTCGGCGAATCGGACGAGCGTCGCGGTACCGATTCGGCGCGACTGGTCCGCCATCCGGTCGGCTCGATCCGCGGGATAGTCGATGAGACCCCGCTCCGCGGCGTCCGGCACCGAGTCGATGACCATGAGGTCCCGGAAACGCTCCAACAGGTCTGCGGCGAACCGCCTGGGGTCATGGCCCGCCTCGACGACCCGGTCGATCGTGGCGTACACCGAGGCGGAGTCGCCCACCGCCAGTGAGTCGATCATGTCGTCCAGCAGGGCGGAGTCCGTGACGCCTAGCAGTCCGACCGCCATCGAATACGTGACTCCTGCCGGGCCGGCGCCGGCGAGCAACTGGTCGAGAATGGACAGCGCGTCACGGGCCGAGCCGCCACCGGAGCGCACCACCAGAGGCAGCACGGAGGGCTCGACGGTGGCGTTCTCGGCGATGCAGATCCGTTCCAGGTGAGCCCGCAACGTGGACGGCGGAATCAACCGGAACGGATAGTGGTGGGTACGTGACCGGATGGTCTGCAGGACCTTGTCGGGCTCGGTCGTCGCAAAGATGAACACCAGGAAGTCCGGCGGCTCCTCGACCAGTTTCAGCAAGGCGTTGAAACCCTGCGTGGTCACCATGTGGGCCTCGTCGATGATGTAGACCTTGTAGCGATCGCGTGCCGGGGCGTAGTACGCACGTTCACGCAGGTCGCGGGCATCGTCCACGCCACCGTGGCTGGCCGCGTCGATCTCGATCACGTCGATGCTGCCCGACCCGTTGGGAGCGAGATCCTTGCAGGAGTCGCACACCCCGCACGGTGTCGGAGTAGGTCCCTCGATGCAGTTGAGACTGCGGGCGAGAATCCGTGCGCTGGATGTTTTACCGCAGCCGCGCGGACCCGAGAACAGGTAGGCGTGATTGATCTTTCCCGAGGTCAGGGCCTGCATCAGGGGGCCAGTCACGTGCTCTTGACCGATGACCTCCGCGAAGGTTGCCGACCGGTACTTGCGATAGAGCGCCAATGCCACCCGGTCAGGCTAGTCGAGGTCGGTGACAGCAGTCGGCGTCGCGGTCGGTGGAGGCCCGCGGGTCGGGCAGGTCAAGGCGCGATGGTCCGGCCTGGTAGAGCCGGTGGGTTAGGGCCGGTGGGTCAGGGCCCGTGGGTCAGGACCGGTGGCTCAGAGCCGGTGGGTCAGGGCCGGTGGGTCAGGGC
>JAVEET010000183.1 GCA_030840295.1 Pseudonocardiales bacterium
GGCAGGAATGTCCGACAGGCCGTGGCAAGCTTCTAGCCATGCGCCCTTGCCCTGTATGCCACGCTTCCGGGTGGCAGGATATGGAGATCATCTGGCCTGCCCTGGCGGCGCAATGGGGTCTGTCCGAGGCTGAGCTCGCCTACATCGATCGCCAGCAGGGAACGACCTGCGTGAACTGCGCGACCTCGCTGCGGTCGGCGGCACTCGCGGATGCGATCCGTCGGCATTTCGGCTGGCGACGGCCGTTCCAAGAGATGTTCATGCGGCGGCCAGCCCTAGCCACACTGGAGATCAACGAGGCGGGGACCCTGACTCCGCATCTCTCGGAGTGGAAGCGGCACCATCTGGCCAGTCACCCAGAAGTGGACATGCTCGACCTGCCCTACGCCGACAAGACCTTTGACCTCGTGGTGCATTCAGACACGCTCGAACACGTTACGGACCCCGTCGTCGGCCTGACCGAATGCCATCGTGTGCTGCGCCCTGGCGGGGTGCTCGCTTACACCATTCCGCTGATCGTCGGGCGCATGAGCCGACCACGAAAAGGCATGCCCGCGAGCTACCACGGCGCTGAAGGTGAGGACAACTACCTCGTCCATACCGAGTACGGGGCTGACTTCTGGACTGAACCCGTCCGAGCCGGCTTCGGCAACGTGTCGATCTATCCGTTCGAGTTCCCCGCTGCCGTTGCCATCGTCGCGCAACGGGGAATGGCGTAGATCGGTGCACGGCGCGCTAGAAGCGCACTGGCTTGCAGCCGTCCGCGCTCGAACGAACTAACGGAGTAGCCGATGAGCGTGCATCGCGGACCGCCGTGAGGCAACATCTCAGCGATGGAGGTTCGTGCGCTCGTTTTCGGTGTCGGCGACGTGGTGGCCGGCTGCGGAAGGGTGGTCGGTAATAGCGGCGGGACCTGGTTCGAGCCTCGCCTCCCAGCACTGGCTGTTGGATACGCCGGTGGCCGACCGGCACCGAAACCCTCAGATCTTGCGGTGCCGGTCGCGGGCGTTGATCTCAACCGTGTCGCAGGGCGCTATGAACGGGACGGCTCAGTGGAGGGCTGGACAACGCTGACCGGTGAATGGCTGGGTTCCGCGATTCGGGTCGAGTCCCAGAGCGATGCGCAGCCGCCGCCGCTGCGAGAGCGCCTCACGGATTGGACCGTGCCGCCGTGCCGTCCCACGGCAAGCGGGTGGCCGCGCGGCCAGGAGAACGCGAACTTGATCTTCGATCCGGGTGATCTTGAAGAAAACGGGGCGGCGGTCGCGGTCACCGTGTTCCGGCCGAGCGTCGATCGGCAGGTTCTTGTGGTCGCTGCCGTCGACGTGGCCGCTGTGGAGGCTCGCCTTCGCCCGCAACTCGGCGATCGCCTCTGCGTGATCCCCGCACGATGGACGAAGCCGCAACTCGACACCGCGTTCGGTCACCTTCAAGACCGTTGGCAACACTGGAAGCTGTACGCGGCGAGCCCGCACAATGACGAATACGGCCAGCCGTCGATCCATGCTCGTCTGGTGCGCATAACCCGAGAGATTGCCGACTGGATAGACACATGCCCTGACGGACTCGTCACCCTCACGCCGTGGCTCACTCCGCTGGACCGGTAGCCCCGGCTGGCCTAGCACCCGTGCGATGAGGGCGGCCTCGCCCTCTCGGCAAGCAGTGCTTACAACACGCCACCGTGACGTTCCTACGTCACGCCCCGACACGCAGAACGTCTTTCTATGCCTCGATGACGGTCGTCCCGGACACCGGGAAGTAGCGGAGGGCGTGACACTTCGTCGATAACTTGGCGACAGCCCTAAGCACAGCGCTGTCGATGTAGGCATCCATGCGACCATCGATCCCGACCATCTCCGATCTGTCTGATCGAGACTGAACGCAGGATCTAAGGCTGCGCCGCAGCGTCCAAGAGGTCCGGCACGCCGGCGCCGGGCATGCACGATCCCTGCGGTGCAGCAACAGCGGAAGAACCGGGTCAGTGGAGAGACAGCAGTCCCATCGCCTCACGGGCGTTGGCGACGGTCTTGACCGCGTCCCCAGCAACGACTTCCGCTCCTGAACGAAGCACTGACAGCAACTCCGCTGGGTCGGCGGTGAGCTCTCGGTACCGCTTCTGGATGGGGGCGAGGGTCTCCACCAAGGCCTCGGCCACGGCGGCCTTGAGTGCAGCGGCCCCCTGAATCTCGTCGAGGGCAGCGCCGGGCGAGGATCCGGTGAGAGCGCCGAGTAGCACGGCAAGGTTCGCCACACCTGACCTGTTCCGCGGATCGTAGGTGAGGGTTGGATTGTTGTCGGTGACCGCCCGGCGGACCTTCGCCACGATGGCATCAGGCTCATCGCGAAGGAAGATGACCCCGGCCCCGGCTGCGCCGGACTTGCCCATCTTCGTCGTCGGATCGCGAAGGTCCTTGACGCGGGCCGTCTCGGCCGGGGTGGCTCCGCGGGGGACGGTGAAGACGTCGCCGTACGTGCCGTTGAACCGACGCGCGAGCGTGGTGGCCAGTTCCAGGTGCTGACGCTGGTCATCACCGACAGGAACAACCTCGCTCTGATAGGCGAGGATGTCCGCGGCCATGAGTGCCGGATACGTCAGGAGCGACAGCCGAACGGACTCCTGTCCGCGCGACTTCTCCTTGAATTGGATCATCCGGGCCATCTCGCCGTAGGTGGCAGTCGATTCGAGAAGGTAGCTCAGCTCGGTGTGCGCGGGGATCGAGGATTGGACGAACAGCTTGGCTCGCGCATTGAGGCCGCAGGCGAGCAAGGTAGCGACCATCTCCAGCGTGAGTGCCCTCAGCCGCGCGGGGTCGTGCTGGACGGTGAGCGCATGCAGATCGGCGACACTGACCAGAAGGTCGTTGTCCGGGTCGGCTGCGAGGTCGAGCAGGGGACGGATGGCTCCAAGGTAGTTGCCTATTTGAAGTTGCCCCGTGGGCTTGAGTCCGGTGAACACTCGAGTGGTCATGGTGGGTCGCCTTCTTTGGTGTTGGACATGTGACCCACCACGGTCGGCGCGCACAAAAACGCGAAAGCCGCCCGGTGTGGGCGGCTGACGAAATTGGACGCAGTTCGGGGTAGCCGCCCCCTACTGCGGCCACCAGTTGCGCATGTGCTTCGCCATGAGCTCCATTATGCCAGCACCAAAAAGGGGCTTGTGCTCAGACTCCGATGTCCAAGTAGCGCCTACCCACGGCCTGAAGCGCGACGTGACGTCGAGCGCGTGATGACATACACGCATTCCCGCTGGCGGGAAGCCGAACAGCGGATCGGCGCGGTAATCGGCACCGCGACGCTCACCACGACCTTTTACCACGTCCTCACCCGCGGCGGCAGCACTTATCTCGTCGAGCTCGGCGTGGACCGAACGGCGCGTTCGCGGCCATGAGGCACTCCCGCCCTCAGCGTCGCCCGACACCGCATACCGTTAGGTCCGGGCCGGCGTCGCGGCCTAGGAGAGGAGTTCAAGATGCGGGTGCTGATGATTGCGCCGCCGGGCGCGGGCAAGGGAACCCAGGGCGCATTGATCGCCGCGTACTTCAGCATTCCGCACGTGGCCACCGGTGACCTGCTGCGCGACCACGTTGCGCGACAGAGTGAGCTGGGTCGAGCCGTTCAAACACATCTGCAACGCGGCGAGTTGGTTCCTGACCAGGTTGTCCTGGACATCGTCAGGCTGGCGCTGGCCACAGCGAAGGCGGCCGGAACCGGCTACGTCCTGGACGGCGTCCCTCGCAACATCGAGCAGGCCCGTGCCATCTACCGGATCGCTCTCGAGCTGGATATGACCGCCGACGTGGCCCTGCACCTACAGGCCGATGACGGCGAGCTCGTGCGTAGGCTGCTGGCTCGTGCCGCACTGGAAGGCCGCTCCGACGACACGGAGGACGTCATTCGCACCCGGCTTCGTGTCTACCGCGAAGTTACGCACCCAATCCTGTCCTGGTACGGCCAGCGCGGGATCCTGGTCTCCGTCGACGCCATGCGCCCAGCAGAAGCGGTCGGACGTGAGATCCTCGCTGCGCTGGAAGTGTTGCATTCACTCACCGAGCACGTCCCGGAACAGGCCCGACGGACGATCGACCTCACCGGACTCGGCGACGCCTTCGGCCACCCGTCCCCGTCCGACACGCCCGGCTAATCCGCCACCACGTCCGCTGCGGGACCGGCAGCCGCGCCCAGGGCGTGTCGGCAGACAGCCAGGGCCACGACGTCGCAAGGCAGCGCCGTGGCCAACTTAGTAGGCGCGGAAGGAGATCTGGGTAGATCTGCATGCGAGGCCGTGCACACATCAACGTCTCGCTGGCCGTTGAGATCGCCGGCAGAGGCTGCTCAGAATCGGCAACGATCTGCTACCCGGCCGCGCCTGACGTCCCGTGAGTGATTGACAACCTGGTCACGGCCTTACGGCTCCACACGAGCACAACGGTTCAGGCGACGGACGAGTCGTAGCTGTTTCGGGCCGCGAGCACTGCGCCCACATGACCCTCGGCCCAGTCCTGGATCGCTGCGATCGGCTGTGCCAGTGAGCGACCGAGATCGGTCAATTGGTATTCGACCCGCGGCGGCACCTGAGCGTAGATCGTCCGGATCAGGATGCCGTCCCGTTCGAGTGCTCGCAGCGTCTGGGTGAGCACTTTCGGCGCGACGCCGCCCACTCGGGCTCGCAGTTCGGTGAATCTCAGGGTGCCGGTTGACAGGGCCGAGACCACCAGCACCGTCCATTTGTCGCCGATCCGGTCGAGCACGACTCGGGTCGGACAGTCGGGATCGAAGAGGTCACCGCGCAGCGGTAGGCCCTCCATGTGCGTCCTGTCCATTGTTACCTCTGGGTACCTAGGTCACGTTGAAGTCATCAGTAACCGCTGGTTACCGTCATCACGGTACCCGAAGGCCTCAACAAGGAGACGGAATGAAGATCGCAGTTATCGGGGGCACCGGCATGGTCGGCTCTCGCATCGTGGCCGAGGCCGCTACCCGTGGCCATCAGGTCACCGCCATCAGCCGAAAAGGCGACGCATCGGCGTCGGACAAAGTCACCCCTTTGAAGGCAGAAGCGTCCGACCTCGCTGCGCTCAAGCACCTTGCCGCCGACAACCACGTCATTGTGTCGGCCATCGGCCCTAGTCGTGAGCCGGGCGGGGACCCGTCCGCCTTCGCCGACACGCTGGTCGAACTCGCGACGGCTGTCTCAGCCGCGCGGCTGATCGTGGTCGGTGGCGCGGGTTCACTCTTTGCCGCCCCAGGGGTCCGGTTGGTCGATACCGCGGAGTTTCCCGAGATCTACAAGACCGAAGCCCTCGCCGCTGCGGCCTCACTCGACGCTCTCAAGGCCCTCAGCACCGCCGGTGAATGGAGCTACCTCTCCCCTGCGCCAATCATCGAGCCAGGACAGCGCACCGGCAGCTACGTCGTGGCCGACGACACCCCCGCGGGCGACTCGATCTCTGCCGAGGACTTCGCCGTCGCGCTCGTGGACGAGATCGAGACTCCGGCACACACCGGTCGCCGGTTCACAGTCGCCAACTGATCGAGCGACGGGCCAGGCCGTAGATCGGGTCACGGCGTGTCGGTCACGATAGTCATTTGGCGCGTTGCTGATTGCGCGGAAGGATCAGTATCAATAGATTC
>JAVEET010000189.1 GCA_030840295.1 Pseudonocardiales bacterium
GTGGTTGAGCATCCGTGCCTCTTCTTGGGCCAGGACGACAACTCGGCGCGCACGGTCGGTAAACCGTTCGAACATGGCTCTCACTCCCCTAACCGCGTGATCGGGTTCATGAGGGGATTCGGTGAACGCGACCCGCTGGTTTGACTCTAGTCACCCCAACGACCCGGAATCGACTTCCATGCCCCCGTACGCTGCCAGCGAACTTTACGCCGGTCTAACATTAAGCGCTAGGGGCAACGGGAAGCGGTTATCGGCCGGTCCTGGCCAGGGCCGCGGAGGCCGGGATGTTGAGTTCAGTAGGGCCGAGTTACGGGTACCTCGTCGAAGTACGCCAAGCATGGAGTAACTCGGACCAGCTTCGCGTAACTCACTGACCAACTGACTGACTCACTGAATGAGTGGCCGAGATCCCAGTCCGCGCGGCGCCAGCTCAGTTGGCGGAGTGATAAGCCTCTACGATGCTCGCCGGAATCCGGCCGCGTTCGGAAACCTTGCGTCCGCTGCTGCGGGCCCACTCACGGATGGCCTGAGTCTGCTCGCGGTCGGCGCGGACGGTGTTCCTGGGACCGCGCCCGGGAACGGCTCCCCGATTACCACCTCGCACTGGCCGACGGGAATGACCAACGAACGGCGCAAGCGCATCACGCAATTTCGACGCATTACTAGAGGAGAGATCGATTTCGTACGTGGCACCGTCCAACCCAAAAGTGACGGTCTCGTCAGCTTCGCCCCCATCGAGGTCGTCCACGAGAAGCACCTGAATCTTCTGGGCCATCATTCATCCAATCTCATATCAAACGGGCGGGTCACTGAAAAATTTGCGAACACACTTAGTAAAGCACAGTCAGGGCGCCGGTACTTATGAGATGTCGCCGTGCCGCGTCAGTACAGCTGCCAATTAGAGTGGCTTGAGCAATGGGAACAGGATGGTCTCCCGAATTCCCTTCCCGGTGAGCATGCAAACCAGCCGGTCGACCCCCAAGCCCATTCCGCCGGTGGGCGGCATGCCGTATTCCAAAGCCTGCAAGAAGTCCTCGTCCAGTTCCATCGCGTCGGGGTCACCCGCGGCGGCGGCCAGCGATTGTTCGGCCAGCAGTCGACGCTGTTCGACCGGGTCGACCAGTTCCGAATAGGCCGGTGCGATCTCGACCCCGCCGATGATGAGGTCCCAAGCCTCGGCCAATCGGGGATCGCCTCGGTGCGTTCGGGCCAGCGGCTTGGCCGCCCTCGGATAATCAGCGACAAAAGTGGGCTGAATCAGCGTGTGTTCGACCAGCTTCTCGAACAATTCGACGACGATGTCGCCGGCATTCCACTCGGGCTTGACAGCGACCTCGTGTGCGGCCGCGATGGCGCCTAGCTCATCGGCCGAGGTATCCGGGGTGACGGCCGCGGAAACGGCCTCGGCCACCGCATCATGGATGGTCACCCAGCGCCATTCCGAGAAGAGTGCGATTTCTTCGCCAGTGTGCGCCGGCGGCGAGCTAATGCCGGCGGCCTTTGCGGCCTCGAGAATGAGCGTCCGGGTCAACTCCGCCATGCTGTGGTAATCGCCATAGGCTTGGTACGCCTCGAGCATGGTGAATTCGGGAGAATGCGTCGAGTCGACACCTTCGTTGCGGAAGATTCGACCGATTTCGAATACCTGGTCAATGCCACCGACGATGCAGCGCTTCAGGGGCAGCTCCAACGCGATGCGCAACGACATCGGCAGATCGAATGCATTCAGGTGGGTCGAGAACGGCCGAGCCGCGGCCCCACCGTGAATGGACTGCAGGACTGGCGTCTCCACCTCGAGGTAGCCGCGGGCCTCCAGCGTCCGGCGCAGCGAGCGGATGACCGCGGCCCGGACCTCGACCATCTTGCGGGCGTCCGCACGCACAATCAGGTCGACGTAACGCTGGCGGACCCGAGCTTCCTCGCTCATCGGCTTGTGGGCCACCGGCAGTGGCCGCAGCGCCTTGGCCGTCATTCGCCAGCTGTGGGCAAGCACCGACAACTCACCTCGGCGAGAAGCAATCACCTCTCCGATGACGAAGACCTGATCGCCGAGGTCGACATCGGCCTTCCAGCTGGCCAAGGCCTCCGGCCCGACCTTGTCCAGTGACAGCATCGCCTGGAGTTCGACGCCACCCTCACGCAAAGTGGCAAAACACAGTTTGCCGGTATTTCGGACGAAAATCACCCGACCGGTGACGCCGACGATGTCTCCGGTGAAGGTGTCGGCAGCCAAGTCCGGGTACGCCTCGCGGATCTCGGCCAGGCTGTGGGTGCGCGCCACGCCGACCGGGAACGGTGCCCTCTCGGGATCAGCCATCAGCCGGTCGTACTTCTCCCGGCGGATCCGCACCTGCTCGGGCAGGTCGTCCGACGGCGGGTCCTCGAGGTCGGCGATGGCGCTGCTCGCAGCGGGAGAGTCGGTCACCTGGACAACTCTAAGGACCCGATCGTGTAACGCTGACCCCGCCCACGAGGGTCAGCGTTACACGATCGGGTCTAGGTGTTGCGTTCGTAGATCAGACGTAGGCCGATCAGGGTGAGATCCGGTTCGTGCCGGGTCACCGTGTCGGCGTGCTCCACCACCAATGACGCCAGCCCGCCGGTCGCGATCACCTCGACACCACCCGGGTCCTCCGGCGCCAGGGTGGCCGCGAGCCGGCGCACCAGGCCGTCCACCTGTCCGGCGAAGCCGTAGAGGATGCCCGATTGCAGGGCCTCGACGGTGTTCTTGCCGATCGGGGACCTGGGCTTGACCAGTTCGACCTTGCGCAGCTGCGCGGCGCGGGCGGCAAGCGCGTCGAGCGAGATCTCGATGCCGGGAGCCAGCGCGCCGCCGAGGAACTCACCCTTGCCGCTGACCACGTCGAAGTTCGTGGACGTGCCGAAGTCCACCACGATCGCCGGCCCGTCGACGAGGTGATGGGCGGCCAGCGTGTTAACGATCCGGTCCGCGCCCACCTCCTTGGGGTTGTCGAACAGCAACGCGACCCCGGTCTTGATGCCCGGTTCCACCAGCACGGTCGGCAGATCCCCCCAATACCGGCTGAGCATCGCGCGCAGTTCGCGCAACGCGGCCGGCACGGTGGAGCACCCGCAGATACCGGTGATGGGTATCTCCTGCAGCAGGCCGCGGTAGGTCAGCATGAGTTCATCGGCAGTGTTACGGGCATCGGTCTTCACGCGCCAGGAATGCACCATGGTGTCGCCGTCGAATACGCCCAGGACGGTGTTGGTGTTGCCGATGTCGATGGCGAGCAGCATCAGAGGTTGGCCGAGCCGGTTGCAGCAGGATCGACGACGAGATCGAGGCCGATATCGAACACTTTCACCGAGTGGGTGAGGGCTCCCACAGCCAGATAGTCGACCCCGGTTGCGGCCACCGCGGCCGCGTTGTCGAGGCTCAGCCCACCGGACGCCTCGAGCCGGACCCGGGAATCGGTAGCCGAGGCCAGCCGTACGCAGCGGATCAGATCCACCCTGCTCATGTTGTCGAGCAGGATGAGATCGGCTCCGGCCTCGATGGCCTCCCGGCACTGGTCCACCGTGTCCACCTCGATCTCGACCGGCAGTTCGGGTGCGGCCGCCTTGACCAACTCGAACGCCCGCGTCACCGAACCGGCCGCCGCGACATGGTTGTCCTTGATCAACGCGGCATCCGAGAGCGACATCCGGTGGTTGACGCCCCCTCCGCAGCGCACCGCGTACTTCTCCAGCACCCGCAGTCCCGGCATCGTCTTGCGGGTATCGCGGATCTGCGCCTCGCTCGCGGCCACCGCGGTCACCCAGAGTCGGGTCGCCGTGGCCACACCGGACAGGTGAGTCAGCAGGTTCAGGGCGGTCCGCTCGGCGGTGAGCAGGTCACGAACCGGCCCACGCGCGGACAGCAGCACGTCACCCGGTTCGACGATGTCACCGTCGGCGGCGATGAGTTCCACCTCCACACGGCCTTCGCCCACCATGGCGAAGACGAACGCGGCTACCCCCAGACCGGCCACCACACCGGCTTCGCGCGGAACCGCATCCGCCCGGCCAAGCTGCTCGGCGCCGATCGTGGCCATGGTGGTGACATCCGGCCCGTCGGCGAGATCCTCGGCCAGCGCGCGGATCACCACGTCGGCCACCTCGGCCGGATCGAGCCCGGCATCGGCCAGTCGCTCGAGGCTGTCGGTCAGCCCACTGTCGGTCAGCACACTGTCGGTCAGCACACTGTCGGTCAGCACAGGGGAATCGTTCATCGGGCAGGGACCTCCGTACCAGCCGGGTCTTGGACGAGCGGGTTCGAGCTCGTCCCCGCAGCGGTGGACGAGGTACCCGCACTGGTGGAAGAGCTGGCATTCGGCATGGCTGGACGGTAGTCGCTGGTGATCATCCCGTCCGGCCCGAGTCGCACATCGAGGTGACCGAGCCACCTTCCGTCGTTGCGATCAGGGTAATCCTCACGCCAGTGCGAGCCACGGGTCTCCTGCCGGCGGGTCGCCGCGACGACCAGCGCACTGGCCACGGTGAGCAGGTTGGTTGCTTCCCAGGTCTCGGTCCGCGGGTCGCTGCTGCGCTGCGCCGACAACCGCTGCAGGGCCGACGAGGCCCGATTGAGACCGCCGGCATCCCGGAGCACACCGGCGTCAGCAGACATTTCCCTTTGCAGTTGCGTGCGAATCGCTGACGCGGATACTCCCGCACTGCGGACGTCCACGCCGAGCTCGGGCAGCGCCGCACCCGGCGTGAGCCGGGCCAACACGTCGGCGGCGATCCGGCGGCCGAAGACCAGGCCCTCGAGCAACGAGTTGGAAGCGAGCCGGTTTGCCCCGTGCACGCCGGTACAAGCGGCCTCACCACATGCATAGAGGCCATCGACCGAGGTACGCCCGAACAGGTCGGTGGCGATACCGCCGGAAGCGTAATGGCTAGCCGGTGCAACTGGAATCAGCTGCTCGACGGGGTCGATGCCGAACGACGCGAGGGTGGCCAGAATGGTCGGGAACCGGACGCGCCACTTCTCGGCACCGAAGTGCCGTGCGTCAAGCCACATATGTTCGGCGCCGGTGTCGTGCATCCGCTGCAGGATCGCCTTGGCCACCACGTCGCGGGGTGCCAGGTCCGCCAACTCGTGCCGGCCCTGCATGAACCGCACGCCTTCCTCGTCGACGAGGAAGGCGCCCTCGCCACGGACCGCCTCGCTGACCAGCGGCTGCTGCCCAGCGGCGGACCCGCCGAGCCACAACACCGTCGGGTGGAACTGCACGAATTCCAGGTCCCGGACCACGGCGCCGGCCCGCATCGCAGCGGCAACCCCGTCCCCGGTGGACACCGCCGGATTGGTGGTCGCGGAGTAGATCTGACCGATGCCACCGGTGGCCAGCACGATGGCTTTGGCTCGTACCGCGCCGACGCCGTCCAACTGCCCTTCGCCCATCACGTGCAGTGTCACCGCCCCAACGCCGCCACCGGCCGTGGGCAGCAGATCGAGGACGAGCGCGTGCTCGATGACCTCGATCCCGGAGGACTTCAGCACCGCGGCGACCAGCGCGCGCTCGATCTCGGCACCGGTGGCGTCACCGCCGGCGTGGGCGATCCGGTCCCGGTGGTGGCCGCCTTCCCGGGTCAAGGACAGCTCACCGGAACCGGCGCGGTCGAACCGGGTACCAAGCTCGATGAGCTCTCGGACGGCCTGTGGACCCTCGTCGACCAGCACCTGGACCGCTGCCTCATCGCACAGCCCGACGCCGGCCACCAGGGTGTCTTGCCGGTGCTCGGCGGACGAGTCGTCCGGCCCGAGCGCGGCCGCGATACCGCCCTGCGCCCACCGCGTCGAGCCGGCGGCCAGGACGTCCTTGGTCACTACCATGACGCGGATTCCCGATGCGGTGCCTGGGGAAAGCCCGCCGCCGACCGGTCGGCCGG
>JAVEET010000192.1 GCA_030840295.1 Pseudonocardiales bacterium
CGACAGTCCGGGCCAAGGAGTTCGCCACCGGCCCGAACGGGCCTGTCTATCTTGACGCGTTAAGCCAGCTCTTTGACCTCGGCGTACGCGCCGACGACGCGCACGCCAGCTAGGGATGTCGCTGCGCAGGGTGGGGCAACCGCAGGCTCAGCTCTGATCGCAGCTGGCCTCGGGAGCGAGCAACTTGCGGATCGCCCGGGCCGATAGGTCCGACTTGGCAACGAATCCGGCCGCGACGCTTTCGGAAATCATGTCGGCGAAATCCTCTTCATCATGTGCCGACACAAGGACGATCTCCGGACCGCTCGCCAGCGAGGTGTGCGCGTCGCCGGTGCGTAGCTGTTCTGCCACGTCGAAGCCACTCTCGGCCCCGAGGTCGATGTCCAGTATCACTACGTCTGGTTGGAACTCACGTACCAGTTCGATGGCTTCCGAGCCCGTTGATGCCGTGCCAACCACGGTTAGTCCCTCGTGCTCGAGCAGCGATCGTGCCGCCTGGGCGAAGTGAGGGTTATCATCGATGATTAGACAGCGCAAGAGCATCCTCTGATTTTGCCAAAACGCACAGCCCCACCGCATTCCCGCTAGCCGCAATTCTGGTTCCGACGACCAGGCTTGCTTGGCCCCTGTTAGCCGGTAGTCCGACGCTCGCCGACGATCACGATCGACCGATGGTGGCCGACAGCGTGGCTCAGCGGATACAGCTAGCCGGAATCTTGCCCTTGCAGGTAGCAATACCGAAGCAGGACGGTTGCCGTGTCTGTTGAGGTTCGTGCTTACAGTGGTGGTAGCCGATGCGGCAGACAACGCCGCCATGGTCCACACTGGTGGAATGCTGACACCGTCAGGGACAGCCGAAACAGCGCCGGAGACTCGACGCCAACTCCGCGTCGTGCTCGCCGATGACGATGTCCTGCTACGTGAAGGCCTCGCAAGCTTGCTCGACCGTTCGGGGTTCGACGTCGTCGGTCAGGCGGGGGATGGGGCCGAACTGCTCGCCCTCGTCCGTGCGACCGTGCCCGAGGTGGCGATCATCGATATCCGGATGCCCCCGGCGTACGTCACCGAAGGTCTCGAGGCGGCGCGTGTGATCCGCGAGGAACTGCCCGACACTGCGATCATCGTGCTGTCAGCCCATGTCGAGGTAGACGAGGCGATGGAGTTGTTGGCCGGCGGGGAGCGCCTCGGCTATCTGTTGAAGAGTCGAGTGACCGATGTAGCGCAGTTCATCGACACCGTCGAGAGGATCGCTGCGGGCGCGTCGGTAGTGGACCCATCGTTGGTACAGGAGCTCGTCAAGGCTCGCCGGCGGCGTGACCCGCTCGACGTCCTGTCGCCCCGCGAACGCGAAGTGCTCGCGCTGATGGCCGAGGGCGGCTCCAATGCGGGGATTGCTCGTCAGATCTTCGTCTCTGAGGGCACGGTCGAGAAGCACGTGCGGAGCATCCTCACCAAGCTCGATCTGCCGGAGAGCCAAACCGATCATCGACGGGTCTTGGCCGTCCTCAGGTTCCTCGAAGGTCGCTAGTTCTAGCTGCCCGATGGGCAGCTAGCACCAACAACCTTGCTGCTAGCCAGAAGGCGCAAGTACGGCGGCCATGCATCGAAGATTGGTGCTGGCGGCGACGAAACGAAATGCCGATCGCGCAACAGTGAAAGATGAACCATCCTTGGTCAGGGCGGGCAAGTTGGCGACCGCTCCGATCGGCGGATCGATTGGAATTGAGGTACAGCCCGTGCGCTACACACGACTTGGTAAGACGGATCTGAATGTCTCCGTGCTGGCTCTGGGCACCTGGGCCTTCGGAGGTGATTGGGGATCCTTCGACAAGACCGATGCCGAAAGTGCGATCAACAGCGCGTTGGACAATGGAATCACACTTTTCGACACCGCTCAGGCCTATGGATTCGGCGCTGCCGAGCAGCTGCTCGGCGAAAGCTTGTGGAAGCGGGTTCGGCGCGACGAGGTGATCGTCGCTACGAAGGGCGGACTCCGCGTGGACGGCACTGCCCTGGTGCGTGACGCCAGCGCCCGGTGGCTGCGGGCAGGTGTAGAGGCGAGCCTGCGCAATCTCTCAACCGACTATATCGATCTGTACCAGGTGCACTGGCCAGACCCAGCCACGCCGGACGAAGAGACCGCTTCGGCACTCAACCAGCTGGTCTCAGAGGGCATGATCCGCCACATCGGCGTATCCAACTACGACGCCAAGCAGCTGGAGGCGCTGAGCCGGCATGGCCGGGTGGAGACCCTCCAGCCGCCGTACCACATGTTCCGGCGCGACATCGAGGCCGAGATCCTGCCCTACACAGCCGCCAACGACATCGGAGTGCTTGCCTACGGCCCGCTCGCTCACGGGCTACTGGCCGGGCACATGACATTCGAGACGACCTTCCCGCCGGACGACTGGCGCAGTCACAGCCGCGATTTCGTCGGTGCCACGTTCCGTCGCAATCTCGATGTGGTCGCCGGACTCAACAGTTTCGCCGCCGAGCGCGGCATCCCACTCCCGCAGCTAGCGGTGGCGTGGACCGTCGACAATCCCGTCGTCGATGTCGCGGTCGTCGGAGCCCGTCGCGCCGAACAGCTTGACGCGCTCATACCGGCCGCCGAGGTCCAGCTCTCGGCACACGACGTCCAAACGATCCACGCGATCCTCGCTGATGCCGCGCCGGTCACCGGCGCTTCTCCCGAAGGGATGTGACTAACCATGTCGAAGATCGCCTTCCTTGGCCTGGGGAATATGGGATCACCCATGGCCACGCGGCTGATAAGCGCCGGCCATGACGTCACGGTCTGGAACCGCACTGCCGGCCGAACCGAACAGTTGGTTGACGCGGGGGCCCGCGTCGCTCCGACCCCGGCCGACGCGGCCGCCGGCGTCGACTTCGCGATCACCATGCTTGCCACGCCTGAAGCCCTCGACGACGTTCTGTTCGGAACGGACGGGCTCGCCCGCGCTCTCATACCAGGTCAGACGCTGATCGACATGTCAACGGTAGGACCCGACGCGTTCCGTTCAGCCGCGGCCCGACTCCCTGCCGGCATAACGGCGATCGACGCTCCGGTACGGGGCAGCATCCCGGAGGCGACAGCTGGCCGCCTGCACGTTTACGTCGGCGCCGGCGACGAAGAGTTCAAGCGGGCACTGCCCGTCCTGGAGGTCTTCGGCGACGTTCGCCACGTCGGCGCTGGCGGCTCGGGCGCCGCGATGAAGCTCGTGGTCAACACGACCCTCACCGCGTCCATCGTGGCCCTCGGCGAGGCCCTCGCGTTGGGGCGCACGTTGGGACTCGATCAGGGTTCGGTTCTCGATGTCCTCGCTGATTCACCGGTCGGTCCGACGCTGCGCGCCAAGCGGGCGAATGTGGAAGCCGGGCACTACCCGCCGAACTTCAAGCTTTCTCTGGCCGCCAAGGACATGCGTCTCGCGGTCGACGCCGCAGACCACGCAGGCGTCGATCTCCAGACCGCCAAGACCGTGCGGCGTTGGTTGGACGAGGCGGGGGAGCAGGGCGCGGCCGACCTCGACTTCTCCGCGGTGGTCGCGACCATCTTGGGCCAGCCGCCACAGCCATAGCGATGGATTGGCCGTACGAAGCACGCGACCTGCCATGGGCTCGGTTGCGCGCAACGTCCTGGAACTAGGGGTAACCGGGCAGCTGTGCTCCAGGGCGTTGCCGACGTCCTCAGTGCCCGTTGCCCCCCAGTCAATGTTGGCCCCTAGTCAATGTTGGCCTTTGGTGCACGTTGGCCTTTAGTGCACGTTGGCCTTTAGTGCACGTTGGCCTTCAGGAACGCGACAGCCCGCTCCCAGGCCAGCTTGGCGTACTGCTCGTCATAGGTGCCCAGCTGATCCTTGTCGTTGTGGAATGCGTGCCCAGCGGGGTAGTAGAAGAACTCGACGCTGCCGCGGGATTCGTCGCGGATCTGCTGCTCCTGGGTGCGGGCCTCCTCTACTGGGTAGAAGGCATCCTGCTCGCCGTAGTGACCCTGGATGGGCGCGGTGACGGTGCGGTACTGGTGCGGGACCGCCGGCCCGACACCGTAGAACGGCACGGCTGCGCCGATCCTGTCGCTTTGCTGCGCGGCGAGTTGCAGGACGAAACCGCCACCCATGCAGAATCCGACCACTCCGAGCGTGGACGAGGTCACCGACGGCTCGGCGAGCAGGAAGTCGACGGCGCCGGCGAGGTCCTTCGCGGCCTGCTCCACGGGTAGTTCTTCGAGCATCTTGCCAGCAGAGTCGACGTCGTGCGCGACGCGACCGCCGTAGAGGTCCGGTGCAAGTGCGACGAATCCCTCGGCTGCGAACCTGTCGACGACGTCGGCCATGTGGTCGTCCAGACCCCACCATTCCTGGATCACGATCAGCCC
>JAVEET010000213.1 GCA_030840295.1 Pseudonocardiales bacterium
GAAGCCGACGGCGATCGGGGCGAAGACGGCAAGCAGTCCGGGGGTCGCAAGCTCGCGGAGCGAATCCCGGGTCACGATGTCGACGACCTTGCCGTACTCCGGCTTCGCCGTGCCCTCCATGATTCCGGGGATCTCCCGGAACTGCCGGCGCACCTCCATGACGACCGCGCCGGCCGCCCTGGCCACCGCGTTGACCGCGAGACCGGAGAACAGGAACACCACGGAGGCACCGAGCAGCATGCCGACCAGCGTGCTGGGCGACACGACGTTGGCGGTGAACACGCTGACCTGCTCGCCCGCCGAGACCAGCGCGGTGGCGATCGCGTCGGAATAGGAGCCGAACAATGCGGTCGCCGCCAGCACCGCCGTCGCGATCGCGATGCCCTTGGTGATGGCCTTGGTGGTGTTACCGACGGCGTCCAGCTCGGTCAGGATCTTGGCGCCTTCCTCGGAGACCTCTCCGCTCATCTCGGCGACGCCCTGGGCGTTGTCCGAGACGGGCCCGAAGGTGTCCATGGCGACGATGACGCCGACGGTGGTGAGCAGGCCACAGCCGGCCAGCGCGATCATGAACAGCGAGACGATCAGCGAACCGGAGAGCAGGAACGCGCCGTAGACGGCCGCGGCGATCACCAGGGCGGTGTAGACGGCGGACTCGAAGCCCACCGAGATGCCGGCCAGGATGACCGTGGCAGCGCCGGTAAGCGAGCTCTTGCCGACATCCTGGACGGCCTTGCCCTCGGTGCCGGTGTACACGCCGGTCAGCCACAGGATGACCGCGGCCAGGACGATGCCGATGATGACGGCGATGAATGCGATCAGGGCCGGGTTGCCCCCATTGCCCGCGATGTCAGCCGAGACGCCCTGGAACTTGTTGAACTTACTGGGCAGATACGTGAACGCGGCTACCGCGCACAGCACCGCCGAGATACCCGCCGAAATGTAGAAGCTGCGGTTGATCGTGGTCAGGCCACTCTCGCCCGCCCTCGCGCGCGTGATGAACACGCCGATGATCGCGGTGATGACCCCGATGGCCGGCACGATCAGCGGAAAGAGCAGACCCTTGGTACCGAAGGCCACCGAGCCCAGAATCAACGAGGCGACCAGGGTGACGGCGTAGGACTCGAAGAGGTCGGCAGCCATACCGGCGCAGTCACCGACGTTGTCGCCCACGTTGTCCGCGATCGTGGCGGCATTGCGGGGGTCGTCTTCGGGGATGCCCGCTTCGACCTTTCCGACGAGGTCGGCGCCGACGTCGGCGGCCTTGGTGAAGATGCCGCCGCCGACCCGCATGAACATGGCCAGCGTGGCCGCGCCGAACCCGAAGCCTTCCAGCACCTTGGGCGCGTGATCGGTGTAGCCGAGCACCACGACCGCCGCACCCAGCAATCCGAGACCGACGGTCGCCATACCGACGGCGCCACCGGTCCGGAATGCAATCCGGATCGCGCGCTCACGTCCCTCGGTGTTTGCCGCCGCCGCGACCCGCACATTGGCGCGAGTGGCAAGCCACATGCCGAAGTAGCCGATGGATCCGGAGAAGCCCGCTCCGACGAGGAAGAACACCGAACGCCCGATGCGTTGGGCGGTGTCATCGGCCGGCAGCGCGAAGAGCAGCAGGAATACGACTACGACGACCACCGATAGCGTCCGGAACTGACGCTTCAGGTACGCCTGGGCGCCTTCCTGGACCGCCGCTGCGATCTCGATCATCTTCGGAGTGCCCGGGTCCGCGGCCAGCACTTCGCGGAACAGCAGGTAGGAGAAGGCCAGTGCGACGAGGGCCACTAGGCCTACCACCGCAACCAGGCCCTTGTCGCCTGAGGAGAACGCCGAGGCGGCGAGCACAGACGACGCGTGGGACAGCGCCATGCGAGAAGCTCCTTCGATCATCAATGACTCGTATGAGAAAACGCTCGGGTCAGTTGCGGACACCCGCCCCGGTACTTTTTCGACCGGTGCTGTGTGTCAGCTCACGCTCCAAAGCGGCTGCGGCGGAGTCTATGGGACAGCTCCGCGGGACGCGCGTGGCGTGGGTCACTCTGCGATCACACACTAAGTCACGCTGAGTCGACTCCGGCCCGCGCATCTGGGCTCCAGACGTCTGCGGCCGTACCGGCTTCAGGAGGCCGTCGACGGCAGCGGGCCCGGTGTGCCGGCCTCGACCGCTTGCAGCACCGAGCCGTAGATCGCAAAGACTTCGACCAAGCCGGTGATGCGGAAAAGTTTCAGCAGCCGCTCACTCGCGCAAACCAGCTTGAGGTCGGCATTGTGCGCTTCAGCGTGATTGCGAGCGGCCACCAGAGCCCCGAGGCCGGTCGAATCGATGAAGCCGAGCTGGGAGAGGTCGAGGATCAGGCTCTTCGAGCCGGTGTCGATGCGCGAAGTGAGCCGGTCGCGCAGGTGCCCGGCAGAGTGAACGTCGGCTTCTCCCCGAACCTCGATGACAAGCCGACCATCGACGATGTGTTCGCCCAAGCTCAGGTCCACGACGGCCCCCTCTAACCACGCTCGACTACGCACTCGTTTCGCACTGGCGATTCGCCTGTGCCCCGTCGACGACACTGCGCGCAATTTCAGACGTCCGGCTAACAGGCATCATGGTGCCACAGGTCGAAGCCATCGACCTGTGGCCCACTACACCGAAAGCGCTATCATCACGTGGAACATCCCATGCTTTCTGCGCTCCTCAGTGGCCGATCACCGCAGGACGCCTCGCTGTGTCATGTGGAACGGGTTCCGGGCCAGAATGAGTTGCTCGACGACTGGCCGTGGTGGGTCCCCGAACAACTGGTCTCAGCGCTCGGTGTGTCGGGTTTGTCCGCCCCTTGGCCGCATCAGGTCGAGGCCGCGGAGCTGGCGTGGTCGGGTCGATCCGTGGTCATCGCCACCGGTACCTCGACCGGTAAATCGTTGGCCTACCAGCTGCCCGCGCTCTCGGCGGTGCTGTGCGACGATCGGGCCCGGACGTTGTACCTGTCGCCGACCAAGGCTCTAGCCGCCGATCAGCTGCGCGCGATCAACGCGCTCGGGCTGAGCGGGGTCCGGGCCGCCACACTCGACGGGGACACGCCGATCGACGACCGGGACTGGATCCGCCAGCACGCGAACGTGATCCTCTCCAATCCGGACATGATCCACCGCGCGATGCTGCCGCAGCACGCTCGCTGGGCCTCGTTCCTGCGCCGGCTGAAGTTCGTGGTCATCGACGAATGTCATCACTATCGCGGCATGTTCGGCTCGCATGTGTCGCTCGTCCTGCGGAGGCTCAGCCGGCTGTGTGCGGCTTACGGTGCCTCGCCGGTTTTCGTGCTGGCCTCGGCGACGTCACGCGCTCCGGCTGAATCAGCCTCGCGGCTGGTCGGATTGCCGGTGGTCGCGGTGGATTCGGACTTCGCACCACGCGGACGCCGGACCTTTGCCCTCTGGGAGCCACCGTTGACGCCGTTGCGCGGGGAGAACAACGCACCGATCCGGCGCGCAGCAGGAGCTGAGGCCGCTCGGCTGCTGGCGGATCTGGTCATCGAGGGCGCGCGGACGCTGGTGTTCGTGCGGTCGCGCCGAGGCGCGGAGCTGACTGCGCTGACAGCAAGGCGGCACCTCCGAGAGGCCGGAGCAGGTGAGCTCGCTGACAAAGTCGCGGCCTATCGAGCGGGCTTCCTGGCCGAGGAGCGCCGGGCCCTCGAGGCCGATCTGACCGCGGGACGACTGCTCGGCGTGGCCTCGACGAATGCGCTCGAACTGGGTGTGGATATCACCGGACTCGACGCGGTCATCCTCGCCGGTTACCCCGGCACCTTGGCTTCGCTCTGGCAACAGGCCGGACGAGCCGGTCGCCGAGGGCAGGAGTCGCTGGTCATCTTCGTGGCCCGCGACGATCCGCTGGACACGTATTTGGTGCATCACCCCGAGGCGATCTTCGGGACCTCGATCGAGGCGACGGTGACCGATCCGACAAATCCGTACGTGCTGGGCCCGCAGTTGTGCTGCGCCGCAGCCGAACGTGCGATCTCCCAAGCCGACGTCGAGCTTTTCGGCGGCCCGGCAGCCGAGACCGTGCTGGCCGAACTCGTGACCCGTGGGTTGCTCCGCAGACGGCCCTCCGGTTGGTACTGGACTGATCGGAACTGGCCACAGACCGATATCCGTGGCGCGGGTGGTCAACCGGTCGCGGTGGTCGAAGCGGTTTCCGGTTCGCTGTTGGGCACCGTCGACCACGCGACTGCGCCGGCCACGGTGCACCCCGGGGCGGTATATCTGCACCAGGGCAAATCCTTCGTTGTGGACGACCTCGATCTGGACCGATCATCGGCCCTGGTACACGCGGAGGATCCCGACTGGACTACGAACGCCCGCGAGGTCACCGATATCGCCGTCCTCGATGTAGAACACAGCCGGTACCGGGACGGCATCGGTATCCATTTCGGCGCGGTCGAGGTGTCGAACCAGGTGACCAGCTACCAGCGACGGCGACTT
Source organism: Pseudonocardiales bacterium (assembly GCA_030840295.1). Classification (GTDB taxonomy): domain Bacteria; phylum Actinomycetota; class Actinomycetes; order Mycobacteriales; family Jatrophihabitantaceae; genus Jatrophihabitans_A. Next base: position 4,477 of record JAVEET010000213.1, read on the forward strand.
TCCGGAGAGATTCTCGACGAGGTGCCGCTGGACATGCCACTCAATCGCCTGATCACTAAGGCGGTCTGGTACACCCTCGACGACGCGCTGTGGCTGGATACCGGATTGGCGGAGGCCGATCTGCCCGGCTCGTTGCACGCTGCCGAGCATGCCGCGATCGGGCTGTTGCCGTTGTTCGCCACCTGCGACCGCTGGGACATCGGCGGCGTCTCGACGGCTCAACACGCCGACACCGGACGGCCGACCGTCTTCGTGTACGACGGCCACCCGGGGGGCGCCGGCTTCGCCGCCCACGGGCACCTGGTCCTGCGACAATGGCTGGCCGCCACGCGGAAGGCCATCTCGAATTGTGA
>JAVEET010000227.1 GCA_030840295.1 Pseudonocardiales bacterium
CTGGGTGGCCTTCTCCACCCCCACGACGGCTGGCAAGCCGTATTCCCGTGCGATCACCGCGCCGTGGGTCATTAGGCCTCCGACTTCCGTCACGAGGCCTTTGATGGCGACAAACAGGGGGGTCCAGCTGGGGTCGGTGTAGGGGGTGACCAGGATGTCACCCGCTTCGAGGTCGGCCTGCGCCATGTCCACGATGACGCGGGCTCGCCCTTCGATGGTCCCGGCAGAGACCGGTAAGCCGGCCAGCGCGCCGGGTGGAAGATCGTCGCGTCGGTAGGCGCCGGCGATGACCTCCCCATCCGATGTGAGCACCCGGGGCGGCGTGAGTGCTTGATATGACCTGAACGCTTCCTTTCGCTGGTGGATGAGCTGGTCATCGACGTGGTTGGTGCGCACGACCTCGTGGAGCTCTTGGAGCCTGAGGTAGAAGATGTCTTCCTTCTCGCGCAGCGCGTGGGTCTGCACGAGGCGTTCGGCTTCTCTTAGAAATGCTTGCTTGTAAACGAAGTATCGGCTGACCATGCCGTATTTGGGATATTCCCGGTACCCGATAAAGGTGCGGACGCGGTCGATCATCCGCTTGACCTCATCAGCCTTCCGCTCCCCGTCCGGTAATGCGCGCACGCGCGTCAGCACCTCCTGTTCCTTCTTGCAGGCCTGCTGTCGTCCTTGCTCGAAGCGCCGTTTGCCGGCACCCGGCTCGAAGTTCTTGATGTTGCTGAGAATCGTGGGCACGAGCGTGGCGGGGTGCTCGCTCCAGCGCGGCCTCGTGATGTCGATCTCACCGACGCAGCGCATGCCGTAGTTGTCGAGGTAGGCCCGGATGGCGTCTCGTGCTTCTCCTCCGCCCGCAAGCCTGGCCAGCTCGTCCAGGAAACTATCGTCCTCGCGGCCCTCGTCCTCGACGTGCTGCAGAAACGCCACCACGTTTGGATGCGGGCGCATCTCGTCCGCGACGTCAAGCAGCGCCAGCCCCATCTGCGACGTGACGTTGTGGGGGACGGACTGCGTGAGCGCGTCGGCCGCGTTCTTCTCGCCCAGCCATGCCTGTAGGTGGTCGGTGAGCCACCAGGTCGACTCTATCCCCGCCATGATCACCTGGAGGCTATGCGGATCGAACAAGATCCGCTGCAGCTCCCCGATATCCGCCAGCACGAACTCGAACAGCGCTGGTCCGGACAAGGTCTGGATGTTGCGCTCCAAGGTGGCGATGGAAGCCCGGCTGTGCTCGATCAGCTCGGTGACGATGGCCGGATCGGTCTCGATCGGAGCGGACGCGCCACCGGCAGGCGGCCCGCCGGGACCCGCGTCCGGGAATGAAGGGACGAAGTCGCCGCGGTCGAGGACGCTCTGCAGCGCGTCCCTGATCAGCGGATCGGACTTCCCCAGGACGTCCAGGAGTCCGTCACGGCTCGCAGGCGATGACAAGCCCTCTGTGACATCGACGAACAGCCTCCCGCCGGCCTCAGACATGGGCCGACGCGTCGTCAGTTGCCAGACGGAGAGGCCCAGGGGCTTCATCGGGTCGGTCATCATCTGTTGATGACCAACGGAGACGTAGACGTGGTTGTCTCGGTCGGCGGCCGCGGGGACGGGGAACAGCGTGGTGATCGGTCGGCTCTGGACAATTTGGAAGTCATCGCCGACCAGGCACCATTCGATGTCTTGGGGGTGTCCGAAATGGCCTTCGATTCGCCGGCCCAGCTGCGCTAGCCGCACGACCTGCGCATCAGTCAGCGTTGGCTGCTCCTGCAGCTCGGGCTCGATCGCCTGTTCCTGTGTCCCGCCATCTGGCGAGGCGCGGATGGCGACCTGTTTGGTGGCGACCGTCTTGGCGACGATCTCGTCGTCGCGCACCTTGTAAACGTCTGCGTTCTTCAGACCGGAGACCAAGGCTTCGCCGAGGCCCCAGCCAGCCTCTACGGTGGCGATCTTCCGGTTCGATGTGACGGGGTCTGCCGTGAACAGGATTCCGGCAGCGTCCGGGGAGACCATCTGCTGCACGACCACGGCCATGTAGACCTTGCGATGGTCGAAGCCGTTCCGCAGGCGGTAGACCACAGCCCGCTCGGTAAAGAGCGAGGCCCAGCACCGGCTGACGTGCTGGAGGATCGCCGAGAGGCCCACGACGTTCAGGTACGAGTCCTGCTGGCCCGCGAAGGATGCGGTCGGCAAGTCCTCCGCTGTCGCGCTGGATCGGACCGCGTAGGGAGCTCGTTCGCCGAGTCGGGCGAGCGGGGCGCTGATCGCCGCCACCAGATCGTTAGGTATGGGGATCCCTTCGAGCACCCGGCGGATCTCCGCGCTCAGTGTGCGGATCGCCTTCCGGTCCTCCGACTTCAGGCGCAACAGCCGATCGAGCAAATCATCGATCGACGGCGCTTCGGTCATGATCTGTTGGAAGGCGTCCGTCGTTACGCAGAAGCCATCCGGCACAAGGATGCCTTCGATCCGAGAAAGCTCTCCCAAGTGCGCCCCCTTGCCGCCGACAGCCGCGACCTGCGTTTGGTCGATCTCGTCGAGGCCCAACACGTAGCCCATTTCCGTTGCTCCACTTCGATTGGTTCCGGGTTGCGACGGCCGATTATGCAGCGTGAATCAGAGCCTCATGAGAGCCTCGAATCTGGTATAAGGTGAAGATGGCAACAAGCGGTGCGTCTTGGCGCACCGGCCGCCTCTGTGTTGGCCTTGGCAAGCCAGCGCGGCCGAATTGTGAATGCGTCGTAGCCGGCTCTCCGCCCGCGATAGGAACGACGCCCCTGTTGATGATCTTTCGTCGCAACTCCTGATCACTCAGGTGTTGCGACCACCCCGAGAACTCAAGCTCGCGTGGCCTCTGGCGACGTCGAGACTGTGCACCGCGAGCTCGAAGACCCGGGTCCGCAGGTATTCCCCGCGAACCATGCCCCCGGCGATGGTCGTCAGCTGATACCCCTGATCGAAGCGGTACAGCTTTGCCCGTGCCCGGCGACCAATTCTGCGACGAACCCATCCGGCTCGTCGGCCGAGGTGACGCTCACCGTGTCGGCAGGCCGATCCAGATATGTCTTCATCCGGAATCGCTTAACGAGTTCGCTGAATGTGTCGGCCGCCTGACTGAACGTGCTGCCCGACCCCATGGTGGAATGTTGCCACCGCGAACCACTCGCGGATCCGCTTGTGGTGCTTGTCTTCGGTCGAGACAGAGATAGCCTTGTGCGGGTGGCGGACGACGACGACCCTGCGGTGCTGCGCCGAGCACTGGATCAGCTGAGGGGTCTGCTCGACGATGTTCGCCGCGAAGCATTGGACGATCGAACACCGTGCGCAGCATGGACGGTCCAGGACTTGGTGGACCATGTCGTCGTTGCGCCTTCGCCAACGTGTTTGGCCCGAACTGCCCGTGCCGACGGGGAAGAAGCGTCGCGCATGAATCTGGTCCTGGAACCGCTGATCGTGGAGTTCCGGTCCCTGACGGCCGACAGGCCGCGACGAGTTCGGCGAACCTTGGCGCCGCCCGCCTCATGCCGCGGCGGATGGGTCGTGGACCTCGCCGACGACATCCACGGAATCGGTTCGCGTGAAGTGGAGCAGGAAATCGAACTCCGCGGTCAGGACCGCGGTCGCGATGTCATGCTCGACGGCGACAACGTTCAGCCGCCGGTCGTTGATTCGGATGATGTCTCCGACGGCCAGTTGTCGGGCGGGAACTCTCATCGTGGCCTCGCAGCAAAGTCGGACAGCCGCGCTCTCGCCGACAGGTGCGCGTCGCGGCGGGAACCTGCGAGGTGAGCCGCTTGCACAGCCAGGCCGGACACCCGGCGACGCGTGTCGCGCGCGAGGGTATGGCGCTCGTCCTCGGACGGGCCGCCCAACGCGCCGAAGGGGATCGCGCCGGCGATGGCCCACTCGAGGCCACTGCATATCGAATCCGCTGTGGTGATGCCCATCACGGTCATGCATAACCTTCCCTCCGTGGCGGTCGCGTTGTCGTCACGGCCAGCAGGCAACCCGCCTACCGGGTAGCCGGAATGCCCAGGCATGAGCTAGAACCCGCGATTCGCTGCCGGGCCAATGACGGTGGTGCTCGCGCCGACGGCCAGCCGGCGGTGGCGCCAAAGACTGGATGTTGCTGCGTTGCCACTGACCATGTCCCTTCTGGCGATGGCTGGCGGAACTGCCGGGCCACTGTGTTGGGGTGGTTTCCCAGTCGCCACAATGTCGCGAACCTCGACATACCGTCGTCGCGGCAGGCGGGCATTTCTCCTCGCGGCCAGTAGGCCCTCTGGTTTGGTGCTCGCCAGAGGAGTGGGGGCGCGCTGCCGGGTCGGCCTCGGTAACTGCCGGGGATTCCGGCTAGCAAGGATGTCCTCGTGGTGGAACGACCGGATGTAGCCGTCGTCCTCGCTCAGTCATGTTCGCGGGTGGCTCTTGCCGAAGCTCTGAGCCGAGGATGCTCTTGGCGGGCGGTTGCGGACCGATCATGAGCTCGGTGTCTATCTCCAGAGCGTCATTCCCGACCCTGTCGTGACTGGATATCGTCGCCCGTCCCGGCCAGAACCGGAAGCTCGCAGGTCACCGTCGTGCCGGCGCCGGCCGGGCTGTGCACGGAGAAGGTGCCGCCCAGCGCGTCGATACGGTCCTTCAGCCCGACCAGCCCGGAGCCGCGTTGCGGGTCGGCGCCGCCGACTCCGTCGTCACGCACGCACACCCGGAGCATGCCGTCGGAGGCTTCGGCGTCGACCTCGACAACCGAGGCGTGTGCGTGCTTGGCCGCGTTGGTGAGCATCTCCGAGACGACATAGTAGGCGGCCACCTCGACCGGCTCGGGGAGCCGGCCTGCGATGCGCACGTCTAGGTCCACCCGGATGCCCGAGCGTCGCTTGAGCGCGCGCAGCGCCGGGCGCAGACCTCCCGTGGAGAGGATCGCCGGATGGATGCCCCGCGAGATCTCGCGCAGCTCCTCGATCACGTCCACGAGGTCCGCGGCCACGTCCTGGACCTCGGCACCGAACTCGTCACTCACGTGGGGCGCTGCTGCCGATCGCAGCCGCAGCGTCAGCGCGAGGAGTCGTTGCTGTGCGCCGTCGTGTAGGTCGCGCTCGATCCGACGGCGGGCCTCATCAGATGCCGCGACGATCCGCGCGCGGGAGGATATGAGTTCGGCCCGGTTTTGCGCGTTCGCGACGGCGGTGGCGACCAGATCGGTGAACTCCGACATCCGGCGCTCAGTGTCCGGTGGCAGTGGCCCCTGCCCGGACCCGACAGCGATCGCGCCCCACAGCCGGCCGTCGACGTGTATCGGCAGGGCGACCGCGGACCGGATTCCCTCGGCGAGATAGGGCTCCCCGCCCGGAATTTCATGGTAGTCATCGACGCGGGCGGCCTTGCCGGTAGTCTGCACGCTCGTGGTCAGCCCGGTCGGCGGGTAGCGCTCCCAGCGGTCCCCGACCCGTACGTGCGGGCCCGTCGTACCTTCGTTGGCCAGCAGGGTCACCGTTCCGTCGAGCTCGAAGCGGATCATCCTGGCGGTGCCACCGCCGAAATGCCGCAGCGCCTCCCTGGTCACCGCCGCGAACACCGCCTGGGGCCGTTCACCCCGCGCGACCAGCATGGCCAGGCGCCGCAGCGCCGCCTGGGTGTCGGCGAGTTCGCGCAGCTCCTGCTCGGCCTTCGCGTTAGCGATCGCCGTACCGGCGAGCTCCATGAAGTCCGACATCCGCGACTCGGTGCCGGCCGGAAAGTCCTCCTGCGAGGTCGCAGCCACCGTCACGCCCCACCGGCGTCCGCCGACGACGATGGGCGTAGCCACCCCGGCCCGCATGCCCAGGGTGTCGACCCAAGCACCGTACGGGCCCTTCGCAAGCCCTTCGCCGTTGAGCCGGGCCGGGCGCCCGGTGCGGAGCGCGGCATCCTGAATCATCCCGGGTACCAGCCTCAGCCGGAAGCCAACCGGTACTCGATCGCTCAACCGGCCGTAGGACCCTACGACGGTGAGGTAGCCCTCGAATTCCTCGCGCTCCCCGGGCGGGTGATCAACGCGCGAGACGAACGTGGCCTCAGCACCGATCAGGCGGCCAAGTTCATCCGCGACCGCGGTGAACACCTCAGCCGGCCGCGCGCCGCCGGCTACCAGCGTGGCCACGCGCCGCAACGCCGCCTGCTCATCGACAAGCTGCCGCAACCGGGTCTGATCTGGTGGACCAGCGTCCGCCCCCGCACCGCCGGCATGACCCACGTCGGCGCCGGTATCTGGCGCGTTCATAAGGCTGACGGTAGCCCGATGCGCGGCGGTCCGACAGCGCTGAGGGCGCTGGCCTCCGGCCGATTCGGCAACGCATGGCCAGACGCCTACTCCGGCCGGCCCGAGTTCTCGATGATGTCCACGAAGTGGGCGCGCTGGTAGCCGGGGACGGATCGCCCCAGGACGTTCGCTTTGACGTGGCCGAACGTCATTTCCGACTTAGCTGCGATGCCCTTGGTGAACGACTGGAGGTAGCCATGCCTTGGTTGGGGTCGAGCCCGAACGCACTCTTCTAATGGCTTTCGCCGGGCGGGCTTGGCCGGCTCGGTGGTGTGGGACTGCCGACGAGCGTGCATTCCGCGGGCCATGTCAGACTCTCGGGATGCATCGTGGTGTCGGTTGGCGTGCGATGGGGAATGCCGTTGGGTCCGTAGCTGAACGACGACGCGGCTCAGGCCTGCTCCGAGACCGCGAGGTCGGTACGGCGCCTGCGCAGCAAGGCCCGCACGGGGCGTAGGCCGCTCGCCCACTCGTGTGCGCGCCACGTCCGCGTCGCGGCGATGAGGTCGCGCTCACGGCGCCCCTCGTCACGCTCGCTGCGCGCTTCGTCACGCTCGCTGCGCGCCTCGTCACGCTCGGTACGGGCCTGCTCCAGCTGATCGCGCAGCCGGTTGATCTCGGCATGCTGGTTGTGGACGTCGCCGTGCAATTCGGCGATGGCGCGATCGAGTTCCGGGACTCGGGCCGCCAGGCTCGACGTCTCGGCCAGATCGTCGACCGCCCGGGCGAGCTCGAGCTGGGCCCGGACCCCGAAGTCCCGCAGCGCGTCGGTGGCGACTCGCGCAAGCTCGTCGGCGAAGCCCGGACCTGTCGAGCGCTGCCGCCAGTCCAACAGTTCGGCGCGCCGCTCCTCGTCGGAGAAGTCGGCACGCCAGGCCGCGTCGAACTTCAGGATGGCCGGCCGCGTCCCGGTGCGGTATCGCAGGCCCGGAGTCGAGAACCATTGCTGCCACATGTAGTGGTCCGACCACGACCCCGGTGGTGCCGGACGCCACCCGACGGGCAGCCGGCGGTATGCCGAGAGCCGGTGCACGACGCCGCTCAGGGACACGCCGTTGCGGCCGGGGTGCTGGTGCCACTCCCGGCACTCGGCGCGCGACAGGTCCGTCGCGTACCAGAACAGCCCCCCGTCCCGGTCGACAGACACCGGCAACGGATGGGCGAAGTCGGCATCGGCCAGCAAGTCGATCATCTGCTCGAGGTGGTCGGGAAGCATCAAGTCGTCGTCGCCGAGATAGGCGACGAACGTCGAGCGGCAGCCGAGCAGAACCTCGTGGCGTGCTTCCTCCCCCCGGCTCACCGACTTCGACCGGAAGACGACGCGCACTCGCTCGTCGCCTGGGTAGGCGCTCAGCGCCTCGACGACGGCGTCGGTTGCGCCGTCGGCGATGACGACCACCTCGAGATCGCGGATCGTCTGCGCGAGGACGCTGTCGAGAGCCAACCCGATGGTGGTCGCGTGGCTGTGGGTCGGCATCAGCACCGTGACGAGGGGCGGCGGTGCCTCGGCCGCGCTCACCAGCGGAAGGGGACGATCTCGGCAGCCTCGGCGCAGTCGTACGGCAGATCGAGCGCGTCGGGCTCGTCGTACTTGTACATGCTGGTCGGCATGTTCAGTACGAAGGCCTCGTCCACGCCGATGCTTTTCCAGCCGTGGTAAAGGTTCGGCGGGATGACGAGCAGTGCGGGGTTGCGCTCGCTGACCTTGAACTCGTTGAGGATGCCGTACGTCGGTGAGTCCTGCCGGCCGTCGAAGACGACGATCGAGATCAGCCCCTTGACGACGAACAGCCGGTCCGTTGAGCCCTGATGCAGTCCCCAGGCGCGGACGCGGCCGGGGTACGTGGTGGTCAGGTGCACCTGCACCACCTCGTCCTCGACCTCGGGCCAGTCGGCGCGGACGATCTCGGCGAGGGTGCCGTCCTCATGGGGCACCGGCCGCACCGGCCGGAACCCCAGTCCATCGATCAGCTGCTGGGACGGCCGGCCCCCCGAGTCGACGGCCGAGGACTTGGCCCGAAGGACATCGAGGCCTAGGACACCAGCGGATTGAACCGTCACGAACTCCCCCTCCTGCGCGCGAACGCACGGAACGCCCAAGCCGAGTAGCTAGAACCTACCGGACGAACGCGCTCGCGGTCGTCGTGCCGCCGGCAGGTCTCACCTGCACGACTCCGGCAGCCCTCCCCCGGCGAGGCAGGCCACCCGCGACGGCGGGGCGGATCGCCTCACCGTCATGACGAAGATCAGTAGCGAATGGATCAGGGAAAGCCGGGACATGCCGCTGAGCTGCGCGAAACCCGAGTGAGCGATATCAACGACAGTCGACTGGCAAGATAGCGGCGATATACGGCGACTGCCGCCGGGGCGGAACCGTGACCCGACGTGGTCTTTCCCGCCGGCGGCTTGCGGCGGGTCACGCCGAGGGACCGGTTGTGCCGGCGCGTCGCCAGGCGGACTCATGCAACAGGCGCAGCCCGTTCAGGCCGACTATGACGGTCGAACTCTCATGCCCGGCGACGCCGAGCGGGAGCGGCAGACGCCCGGCCAAGTCCCAGATGACCAGGGCGGTGATCACGGTGGCCGCAATGACGAGGTTGGCGACCACGACCCGCCGTGCTCGCCTCGACAGCTCGATCACCTTAGGCAGAGCGGTGAGGTCGTCGCGGACCAGGACGGCGTCAGCGGTCTCCAGGGCGAGGTCTGAGCCGTGTCGGCCCATGGCGATGCCGGTGTCGGCGGCGGCGAGCATGCCGGAGTCGTTGAGGCCGTCACCGACCGCGAGTACCCGCCGGCCCGCGGCGTGCAGTTCACCGACCGCGGTTACCTTGTCCTCGGGCAGCAGCTCTGCGCGGATATCTCTGATGCCGACTTCGATGCCGATGCGGTGTGCGGCGCCGGCGTTGTCGCCGGTGAGCAGCACCGGCGACCGGCCGGTGAGCGTGGTGAGTGCCGCGACCGTGCCGCGGGCCTCCGGGCGGACACGATCGATCAGCACCAGCACGCCGGCCGGGATGTCATCGACAAGCGCGACGGCCACGGTGGCGCCGGATGCTTCAGCATCGGTGACGAGCTCATATGTCTTGCTGGTGTAGGCAGATCTAGCGATGTCGGCGAGCAGGGCCGGTGGGCCAATCTGGACAACGTGGTCAGCCACGAGGGCACGGACACCACGACCGGGTGTGGCGGAGAAGCCCTCGGCATGGCCGATGCTGGTGCCGCGTTCGTGCGCCGCGCCCACGATGGCAGCGGCGAGCGGATGTTCGCTGGGGCGTTCAGCGGCGGCGGCCAGGCCGAGGACCTCGGTCTCGGTGAAACCTGGCAGAGCATGGACGGACGCGACCCTCGGCGTGCCTTGTGTGAGGGTGCCGGTCTTATCGAACGCGACCACGTCGGTGAGCCCGAGTTGCTCCATGACGACCGCAGACTTCACCAGCACCCCGTGCCGGCCCGCATTCGCTATCGCCGACAGCAAGGGCGGCATAGTGGCCAGCACCACCGCGCAAGGAGAGGCGACGATCATGAACGTCATCGCCCGCAGCAACGTCGTGGCCAGATCCGCACCGAACAGCAGCGGCACGACAAACAGCGCCACGGTCGCAGCGACCATGCCGATCGAGTACCGCTGTTCGACCTTCTCGATGAACAGCTGCGTTTTCGCCTTCGTCGCCGAGGCCTGATGGACCAGAGCCACGATGCGCGCCACCACCCACTCGGAGGCATCCCGGTTCACCCGGATCCGCAGCGCGCCGGTGCCGTTCAGGGTGCCCGCGAACACCTCGTCGCAGCGCTCCTTCAGCACCGGCATCGGCTCGCCGGTGATGGTGGCCTGATCGACCTCGGATGCCCCGTCGAGGACCTCGCCATCGGCGGGGACCCGCTCGCCGGGTCGCACCAGCACCACCTCACCCACTTGAAGTTCGGCCGCGTCAATGACCTCCTCGGACCCGTCGATGGCCAACCGGGTTGCCTTGTCGGGGGTCAGGTCGAGCAGCTCTCGGACGGAGTCCGCGGTCCGCTTCGTCGCCACCGCCTCCAGCGCTCCCGACGTGGCGAAGATGACGATCAGCAGCGCGCCGTCGAAGACTTGTCCAATAGCGGCCGCGACCAGCGCGGCCACGATCATCAACAGGTCCACATCCAGGGTCCGGGCCCGCAGCGCGGTCAGGCCCGCGAGCCCGGGTTCCCAGCCTCCGGCGGCGTAACAGCCGAGGCACAGCCCCCACCACAACATGGACGGCGCGCCGGCCAGCTGCGCGAGACCGCTGAGGGCGAACAGCACCGTCGCCAGCGCCGCCCACCGGACCTCCGGCAATGTCACGAACCCGCGCACCCGCCGACCCAGCGGCCCGCTCATTACCGGCGCGTAAGTCGGTTCGGACAGCGTGGACGGCACAGACACAACGAACTCTTTTCAGATCACGGGAGAACCGCGGTACCCGCGGCGAACACAAACTCACGGTACAGGAACCGATGAATACGTGTTCATGGATTCCCCAAGTAAGCTGTGCGCATGGGTCACGGTGTGCAGGGGCGAGATACCCCTCCGGCGCACCTGGACGCCGCCAGCGCCGCCGCCGTCGCCTCCACCCTCTCAGCGCTCACGACGCCAAGCCGGCTACTGATCCTGTCTCACCTACGCCAGGGGCCGGCGACCGTCTCCGATCTGACCGCAGCGATCGGCATGGAGCAGTCCGCGATCTCCCACCAGATGCGGCTGCTGCGCACCATGGGCCTCGTCGCCACTCAGCGACAGGGCCGCAACATCGTGTACTCCCTCTATGATCAGCACGTCGCGATGCTGCTCGACGAGGCCGTCTACCACAGCGAACACCTACGCCTGGGCACTCCCGACGCCGCGGACACCGCCTGACGCACTATGGCGATTACGCCAATGTTGATGCCATGAACGCCACGACCCGCTCACCGTGGTCGGAAGCAGCGGGGGCTGACCCGGTCGCCTCCGCCGCCGGCTCATCCAAAGCCACCGACTCTCCGGGACTTGATCGGCAAACCGGTCGTCCACCTGGCTCCATGGTCATTGCTTGAGGACGTGACGGATCAGCTCGGCGATGTCGCCGCCCTTGGCGACGAAGCTTTCCGCGCCGGCCCGCACCGCCGTACTGGCGGCCGTCACATCCGAGGAGAACACCACTATCCGCAACCCCGGCAACAGCGCCCGCAGCTTCGCCATCAGGGCCACCGGGTCCATACCCGGAACATGCCAGTCGAGCACGACCACATCCGGGCGCTCAACGGTCGCGACGGCCAAGGCCGCCTCACCGGTGCCGACCGCACCACACACCCGCAGACACCTGTTTTCACCCAGCTGCCGGGTCAGCAGCTGGCGGATGCCGTCCTCGTCATCGACGAGCAACACAGCAAGCTGCGCCGACCCCCTGCCACAGACCGCGGGTGAGCATCACCGCGACATCGTGGCGGGCGGCAGGCGGCGCATAGTCGAGAAGGACCACGCCGCCCTCGACCGCGCCGCTGGCCACCGTACCGCCGGGCGTATACGCATCACGTACCACTGCGCTCGATCTGCCGAGCGCCACAAACTCCTCGGCTGTCGCTGTTTCCGGTTCACGTAACGGTGATCTTGATGTCCATGCCCTTGTCTTGGTGGCTGTCGACCGAGCACCACAGCTCGTAGGTGCCCTTCTGCAAAGTGACGGCCAGAGTGCCCGTGCCGCCGCCGGGCATCGTCGCTGATGCCTTCTTGTCCAGCCCCGGGCCTTCGATGGTCAGGTTGTGTGGGTACTTACCGGCGTTGTGAACGGTGAATGTGTATGCGCCGGCCGTGAACGTCTTGGCGGACAACGTGATGGAGAACTCCTGCTCGGTCGCCGTCACCGCCGTACCCGCGGCCACAGCACCGCCCTGGGCGGTTGATGACGTCGCGGTGCTCGGGCTACTGCTGGACACGACCCCACCTCCTCCCCCACCGCCACCACTTTTGCTCGACGAACAGCCCGCAGCCAGCAACGCAACCGAAATGAAAACCGCCGCGGCCGACGCCGCCCTGTAGTTGAACGTGGTCATGATCGTGCTCCCCAGTGACGGTGCTGCTCGGATGCTCGGTTCACTGACCCATACGGACTGCACACCGGAGCCGTTCGATGAGACGCGGTCACAACTGGGACACGACGGTTCCCTACGCCTGTGGGCTGACGCGGTGACAGTCCCGCCATCAGGTCCCCCCGGCTGGGGTGTGAAGCGTCCGCCCTGATGACGAGGCAGTCCAGGCCAGTTGACCGAACATCGCTGCGAGCAAGAACGCGGCGATACCCTCAGCTCAAGCTCTCGGTCTTGACTTGGTCCCGGGCACCGGGCGGTGGCCTGGAGCGCGAACGGAGAGATGGTTACGCTGCCAGCACGGACGTTTCGGCGTCACGCCCAGACCAACGGAGGCAGTCGCATGGGCACCATCACGACGACCGATGGCACGGAGATCTTCTACAAGGACTGGGGCTCGGGCCAACCGATCGTCTTCAGTCACGGCTGGCCGCTTTCGGGCGACGACTGGGATACCCAGATGCTGTTCTTCCTCGAGCACGGCTACCGCGTCATCGCCCATGACCGGCGCGGGCACGGACGCTCCACACAGACAAGCGACGGACACGACATGGACCACTACGCCGACGACCTGGCCGCGCTGACTGGTCATCTCGATCTCCAGGGCGCCGTCCACGTCGGGCACTCCACCGGTGGCGGCGAGGTCGTGCACTACATCGCCCGACACGGTGAGAACCGGGTGGCGAAAGCGGTACTGATCAGTGCGGTTCCGCCGCTGATGGTGCAAACCGACGCCAACCCCGGCGGCCTACCCAAGAGCGTGTTCGACGACCTCCAGGCGCAGTTGGCCGCCAACCGCTCCGAGTTCTATCGGGCCCTGCCGTCGGGCCCCTTCTACGGCTTCAACCGGCCCGGCGCGAAATCCTCGGAAGCGATCATCGAGAACTGGTGGCGCCAGGGAATGATGGGCGGAGCGAAGGCACACTACGACGGCATTGTTGCCTTCTCACAGACCGATTTCACCGAGGACCTCAAGAAGATCACGGTGCCCGTCCTGGTGATGCACGGCGACGACGACCAGATCGTTCCCTACGCCGACTCCGGACCGTTGTCCGCGCGGCTCGTGCAGAACGGGAGGCTGAAGACGTACCCAGGATTCCCACACGGCATGCCGACCACCGAAGCCCAGACGATCAACGCTGACCTGCTGGCCTTCGTGCAGTCCTGACCGGACCGACTTCGGCGGTGGCTCTGCACGCTGTGCACACGAACAGGATGGGGTCTCATCCGACTACTGAACATCCGGACACGCTGCCGTCAGCGCTCGGTCTTGCCGATGGGCGTCTCCCTGGGATCTGAGCCTTAACGGGTCGACGGTTTCTGGGTCGCGGCTTCGCTCACGCAACCACTAGCCTCAGATCATGGCAAACGGTGATCACGAACCAACAGAGTCGCCCGCGACGTGGGAGAACGTCGTCGTCGGGAAAGCCAAGGAAGTTATCGGCCGCGCTGTCGGTGACGAGGAACTAGCGGAGGAAGGCGAAGAGCAAGAAGAGATCGCCCACGAGGTTCGGGCGAAGTTTCGGAGCGAACGCCAGGACTGACCGTAGGAGAACTTGGGTGCTCGTCTGCCTGCCCACGCTTGCAGGCGGTGAACGACCGACAACGGGCCGCGCCCTTGAACGCCAGTCCGAGCCATGCCTTCGGGCCACGCTGGACAGTACGGATGCCGCCTCAAATCGACGGCACAGCCGACGTCATCATTGTGCGCCAGTACGCCGATCAGCCGAGTCCGGTCGCCGACGGATGGCTGGGCCTCTGTTTCATCCACGGACAAGTACCGCCTTGGAGACCGTTAGAGCATCAGCAAGCCCGCAGTGATCACGTGGGGAAAGAACACCGGCGTAGAGCACACCCTCGTGGAGAATGAGCACACGCGACTTCGGGATCCTGTAGCAGCAAGTGCATGCGTCTGCGGCGGACGTGGTCGTTCCGATCGTGCGGAGATGCCGAATGGCGGACGTTGCGTACCTGCATCAACCTGCCGAACCGTGTATCGAGTTGCACAGCGTATTTGTGTGTAAGGCGGCCTCCGCCACCCGAACCGGAGATCAAGGATGGGAACTCGATACTGCTGTCGTCGTCAATTACAAGCCAGCTGAAGGGCGTCAAGAGACGGCCAGTCGGCCGGCAGCTGGCCGGGGGTATCAGCCGGGTGAAGGTCGGCGGATCAAGGCTGCAGCTTGATTGAGGGAAAAGGATGTCTGCCGCTCTACGCGGTGTCAATGCGTTATCTGCCGATGAGCTAGCAGCGCGATTGCGCTGCTGGCTTGCCTGTCCGCGTGTCGAAGCAGTGGCTGGCGCTTCCAAAGCGGAAACAGTCAGATCCTCGTGGAGCAATCCGAAGCGCAATCCTGACCTGCGGCGGGTTGTGCTGCGGCGGGGATGCCGAGGAGTGCCTACGTCGTGAAAGTTGTGCGGATGGTGAACCTCATCTGGTCCACAACGTCCGGTCGCTCGGTTTGAGCCTGCCAACTCCTGTTCAAGAAGTCAGGTAGGACGATCTCGTCGGTCGATCCGGAGTGGCCTCCTTCGCGGTGCGTCAGCTGTGGCTCCTGATGCGTACCAGCTGGCCGCCGATTGGGCACGGCCCGAACCCCTTGGCCGGTGCGATACTGCAGTTAGAGACATAGATTCCGTCATCGCCGGCGGCGAATCCGGAGGGGAAGTTGAGCAGTCCCACGGCGAGGTGGGTCAGCTTCTTGCCGTTGTTACTGATTCGCACCACGTCACCGGCGGGAGCGGTGCTCATCAGACCTGCGGTTTGGAACTCGGCGGCGTAGAACTTGCCGTCGCTGCCGAACCCGCA
>JAVEET010000234.1 GCA_030840295.1 Pseudonocardiales bacterium
TCGTTGTAGGAGTCTGCATACGGCGCCGAACCGACAACCACCAGTGGCGCTTTGGCCGAACTCGCCACGTAGCCCTCGACAATCTCGGCGACGTGGTTCTCGGGCTCGAACCGTGCCACCGCCAAGTGGAACTCCCTCGGTTCAAGACCAAGGTCGGTTAGCTTGTCAGCGCCGAGCTCGGTCAGGATCGGCGCTCCGTAGGCGATCAACTCGGTTTCCGCGCTGAACTCCTCGCGGTAGTAGTCGGCAATCCCTTGGGCGTCGGCGATCAGCGCGTCTGACCATCGCACGGACAATGCCTCGGCACCGCGATAGTAGCGGCGGCCGGTACCGCCCCACTTGGCTCGCTTCCACTCCAGGCCGTCAACATGAGTCGCAACCGGGATCCGCCGCGCACGCAGTATCGGCAAGAACGGTGAATTCGCGGCGTTGAAAACCAGTGCCACATCGGTCGGGTGGACCGCGAGATGCTGCACCGACAAGGCGGTGTGGCTCAGGGTTTCCAAGGATTTCCGCTTCAGCGCCGGGCGATGCACCAAGGACATTCCGAGATAGTTGTCCACCGCGTTCTCGCCGCGACAGTAGACCCGGACCTCGTGGCCGCGGTCGGCCAACCGACGGCCCACCTCCTCGATACACGTTTCGAATCCGCCGTACCGGGCCGGGACACCTCTGGTCCCGACCATTGCGATGCGCATGTTTCCCCTAATGCGGTTCGAATAGTGCAGGTCGAACAACCTCACCCGCAATGATCATGCAGGTGGTAAGCATAGGAGTTGGCCGGACGCCGGCTGATACCCCCTGAATCAATACGCTCCCGCGCCTGCTGTGACAGCCCGCGCCGTCTTCCACAGGATGAGCAGATCCTCGCTGAGTGACCAGTTCTCCACGTACCGCAAATCAAGTCGCACAGACTCTTCCCAACTGAGGTCACTCCGGCCGCTGACCTGCCATAGCCCGGTCACCCCGGGCTTGACCAGCAAGCGGCGGTGCACATGCACCTCGTAGCGCTCGACCTCGCCTGGCAGCGGCGGCCGAGGGCCCACCAGGGACATAGACCCGTTGAGGACATTGATCAGCTGCGGTAGCTCGTCGAGGGAGTACTTGCGCAGGAACTTACCGACCCTGGTGATCCGGGGATCGTTGCGCATCTTGAACAGCAGGCCGTCACTGTGGTCGCTCTGCTCGCTCAGCTCAGCCAGCCGGTCTTCGGCATCGGCATACATCGAGCGGAACTTCAGCATCATGAAACGGCTGCCGTCACGGCCGACTCGAACCTGACGGAACAGGGCCGGGCCGGTGCTACCCATCCGGACTGCCACCGCCAGGCCAATGAACAGCGGCGACAGCAACAACAGCGCGAATGCCGCCACGAATCGATCGAAGGCGCCCTTCAACACCCGGCGGAAACCGTCGAATTCAGGCTCCTCCACATGCAGCAATGGCAGACCGGCGACAGGGCGCACGTGCAGCCGAGGTCCCGCGACCTCGGTCAGACCGGGCGAGACGACCAGCTCGGTCGAGGTCCCCTCGAGCTGCCACGAGATCCAGCGCAGCTTCTCCGGACCCAGCGCACCCGAGGAGACCACGGCGACGGTGTCGGCGTCACTGAGCGACACCGCAGAGCGGACCGAATCGACGTCACCGAGCAACGGAACCTCGATAGTTTCCAGCGCTGTGATGGTGGCCTCGTCGACCACCAGTTCAGCGGGGACGCAGGCGCCGACCACTCGCATGCCGGCGTACTGGTCACGGCGCACCATCGAGGTGAACTCCTCGATGGCAGCCGCATCGCCGACCACCAGCACCGACGTCAGCGCCCGGCCGCGACCTCGCTGACGGTGCAACCACTTTCGTGCGCCGTAGCGTCCGAAGACATTGAAGACGAGCGCGAGCGGCAACGCGACGAGGACGAACCCGCGAGCCAGGTCGGCCTTGGTTACGAAGGAGGCGAACGCCACGATGGCGGTCATCTGCAGAAACGCTTGGAAGATCCGCTGGAACTCCGCCGAGCCCACACCCACGAAGCGGGCTTCATAGGCACGGTTGAGCATAATTGCGGCCACCCAGCCCAGCGGGAACAGCGCCGCCAGGACCAGATAGAACTTGGCGTCGGTCGAGGTGACCACCGTGCCGAACCGGAACGTGAATGACAACGCGACGGCGACGGTCGCCACGAGCAGATCGACAACGACCAGCCCGATCTGATACTTGCGGAACCAGTTCGCTCGACGAGCGCGTCCAACCTCGGCCGTCGTCAATGCCTGCGCCGCGATCTTTTCTGCCTGCGGCGCGTCCATGACGACATCCCCCGGCCGGCCAGCAGAAGGCCAGATACGACCCCGTGCCGCCGATCGCGTAGTCACCGGATGTGCGTAGTTCAACCCCGATGAGGATGCGGCGGCGCTCAGCATGACGCTGGACGCTTCGCCGACCTCCCCACCAGCGGCCCCAAGGCCACTCGTGGACATCTTTCCCCCGATTTGTGCCCGGCGGACTCGATGTGACTCAAAGCCCGTCGGGCGGATTCCCCCGTGTCAGTCGCCCAGGATGAACCCTGGACGACCCCCCGTTAAACACGACGCAGGGAACCGGTCGACATCCCGTGTTCCCCCGTTCACGTTCTGACATCTACGTTTATAGCCGGTAAGTTAGGTGTTTGGGAAGTGTCAAGTTCTCTTTATTTTTTCGGCACAATCTCGTTTCCAGTCGCCTGTCACCAGAGGGTGACGGGGCACTTCCAGAGAGTTACCGAAACGGACTTAACCGGCTGCTTACGAGGTCTTCGATCTCACTATGCGGGCATGCGCGAGGATTAGTGGGTGACCGAGCCCACAATGACCGACACGCCCGACGCCCGACTCGCCGATGCCGCCCTCAAGCCGACCGCGACCCGATCCGATGACGATGCATCGCTGCGCCGCGACGTGCGCCGCGTCGGTGAACTGCTGGGTGCCAGTCTGGTTCGCCAGCACGGCCAGGGCCTGCTCGACCTGGTGGAGCAGGTCCGGTCGCTGACCAAGCAGAGCAAGGAGGCCGACGATCCCGGCATGCGTGACGCCGCCCGTGACGAGGTGCGGGCCCTACTGGCCGGATTGCCCACCGAAACGGCGGCAGCCCTGGTCCGCGCGTTCTCGGCCTATTTTCACCTGGCCAACGTCGCCGAACAGGTCCATCGGGTACGCGCGTTGGCCCGGCGTCCCGCCGAAGAAGGCTGGCTCGCCCGCTCGGTCGCTGCCGTGGCCGAGACCTACGGCCCGGACGGGCTCGGCGAGGCCGTCGCATCGCTCGCAGTCCGCCCGGTCTTCACCGCCCATCCCACCGAAGCCAGTCGGCGGTCCATTCTCACCAAGCTGCGGCGGCTCGCCGATGTCCTGGAGACCCCCACCGGGGTCGATACGGCTGCGCGGGCGCGCCAGGACCGCGAACTGGCCGAGATCATCGATCTGATCTGGCAGACCGATGAGTTGCGCCAGCACCGCCCGACACCGGTCGACGAAGCTCGAAACGCCGTGTACTACCTGCAGGAACTCATCGACGAGACACTTCCCGAGCTGACGGTAGATCTCGCCGCGGAGATGGACCGGCGCGGCGCGGCCCTACCGGCTCACGCCCGGCCGCTGACCTTCGGATCGTGGATCGGCGGCGATCGCGACGGCAATCCGAACGTGACGCCCGAGGTCACCCGAGAGGTGCTTCGCCTGCAACATCACGTCGCCGTTCGATCGGCGTTGCAGGCGATCGACGCGTTGATCGCTGAGTTGTCCTCGTCGAGTTCGGTGGTGGGCGTATCGAAGAAGCTGCTCGACTCCATAGAGGCCGACCTGACGGTACTGCCCGAACTCGACCAGCGACTGCTGACCGTCAATGCCACCGAGCCGTACCGGCTCAAGTTGTCGTGCATCCGGCAGAAGATCGTCAACACCCAGGTCAGGGTGGATCGGGGCTCGCCCCACGTCCCGGGCCGCGATTACCTGGGACGAGGCGAGCTGCTGAGCGAACTTGCATTGTTGGGCGAATCATTGCAGGAGAATGCCGGCGCTTTGATCGCAGACGGCCTGCTGGCCAGGGTGCAGCGGACCATCTCCGTCTACGGCTTGCACCTGGCCACGATGGACATCCGGGAACACGCCGAAGCACACCACCACGCGGTCGGGCAGCTGGTAGATCGGTTGGTTGAGGAAACCTGGCTCTACGCCGATCTTCCACGGGATTATCGTTTCCGGTTGTTGTCCAAGGAGATTGCGTCTCGCCGGCCGCTCGCGCAAACACCACCGCCGCTCGATGCCGAGGGCGCGAAGACCTTCGCCGTCTTCACCGAGATCCGCGATGCCCTGGACACCTACGGCTCCGACGTCATCGAGAGCTACATCGTGTCGATGACCATGGGCGCCGACGATGTGCTGGCCGCGGTCGTGTTGGCCCGGGAGGCCGGCTTGGTCGACGTGCACGGGAACGGGCCCTCAGCCGCAGGCGCGGTGACCGGGCCGGCGGTGCCGATGGCCCGAATCGGCTTCGTACCCTTGCTGGAGACCGTGGACGAGCTGCGCAAGAGCGGTCAGGTTCTCGACGACCTGCTCTCCGACCCGACGTACCGGCTGATCGTGCGGCTGCGCGGCGACGTGCAGGAGGTGATGCTCGGCTATTCGGACTCGAACAAGGACGCCGGGATAACCACCTCCCAATGGGAAATCCACAAGACCCAGCGGACGCTTCGAGATGTGGCGGCCCGGCATGGCGTCCGGCTGCGGCTGTTCCACGGTCGAGGTGGCACGGTGGGCCGCGGCGGTGGCCCGACGTATGACTCGATCCTGGCCCAGCCGTGGGGCGTACTGGCCGGCGAGATCAAGTTCACCGAGCAGGGCGAGGTGATCAGTGACAAGTACTCGTTACCCGACCTGGCCAGGGAAAACCTGGAACTGACCGTGGCGGCGGTACTGCAGGCCTCTGCCCTGCACCTGACACCGCGGCAACGTCCGGAGCAGCTGTCCGCCTGGGATCACACCATGGAGGTCGTCAGCGACGCGGCGTTCAGCGCGTACCGCAAGTTCGTCGACGATCCCGGCCTGCCGGACTACTTTCTCACCTCGACGCCGGTGGAGCAGCTCGGCTCGCTCAATATCGGCTCGCGCCCATCCCGGCGACCTGACTCCGGCGGCGGCATCTCGGGCCTGCGCGCGATTCCGTGGGTTTTCGGCTGGACTCAATCGCGCCAGATCGTGCCGGGTTGGTTCGGCGTCGGCTCCGGACTCAAGGCGGCTCGTGAGGCCGGCATGGCGGCGACCTTGGACGACATGCAGGCGGAATGGCACTTCTTCCGGACCTTCATCTCCAACGTCGAGATGACCCTGGCCAAGACCGATCTGAATATAGCCGCGCACTACGTTTCGACCTTGGTGCCCGATCATCTCCGCCGGCTGTTCGATCAGATTCGGGCCGAACACGCATTGACCGTGGCCGAAATTCTGCGCATCACCGGCGAACGCGCGCTGCTGGACAACCAGCCCGTGCTCCAGCGAACCTTCGGCGTGCGAGACGCCTACCTCGACCCGATCTCCTACGCCCAGGTCGATCTGCTGTCCCGGGTTCGTGCCGGTGCCGAAGCCGGAGCCGGTCCGAACGGTACTGCAGGCCCGGCCGATATCGTTGCCGAAGCCGACGCCGCCGAACTCAGCCGCGCGCTGCTGCTGACCATCAACGGAGTCGCGGCCGGGTTGCGCAACACCGGCTGACCGAGCAACACTGCCGCGTCCGAAAACCGCCAGCGGCATATCCCGTCCGGCGGCACACTGGTCACATGGTCATCGACACAGACGCCGCCTACCGGGCACTGCAAAGCCGGGATGGCAGATTTGACGGGGTATTCTTCGTCGGTGTCCGGACCACCGGCATCTACTGTCGGCCGTCCTGTGCGGCCCGGACGCCGCACCGCGAGAATGTCAATTTCTATCCGAGTTCGGCCGCCGCGCAGCGCAGCGGGTTTCGCGCGTGCAAGCGGTGCCGGCCGGATGCCACGCCCGGATCGCCGGACTGGAACGCCCGAGCCGATCTCGCCGGGCGCGCGGTCCGCCTGATCGCAGATGGTGTGGTGGACCGGTCCGGCGTCGGCGGCCTGGCCCGGCAACTGGGTTATTCCGAACGCCAGGTGACTCGAGCCGTCGTTTCCGAGATGGGGGCCCCACCGTTGGCCCTGGCTCGGGCCCAGCGCGCGCAGACCGCCCGGATCCTGCTCGAACGGACCACGATGTCGGCGACGGAGGTCGCTTTCGCCGCCGGCTTCTCCAGCATCCGCCAGTTCAACGAGACGATCCGTGAGGTGTTCGCAGCGACCCCCACCGACCTGCGCACCGCGCACCGGACCGGCCGAAGCGAACCCGGCATACTCCAGTTGAGGTTGCCCTACCGGCCCCCGATGGACTTGCGCATGACCCTCGCATTCCTTGGAGCGCGTGCCATCTCCGGACTCGAATCCACGGATTCCCCTGCTGGGATCGGGTATTCCCGAGTGCTCCCGCTGCCCCACGGCCCGGCCCTCGTCGAGCTCGCCGACGGCCGCGA
The DNA here is from genome assembly GCA_030840295.1 of Pseudonocardiales bacterium. Lineage (GTDB taxonomy): Bacteria > Actinomycetota > Actinomycetes > Mycobacteriales > Jatrophihabitantaceae > Jatrophihabitans_A. The sequence goes on from JAVEET010000234.1 coordinate 6,559, forward strand.
TCATGTGCTGGCCACGCTGCGGCTGACCGATCACCGCGACCTGGCCGCGGCGGTGGCACGGCTGCGGAGGTTGCTCGACCTCGATGCCGATCCGATCGCCGTGGACGACATCCTTGCACGGCAGCCCGCGACGCGAAGGCTGACCGGGCTTCGTCCCGGCCTCCGCTCGCCCGGGTCCGTCGATGCCTTCGAAATGGCGGTCCGGGCGATCGTCGGACAGCAGGTGTCCGTGGCGGGCGCCCGTACCGTGCTCGGACGCCTGGTCGCCGAGCACGGGCGAGAGGTGTTAGCGGGCACCGAGACGGGCACGGGCGGCGGCGGCTCCTGGCGTGCTTTCCCTCGCCCCGAGGACCTGGCCGAACTCGATCCGGTGCTGCTGCCGATGCCCCGGGCGCGGGGCCGGACCATCAGCGCGGTGGCGCGCGCCTTGGCCGATGGCAGCCTCGTACTCGACTCGGGTGCGGACCGCGTCGAGGCCAGAGCGGCGCTTCTTGCGCTGCCGGGCATCGGGCCGTGGACGGCCGACTACCTGATGATGCGGGCGGTCGGCGATCCAGACGTGTTCCTCGACACCGACCTCGGGGTCAGGCACGCCGTGCACAACCTGGCCGGAACCGGCCTCGACGCCGGCTCCGCCGCGCCATGGCGCAGCTACCTGACCCACCACCTGTGGGCCTCGCTCGGTCAGAGCGAGCCCACCCCACGTCCGGGTTTCGGCCTTGGATCCAAGCAGATTGAGGAAATCTCGTGATGCATGCAGTAGTCCAATCACCGATCGGCCCCTTGCTGATCGTCGGCGACGGCACCTCGCTGACCGGCCTCTACACCGCCGAACATGTGCGTCGGCCGACCACCCTCGGAGATCGAGACGACCTCGCTTTCGAGCAGGCACGCCGCGAACTATCCGAATACTTCGACGGCAGCCGAACCGAATTCGAGGTCGAGCTGAGCCCAGCCGGCACGGTGTTCCAACAGCAGGTTTGGAACGAACTCCGACGCATCGGGTTCGGGCAGACGGCCACCTATCGTGAGGTAGCCGAACGTATCGGCCGTCCCACGGCGGTACGTGCGGTCGGGATGGCCAACGGACGCAACCCGATCTCGATCGTGGTGCCGTGCCATCGGGTCCTCGGCACTGACGGCACGCTCACCGGGTACGCGGGCGGTCTCGAGGCCAAGCGGTGGCTGCTCGCGCATGAGGGCCACACCCCGGGCACCGCCCGTGGCTCGATCCCGGCTGCGACGGGTGCGGCTGTCACCTCACGGTGAACGTCTTGCAGCCGAGCCTCGGGTTCGAGGTGCCGGCGCCCAGATTGTCGGCCGCCGTGCAGAGTTGGTGCGTGCCCTTGGTCGCGGACACCACGACGTCATAGCCTTGATTCGGGCCGGCTCCGCGAGCCTTCGCCACGTCCGGGCGCGGCGCCCCGGTCGATACGATAGTGATTCTCCGGTTGTCGATGAAGATCTCGACGCGCACCATCGCCGCCCGGTTGTCGGGGTCCATGGCCCAACCCACCACTCGGGCCTTGCCCGCAGTCGGTGAGGTGGCCGAGTCCAGGTACCCGCGCGGATTGTGGCTGGCCCGCACGATATTCGTTGCCTGCGCGCCGACTCCGATGCTGATCACCGGGTGCTGGGCGGGATCCAGCCAGCGCATGATGTCGTCGAGATGGGCCGATCCGATGGAGACACACCCCGCCGTCGGCTGGCCATTGCTGACATGCAGGAAGAACGCGGATCCGGCACCCTTGACGACCGGATGCATGTTGTAGTTGATGACCACGGCATGGGAGTACACGAAGCCGGCGTCGTACAGGTTCTCGCTCGCCGGCCCCGGCGATTTCGCTTGATGGACGTGCTGGTTGTAGTACGGCGAGGATGCTTCGCCGTTCCACCAGTCGGCCCGGTTGGCCAGGAAGTACGGCAGCTTCGTCCCGTTGTTGGCGCGATTACCGAAGGCCTGGGTGAGCCCGAAGACGCCCGCCGGCGTGCGTGCCACGTTGTCCCGCGTGGTCCCGACACCCAACTCGCCCACGTAGGCCGTAGCCGGGCCCCACCTGCGCTGGTACACCCCGTAGGCGTCGCGCTGCCATAGGGTGAGGCTGGCGGTGGTCGAACTCGCCGTGGATGCTTCTACCGTGATGACCTGTCCCGGCGTCGTCGCCGCTTCGGCGAGGTTCGCGGTGGCGAAAAGCACCACGAAGGATCCGAAGAAAACCACAGCTGAGACTGTGATCGAGGTGGCGAAGCGGCGCATCTGGACTCCCCAAAACGAAAGCTGAGTTGTCCCCCGTGGGCCAGATTGTCCCACAGATATACCGCAACCCCACCAGTCACAGCGAATGCAGCGCCGCCGGCCGGCACAAGCCTTCGCCGTTAGATCGCCCGCGGGCACACCCGTTGATCGCCGGCCGGCAGAAGCCCTTCGCCGTTAGAGCGCCTCCTGTTGACGAGCCGTTCAGGCGTTGAACAGGTTCTGGGCCGCCTCCAGCCCGTTCGACACCAGGCATTCCACCGAGTCGGCGGCCCGGTCGACGAGAAACGCCAGCTCCTTGCGTTCGGCGGCCGAGAACTCGCGTAACACGTATTCCGCCGGATCCTGTCGGCCCGGAGGGCGGCCGATTCCGAAACGGACCCGGGCGTACTCCTTGGAGCCGAGTGAGGCCGTGGTCGACTTGAGGCCGTTGTGTCCGCCTTCGCCCCCGCCGCGTTTGAGCCGCAGACCACCGAAGGGCAGATCCAGCTCGTCGTGCACAACCACGATGTTCTCGATTGCGATCTTGTAGAACCGGCTCGCCGTGACGATCGGGCCGCCGGATTCGTTCATATACGACCTCGGCTTGGCCAACACGACGGGCTGGCCGGCCAACCGGCCCTCGATCACGTCCGCCCGTCCGCTCAGCGCCTTCGGGGATTTGAACGAGCCACCGAGTCGCGCGGCGAGTTCATCGACGACCAGAAACCCCGCGTTGTGCCGGGTCGCGGCATAGCGAGGGCCCGGATTACCGAGACCGACGACGAGAAGTCGATCGTCAGCCATTGGCAACTCCGGGCCCTGGCCCGCAAAGGCGGGGTGGTGGTTGGAACGGCTTACTTACTCTGCAGAACCGGCAGCTTCGGGCTCGGGCTTGTCCTCGACGATACCCAGTTCGGCGGCCGACTCGGCGATGTCACCCTCGATGTCCGCGGCCGTCGGCGCCGCATTGACCTGCAGGATCAGGGCGTCGGCATCGGTGACCAGCACGGTGCCGGACGGCAGGCTCAGATCGCCGGCGGTGATGACAATGCCCACCTGCAGACCCTCGATCGCAACCACGATCTCGGTCGGCAGATGCGTCGCTTCGGCTTGGACCGACACCGTGGTGTGGTCCTGCGCTAGCAGACCGCCAGGCGCAATGTCGCCCTCGAGCACCAGCGGCACATCGACGGTCACCTTCTCGCCGCTGCGGACCGCGATGAGGTCGACGTGCTCGTACTCGCCCTTGATCGGGTGACGCTGGATCGCCTTGGGCAGCGCCAGCTCGTCCTTGCCGTCCACCGAGAGGGTCAGCAGCACGTTGGCGCCGTTGCGCTTGATGGCGAGGCTGAATTCGCGAGCCGGCAGCGACACATGGCGCGGGTCGGCGCCGTGACCGTAGATGACGGCCGGGATCTTACCGGCGCGGCGGGTGCGACGAGCACCGCCTTTGCCGAACTCGGTGCGGGTTTCGGCGGCGAGACGGACTTCGGACACAGCGGCACTCCTGAGTTACTCATTGACACGAATGGCGGTTGCACTATGTGGTTATCGGTGCGGTGTCGCCGCGGCCAGCGAGTCGACGAGCAGGGTCGACCGGTTCGCTACCGGCAAACACCGCGTCGATCACGAAACCTGCTCGCCAGCTGCTTTCCAGCGTCGCGCGGGTTCCCTCGCCGAGGCAACCCTGCAAGCTTACAAGGATGGCCCGAGATCCTCGAAATCGGGTGCTCCGACCGCCGAGGCCGAGACCTAGTAGGAGACCTATTAGAATCGCCGGGTGTCGGACCAACAGCGCATCACAGTCCGCGTTCCGGCCAAGATCAACATTTCACTCGCCGTTGGCCCGCTGCGTGCTGACGGCTTTCACGAGTTGACCACCGTCTTCCAGGCGGTCGACCTCTACGACGTGGTCACAGCCGAGCGGGCCGAGGGCATCGCGTTGGCCGTTCAGGGGCCCGAGGCCACCGGCCTGGCCGCCGACGACACCAACCTCGCGTGGCGCGCCGCGGCTCTGCTGGCCGAGGCCGGGCAGTCACGCGCGGGGGTAGCTCTGCACGTCTCCAAGTTCATTCCGGTGGCAGCTGGTCTGGCCGGCGGATCCGGTGATGCGGCCGCCGCACTGCTCGCCTGCGATCGGCTGTGGGGGCTGGGCACGCCCATGGCCGAGCTGGACGCGTTGGCGGCCCGGCTGGGCAGCGATGTGACGTTTGCCCTGTACGGACACACCGCGCTGGGCACCGGGCGCGGCGAGCGCCTGTCACCGATTTCCACGACTTCGGAGTTTCACTGGGTACTGGCCGTTGCCAGCCGTGGTCTGAGCACCCCCTCGGTGTACCGGGAACTGGATCGGCAACGCCAGGCGACGGGCGTCCCGGCGGACGGCGCAGCTCCAGATCGCGTGGTCGCCGCCCTGCAGGCCGGCGATTACACCGCCCTGGCCGATGCCATGGGCAATGACCTGCAACCGGCGGCACTGGCACTCGCGCCGGAACTGGCCCGTACCTTGGAGGCAGGCGTCTCGGCAGGCGCACTCGGGGGCATGGTCGCCGGGTCGGGGCCAACGTGTGTGTTTCTGGCCCAGGATCGCGCCACCGCCCAGTCGATCGCTCGGGACATCCAAGCCTCCGGCACCTGCCGCTTCGCCGTTGCGGTCCTCGGCAACGTGGCGGGCGCCCGTCCGGCAACCCTGCCGGCAGATCAGTAGCTCAGTAGGAGTTGGCTCAGCGTGGCAAATCTGATCAACCTGGAGAACGTGGCGAAGGGCTACGGCACCACGGTCGTGCTGTCCGGGGTGTCTCTGGGTGTCAGCGATTCCGACCGGATCGGTGTGGTCGGCCGCAACGGAGGTGGCAAGTCGACCCTGCTGCACATGATCACCGCGTCCGAACCGCCAGATTCCGGACGGGTGACCCACACCGGCGGCGTGCGGATCGCGGTGGTCGACCAGGCCGGAACCCTCGTGCCGGGCTCCTCTGTGCGTGAGGCCGTCGTCGGCGACGCTGCCGAGCACACCTGGGCCGGCGACGCGGCGGTCCGCGAGGTGCTAACCGGCCTCGGCCTGGCCACCCTAGGGCTGGACACCTCGGTGGACCGGATGTCCGGCGGCGAACGACGGCGGGTGTCGCTGGCCGCGGCCTTGGCCACCGATGCGGACCTGCTCGTGCTCGACGAGCCGACCAACCACCTCGACATCGAGGGCGTTACCTGGCTGGCCGGGTATCTCAACCGCCGCAAGGGAGCGCTGCTCGCCGTCACCCACGATCGGTGGTTCCTCGACGAGGTGTGCACCCGCACCTGGGAGGTCATCGACGGTGGCGTCCGCAGCTTTGACGGTGGTTACGCTGCCTACATCCTGGCCCGCGCCGAACGCGATCGACAGGCTGGTGCCAGTGAGGCCAGGCGGCAGAACCTGCTCCGCAAGGAGCTGGCCTGGCTGCGCCGCGGGGCGCCCGCCCGCACGTCCAAACCGAAGTTCCGGATCGATGCGGCCGAAGCTCTGATCGCCGATGTGCCGGCGCCACGCAGCACCACCGAGCTGAAGGCACTGGCCGCAAAGCGCCTGGGCAGAAGCGTGTTCGACGTCGAGGACGCCTCGTTGACCGTGGGCACCGGTGACGAGCGAAAAATGCTGCTGGACAAGGTGGAATGGCATGTCGGTCCCGGTGACCGAATCGGCATCATCGGCGTCAACGGTTCCGGGAAGACCCATCTGCTGCGGCTACTGGCCGGCGAGCTGGCGCCGGACAGCGGCAAGGTAGCGATCGGCCAGACCGTCCGGACCGGCCATCTGTCCCAGAACGTCACCGAATTGCCGGCAAATCTGCGGGTGATCGAGGCCGTCACCGAAGTACGCACCACGGCCGAACTGAACGGGATTGAACTGTCGGCAAGTCAGCTTGCCGAGAGCTTCGGGTTCGCCAACGATCGGCAGTGGACACCGGTCGCGGATCTGTCCGGAGGCGAGAAGCGCCGACTGCAACTGCTGCGGCTGCTGCTGATGCAGCCGAACGTACTGCTGCTGGACGAACCCACCAACGACCTGGACACCGACACCCTGGCTGCGCTGGAGGATCTGCTCGATTCCTGGGTCGGGACGCTCGTGGTGGTGAGTCACGACCGGTACCTGATCGAACGGGTCACCGATTCCACGGTGGCCCTGCTCGGCGACGGATCGGTGAAGGCGCTGCCGGGCGGGGTAGATGAGTACCTGCAGCGGCGGGCGGACTCGATCGCAAGCGAGCGGTCGGCCTCTCGATCGTCCCGCAAGGTGCGCGCCGCCGCGGCGGATACCGAAGCGGCAAGTGGGGCGCCGGCTGCCGCCGCGGCGGAAGCTCAGCGCAAAGTCGACCTGCGTTCGGCCCGTAAGGAACTGGCGCGTCTCGAGCGCGAGATCGCCAAGCTGGAGAAAAGGGAAACGGCGCTGCACGCGGCGCTGGCCGAGCACGCTACCGATTACACCCGGATCAGTGAACTGGACACCGAGCTGAGGGAGTTGCTGATGGCCAAGGAGGCCGCCGAGCACGCCTGGCTGGAACTGTCAGAGCAAAGCTGAGCGGCCGAAACTTCAGGCAGCG
>JAVEET010000241.1 GCA_030840295.1 Pseudonocardiales bacterium
ATCGCACCCGGACGACCTCATGCACCGGCTCGCCGCGGGGAACGCCCAGCGCGACCGCGGCGGCGCGCGGGGCGGGCAGCGTGCTGGCGCTGATGACCTCGGCCCGGGCTTCGAGGTTCGCGCGATGTAGCTGCTCGGTAAACCCGGCCAGGCCGGTCAGGTCGCAGTCGATCTTCGGTTCAATCACGAACGTCCCGCCAGAGCGCCCAGGCACCCGGTCGACGACGCCGCGTTGCTGCAGGCGCGCCAACGCCTGCCGCAGCGTCATCCGGCTCACCCCGAACGCTGCCGCCATGTCCTGTTCGCGCGGCAGCCGATCGCCGGCGACCAGCTCGCCCCGAGCGATCACGTCGAGGAACCACCGCTCGATGAGACTGTGCGCGGGTGTCCCGGAAACCCGCTCGATCGGCTCCGTCCGGGCGAATAGCTCTTCGGGCACTTCACGCTCCTGTTCGCACGCGCCGAAACGTCCCGCAGAATCTCGAGGAATGTACCCCCGCGGCGCGTCGGTGAGCGGGCACAGGTGCCGACTGCCCATCGCGAGCGGCTACCGTTGGTGGCGATGACATCCGCGAGGATCTGGAGAGAAGCTACATGCGAGTGACCGGACTGGGCCATGCCAGTGCGTTGATCGAGACGGAGTTCGGGTCGGTGCTGACCGACCCCTGGGTGAATCCGGCGTACTTCGGATCCTGGTTCCCGTTCCCCGACAATTCGCAGCTCGACTGGGACGCCATCGGCCAGGCCGACTACCTGTTCGTCTCCCATCTGCATCGAGATCATTTCGACCCGCAGCACCTTGAGCGTTACATCTCGAAGAAGGCCACGGTGCTGTTGCCGGCCTACGCGACCTCGGAACTGGAGGATCAGCTACGCGACCTCGGCTTCACCTCATTCGTCAAGACGGTCAACGACGAGGTCGTCGACCTCGACGGCCTGCAAGTGATGATCCAGTCACTGACCTCGCCCACCGACGGGCCTATCGGCGACTCGTCACTGTGGCTTTCCGACGGTAAGACCATCCTGTTGAACCAGAACGACGCCCGGCCCTCGGACCTGACCTCGTTCACCAAGCTCGGTCACGTCGACGTACACCTGCTGCAGTTCTCCGGGGCCATCTGGTTCCCGATGGTCTACGACCTGCCGAAGCGCGCCAAGCAGGCCCTCGGCGCTACGAAACGCGAGAGGCAGTTCGATCGCACCCTGCGTTATATCGACGACCTCGAAGCCAGCTACGTGATGCCCACCGCCGGGCCGCCCTGTTTCCTGGACGACGAACTCTGGGGCTTCAACGACATCTTCGGCGATGAATCCAACATCTTCCCCGATCAGAAGGTGTTCCTGGACTGGCTGATCGCCAGCGGACGGGACAACGGCCGGTTGCTACTGCCCGGCACGGTCGCGCACGTGACGAAGCCAGGTTGCCCGCTAGATCACCCGATTTCCGACGACGCGGTCGAGAAGCTGTTCGCCGACAAGACCGGCTACCTGATCGACATGAAGGCCCGCCGGCAGCCGGAGGTCGAGGCGGCGAAGCAGACCTGGGCGCATCCGGAGATCGACGTGATGAAGGAGATCACCGACTGGTTCACGCCGTTGTTGGAGGAGGCCGACCACATGGCGGCCGGCATCAACGGCGGTGTCCGGTTCACCGCTCGCGACGAGGAGCGCGGTGATATCGACTTCATCCTGGACTTCGTGACCCGCGAGGTCCGCGAGTATGCCGAGGAGAAGGTGCGCTACCGCTTCCAGACCCGACGGGTCTACCTGGAACAGCTGATCTTCGAGCACGAGATCGATTGGGTGAACTCGCTGTTCCTCTCCTGCCGGTTCACCGCTACCCGGGTCGGTCCGTACAACGAGTACGTCTACACGTTCTTCAAGTGTCTTTCCGAGGAGCGGTTGAACTACGCCGAGGGCTGGTACGCCGAGGCGGCTCACGACGACGAGACGATCACCATGGGTGGCTATGCTTTCCAGCGACGCTGCCCGCACCTCAAGGCGGACCTGACGCGGTTCGGCCAGGTCTCCGACGGCGTGTTGACCTGCCAGATGCACGGCTGGAAATGGCGCCTCGACAACGGCAAGTGCATCACCTCCGTGGGGCGCCCGCTTCGCACCGAAGGCAAGGTCGGCTGAGGCAAGGTCAGCTGAGGCAAGGTCGGCTGAGGCAGGTGGGAGCAGGCAGGTCGGAGGAGGCTGTGCCGGCCGCCTAGAAGATCAGGCAGCTGCCGCTGGCGGTGGCGACGACCTTGCCCACGGCATCTACCACCTGACCCTCGGCGAAGGCCACCCGCCGTCCAGGCTTGGTAACCCAGCCTTTGGCTGTGAGGTCGCCCTGATCGCCATGGACGGGCCGCAAGTAGTTCACTTTGAGCTCGATCGATGTGTACCCGATCCCGGCCTGCAGCGTGGTGTGCACCGCGCAGCCGATCACGGTGTCCAGCAGGGTGCACACCAGGCCACCGTGGACCATCCCGATCGGGTTGTACGCCGATTCGTCGGGCGTGCAGGTGAAGGTGACCTCGCCATCGCCCACCGAGGTGATCCCGAAGTTGAAGTGCTGCGCGATCGGCGGCGGCGCCACCACACCGTCAGCGACCGCTTGCAGTGCCTGCCGTCCGGGTAGCTTGTACAGCGATTCCGCCGTGACCATCGGGTCGAACCAGGTGATGGTCTTGTTCCGGGGTTCACCCCAGGCAGCGTTGGTTTGATT
>JAVEET010000248.1 GCA_030840295.1 Pseudonocardiales bacterium
GTCACGGCGGCCTGGCCGAAGCGGGAATGGTCCTTCCACAACGGAGTATTCGTCAACGATCATCCCGCTATCACGTTCGTCGCCGACGACGGCGCGCGGCGCGGTGATCAGGCCGCAGTGCTGGTTACCCACACGAGCGCATCGCTGGCTCAGCGACACCTCGCTGACCCGGACGCGGCGATCGAGCCGGTACTCCGGGCCCTGGCCGACGTCCTGGACGTGACCGGCAAACCGATCTGGACGCACGCTCACCGCTGGACATCGGCCAAACCTGTCGGCCGGCACGACCAGTCCTTCCTCTGGTATCCGATCGGGGGCGAGCCCCTGCACGGAGCCACGGTAGCCGTGGCGGGCGACAGTTGGTGCCCGTCCGGCCGGCCGCGGGTCGAGAGCGCCTGGCTCTCTGGCACGGCCGTCGCAAGGCACATCCTCGAGAATTGGTGATCAGTGCAAGGCGCCGGAGCGAAGGTGCTCGAAGATCAGATTCGTCTCTGTCAGGGCGACGTCCGGGTTTCCGCTGAGGTTCACGACCACGAAATCCCGGAGGTTCTCGGTACCTTCGGCCGCGACGTGCACGAGGAAATCGTCGGCGCCGGCCAGAAAGAACACGTTGAGCACCTCGGGCAGTTCCGAGACGCTGGCTGCGAACTCGCGCATGTGGCTACGTGCGTGGGACTGCAATCGGACCGCGATCATTGCCTGGATCGGCCGGCCGACGGCAGACGGGTCGATGTCGGCATGAAAGCCGCGGATCACGCCGCGCTCGCGCAGCGACCGGACCCGGCCGAGGCAGGTGGAGGCGGCGACCCCGACGAGTTCGGCCAGGGCGTTGTTGGGCAGCCGCGCGTCGGCCGCGAGCCGCCCGAGAATGGCTCGATCGATTCCGTCGAGCTCGGGCACTGCCGATCGAGCGGATTTCATCGCTGATTCCGCTGATGAACGCTCGGTTACCCCGCTGCCACCGGTCCGCAGCCTGTTCGGCGAAACGGGTGATCGTGGGAGCTTCCTCGAACTTCTGGTAGGCATCTCCCCATCTTTACAGAATCTTCTTCAGCTCTCTAGTTATTTGAGCTTCGATCCTTCATTCTCGTAGGAACCAGTTTGGACTGCGACTGGACCTGGATGCACCACATCCGTCAGCGTCGATGGAGGCGTTTCATGAGGGTTGGAATTCCGCGCGAGATCAAGAACCACGAGTACCGGGTGGCCATCACCCCGTCTGGTGTGAACGAACTCGTCCGCAACGGTCACGACGTGTTCGTCGAAAAGGACGCGGGCGTGGGATCCGCCGTGCCGAATGAGGATTACGTGGCTGCGGGGGCGAAGATCCTCGATACAGCCGATGATGTCTGGCAGACCGGTGACCTGATCCTCAAGGTCAAGGAGCCGATCGCGGAGGAGTACGGTCGGATGCGTTCGGATCAGACGCTCTTCACCTATCTGCACCTCGCCGCCGACCAGGCCTGCACCGACGCGCTGCTCGCCGCCGGGACCACCGGGATCGCCTACGAGACCGTGCAATTAGCCGATGGGTCGCTGCCGCTGCTGGCCCCGATGTCCGAGGTCGCGGGACGGCTGGCTCCGCAGGTTGGTTCGTATCACCTGATGCGCCAGGGCGGCGGTCGTGGTGTTCTGATGGGTGGCGTGCCCGGCGTGTACGCGGCCAAGGTGGTCGTCATCGGAGCGGGCGTCTCCGGTCAGAACGCGGCAGCCATCGCGCTCGGGATGCAGGCCGAGGTGTTGCTGCTGGATCGCAACGTCGCGCGGCTGCGCCAGATGGACGCGATCTATCAAGGTCATTGCCAGACAATCGCCTCGAATGCCTACGAGGTGGAGCGGGCGGTACTGGATGCGGATCTGGTGATCGGCGCGGTCCTGGTTCCGGGGGCCAAGGCGCCGAAGATCATCAGCAACGAACTGGTGTCGCGCATGAAGCCGGGATCGGTGTTGGTAGACATCTCGATCGACCAGGGTGGCTGCTTCGAGGACTCGCGGCCCACCACCCATGCCGATCCCACGTATCGCGTGCACAACTCGGTCTTCTACTGCGTGGCCAACATGCCAGGTGCCGTTCCACATACCTCGACCTATGCCCTCACCAACGTCACGCTCCCCTATGCGCTCGAATTGGCGAACCGAGGCTGGAAGGCCGCCCTGCACACAGACCCCGCGTTGGCCATGGGCCTGAACACCCATGCTGGTCACCTCACCAACGCCGCGGTGGCCGAAGCCCACGGTTATCCGAGCACGTCCCTGGCCGAGGTACTGGCTTAGCTCGCCGCAGTCGGTCATCGGTCATCCTTGACCCGTTGCTCGCAGCCGCAGCAACCGCCATCGCCACCCGAACGGAATCGGTCATCAACCCCTACCATCAGCTGTCGTTCTGGCACGAAACGGCCGGTGACGACTTCCTCCCCCGGTCGTCGCTCGACTCCGCCGTCAAGGCGGACCGCAGCGTGGATGTGGCAATCGTGGGCGCCGGCTATACCGGGCTATGGACCGCTTACTACCTCAAGCAGGCAGATCCCTCGCTACGCGTGGCGATAGTCGAAGCCGAGGTGAGTGGTTTCGGGGCATCGGGGCGTAATGGGGGCTGGTGCTCGGCCCTGTTCCCGAGCTCGATCACGGGGCTGGCCGGCGAGCACGGGCCCGAGGCAGCCGTCGGGCAGTACCGGGCCATGCAGGCCACGGTAGCCGAGGTCGGCCGAGTGATCGATGACGACGGGCTGACCGCCGACTGGCGAGCCGGCGGCACAATCACCCTTGCTCGCAGCGAGCCTCAGCTGGACCGCGCTCAGGAAGAACTCGATGAGGCAAGGCGATTCGGGTTCGGCGAGAACGACCTGCAACTGCTGGACGGGGCGCAGGCCGCATCCCGACTCAATGCCACCTCGGTGCTGGGCGGGGTTTACACACCGCATTGCGCGGCTATCCATCCCGCGAAGCTGGCCCGTTCGCTGGCCACCCGGGTCGAAGCCCTGGGCGTCGTCCTATACGAGCACACCCGAGCCCTGTCAATCCGTCCGGGACGGGTGGAGACGGAGTTCGGGGATCTGCGCGCCGATTATGTGGTGCGGGCGACCGAGGGATTCACCCCGCGCCTGAAAGGACATAAGCGGGCGATCGTGCCCGTGTACTCGCTGATGATCGCCACCGAGCCGCTGTCCCCGTCCAGCTGGGACGAGATCGGGCTCGGTCAGCGGGAGACCTTCACCGACCTACGCCACCTGATCATCTACGGCCAGCGCACCGCCGATGACCGCCTCGTCTTCGGCGGTCGCGGGGCGCCGTACCACTTCGGATCGGCCATCGCACCGTCCTATGACCAGGTACCCAAGGTGTTCGACACTCTGCGCGAAACCCTGCACGAGTTGTTGCCGGTGACGTCGTCGGCTCGCATCACCCATCGGTGGGGTGGTCCGCTGGGCATCGCGCGCGATTGGCACGCCTCGGTCGGCCTGGACCGGGCCACCGGGTTGGCGTGGGCGGGTGGCTACGTGGGCGACGGCGTGTCCACCACGAACCTGGCAGGACGAACCCTGGCCGATCTGATTCTGCGGCGCGATTCGGAGTTGACCGAGCTGCCGTGGGTCAACCACGTTTCACCGTTGTGGGAACCGGAACCGCTGCGCTGGGTCGGTGCCAACGCGGGCCTGCAGGCGATGACGTGGGCCGATACCGCCGAACGTCGAAACGGCCGGCCGTCACGGGTGGCCAAAGCGGTCAACCGGCTCATCGGTCGCTAGCCAGGACGACACCCCCCGAGGACGACACCCCCGTGGAGGACACCGGCTGTGGGGGGAGGGGTGACTGTTCAGGTTGGGGTGCACAGCGTGTCACCGGTCGGGTTTGCGCAGGCCACCTGGGACGACATCCCCCCGTGGAGGACACCCGCCGGTGGATAACACCGACCGTGGAGGACATGGACGACACCCGCCGTCGAGGACACCCGCCGAGGACCAGCGCCGGGTTCCTCCGCGCAAGCCCGAGGCAAACCTCACCGACCCGGACTGGCGGATCACGAAAACTCGCACCGGCTGGATCCAAGGTTTCAACGGCCAGGTACCCGTCACCGGCGACTACCTCATCCTCACCACGCAGTTGAGTACCAGCCATGATCACCGCGGCACAAGCCAGCGTGGAGCACGTCAACACCACCACCGGCACCTCATGGAACATCGACTGCGCGCTCGCCGACGCCGGCCACGCCAGCACCGCCAACCTCACCGCCGAGAGACCCGAGCGGCTCATCGCCCATCCGATCACCGCCCATCCGATCACCGCCCATCCGATCACCGCGCATCCGATCACGGCGCATCCGATCACGGCGCATCCGACCACCGGGCCATTGCATCGCCGCAACCATCAGCAATCCCGCGATCAGACCCCAGAAGGCCGAGCCGATAGCGGCCAGGCTGATACCTGAGACGGTCACGAGGAAAGTCAGGACGGCGGCGTCGCGATAGCTGCCCGTGAGCAGGGCGTCGGACTCGCTGGTGGCCGCGGCCAACGCGGAGCCCAAGGTACCCAACAACGCCAGCCCGGCGACCGTCTCGACCAATCCCGCCGGTGCCACCGCGACCAATGCGGACAGGCCGGCCGCGGCGAAGCCGAAGACGATGTAACAGAAACCGGCGACAGACGACGCGATCCACCGGCGATTGCGATCGGGATGGGCATCCGGTCCGGCGCACAACGCAGCGCTGATCGCCGCCAGGTTTACCACATGTCCACCCAGGGCCGCACCGGCCACGGTGCCGACCCCGGTCCCGATCAAGGTGGGACGCACGGGGACCTCGTACCCGAATCCCTCGAGGACCGCGATGCCCGGCACGTTCTGGGAGGCCATCGTGACCACGAAGAGGGACAAGCCCAGCGTCACCGCCGATACCGAGAAACCCGGTGCGGTCGCCACCAGCGTCGGCGCCAGCGTGTGCCCGGCAAGTTGTGACCGGCCGGCCCGGCCGATGATCTCGACCAGCGCGACCAGCATGGCCGCCGGCACCGCCCAGCGCCTGGCGAACCGGAAGAGCACCAGCCAGGTCAGGATGATCGGCACGGCCAATCCGGGTTGGTGGTGCAGCGTCGTCACCGGCACAACACACAACTCGAGCAGCACCCCGGCCAACAGCGCATTGGCGATCGGTCTGGGGATGGCGAGGACCAATCTCCGGAGCGAGGTGAACAACCCGGTGACGACGATCAGGGCACCGCATACCAAGAAGGCCGTCACGGCAGTGGAGAACCCCCCATGCGGGGCACCGGTGGCGACCAGCAGCGCTGCGCCCGGGGTGGACCAGGCGATGCTGATCGGTATCCGGTGGCGAAATCCGGCCCAGATCGCCAGGCCGCCCATGATGGCACTGACCGTGAGCAGGCCCGATGCTGCTTGGGCCTCGCTCGCTCCCACCGCGCGGAGACCGGCCAGCACCACCGTGAATGAACTGGTGAATCCGACGAGCGCCGTGACGATGCCCGCGAGAACTGGCTGCAAGCGTTCCATATGTGGAACGATACCGGTATGGCGGATTCCGTTGGCAAGCCGGAGGCACAGGCCTCGGGCTCGGCTCAGCAGCTATCGCACGTCGTAGGCCACCGGATTCGCTCGCTCCGGATCGAACGCGGTTGGTCGCTTTCCGGCCTAGCGCTCAAGGCGGAACTGGGCAAGGCCACCCTCTCCGAGATCGAGGCCGGACGCCGGAACCCGACCCTGGAGACGCTCTATGCGCTCGCGGCTCAACTCCAGGTGCCCTTGGCCGATCTGCTGGTGGAACCGGGCCAGCCGGCTCGGCCGACCAGGCAAGTATCGGGAACGGCCGTCACTGCCTCATTGGTCGAAGTGTTCGACGACGCTTCAGCCACCGACGCTGCAGTCACCGACTCTTCAGTCACCAAGGGCGGAGTCACGACCGAGGTCTACCGGCTGGTCATCCGACGCGGGCGACGGCAGGTCTCGCCGGGCCACGGTCCCGGGGTCGTCGAACACCTCATAGTCACGGCCGGCACTGCGCGGGTCGGGCCGGTCGATGCCGTTATCGAGATCGAAACGGGTCAGCACGGACACTGGGATTCTTCTGGACAGCACGAGTATTCCGCCGTCGGTGACCTGGACGTCCAGGCTGTGCTGATCATCCGGCACCCTAGGGACGCCAGGCCTTGACATCGGCAACCACGCCTGGCGAACACCCTATGATGCCCCGATGAGCCGAACAACACCATCCAGGATGGCCCAAAAGTTTCCCGGCCTGGATTCAGCAGCGTTGCAAAGGCTTATCTCGGACGTGCCGGTAGCCCACGTCGCCTTCGTCGAGAACTCTCAGCCAGTCGTCCTGCCCATCGCCATCGCCTATGACCGGGGCTCGATCCTGCTCCACGGCTCGACCGGCTCACGGTGGCTGCGGCTGATCGCCGGCGGTACTGCGGTATCGCTCGCGGTGACAGCGCTGGACGGCCTCGTCGTCGCCAGATCCGCTTTCGAATCCTCCATGCATTACCGCAGCGCCGTACTGTTCGGCAGCTGCGCCGAGGTCGCCCCTTCTGAGCAGGAGCAAGCGCTGGATCTGCTCACCGACGCCTTGATCCCGAACCGGGTTGGTGAAGTCCGCCGCCCGCACAGCAAGGAACTGGCGGCCACCCTGGTGGTGCGGATGACCGTCGCCGAGTGGACGTACAAGCTGTCAGACGGATGGCCCGACGATCCACCCGAAGACGTTCAGTCCAGCACCTGGGCCGGCGTCCTGCCGCGGACCGCGCGGTACGAGCGCGCCGATCCGGCTCCCGACCTGCGATCGGACGCCGACCTGCCGGCGTCGGTACGCGCGCTGCTCGGCGATTGACGCGCAGGGGCCCTCGCAGGGCGCTCGCAGGGCCCTCGCAGGCCCTTGCGTGGGCCGTCGCACGAGCCTCGCATGTGCCCTCGCACGGGCCCTGGCCCCGAATCTGGTGCTGGCACCAACGCGCCGTTTCGCTCCAGTGCCGCCCGCAATCGCCCCCATTCAGCCCCTCATACCAAATGGGCAAAATATTGAGTTCATGCATCAGTAGCACTTTTCTACCTATTGACGGGGATCCCACGTCTGGCTAACGTGCGCGCCACCGGTACTACGCAAAGTAGTGCCAGCATCACGGACAGTATCCAGCTCGGCGGGACGTCCACCCTCGAAGGGGTCAGCAAATGACGCTATCCATCAGGTCTCGCCGCAAGTGCGGCTTGGCTATCGGCGTGGCAACCCTCGCCGCCATCAGCTTCGCCTCAGCGGTATCGAGCGGCTCCGCAGGCGCGTCACCGACGGCTCCGTCCGGTTCCCCCGCCACCACGTCGGCCCATCACAAGACCGCGCGGTTGTGCGCCAAGCCTGCACGCGGGCACGCCGCCTGCATGGCCATCAAGCAGACCGACGCGGTGGAACCCGCCAACATCGCTCCGAACGCGGTGACACCGAACGCCACTCCCAGCGGCTATGGACCGAGCAGCCTGCAGTCGGCGTACGCGCTGCCGTCGGCAACCGCGGGCAGCGGACAGACCGTGGCGATCGTGGACGCCTACGACGATCCGAGCGCTGAGTCGGACCTCGCGGCTTACCGCACGCAGTACGGACTGCCCGCCTGCACAACGGCAAACGGCTGTTTCAAAAAGGTCAGCCAGACCGGGTCGACGACCGCCCTGCCTAAGGCCGACGCCGGATGGGCGGGCGAGATCTCCCTGGATCTGGATATGGTCTCCGCCGTTTGTCCCAACTGCAAGATCCTGCTCGTCGAGGCGACCACGCCCACCATGGCCAACCTCGGCACTGCCGTCAACCGCGCGGTGACGATGGGGGCCAAATACGTCTCAAACTCCTACGGCGGAGCAGAGGACGGCTCGGAGAACACCTCCGACACCAGCTATTTCAACCACCCAGGGGTCGCCATCACCGCCAGCTCGGGCGACAATGACTACGACGGGGGTTCCTATCCCGCAACCTCGAAGTATGTGACCGCCGTCGGCGGCACTTCCCTGACCAGCGCCAGCAACAGTCGCGGGTGGTCGGAGAAGGTCTGGAACACGACCAGCTACACCGAAGGCGCCGGGTCCGGGTGCTCGAAGCACGTGGCCAAACCCGCTTTCCAGAACGGCATTTCCACTGGCTGCGCCAACCGTGCCGAGTCCGACGTTTCCGCCGTGGCAGATCCTGCGACCGGCGTCGCGGTGTACCAGACCTACGGCGGCTCCGGCTGGGCGGTGTACGGCGGTACGAGTGCCGCCGCTCCGATAATCGCATCGATTTACGCCCTCGCCGGTACTCCCGGAGCAAGCGACGTTCCGAACAGTTACCCCTACGCCCACATCGCAAACCTCAACGACATCACCAGCGGCAGCAACGGTACCTGCGGCGCGCCACTGTGCACCGCCGGAAGTGGTTGGGACGGTCCCACCGGACTCGGTACCCCGAGCGGAGTCACGGCCTTCAAGGCCGTTGTCGGCGGTGGTCCGACCCCGGTGTCGGTGGCCAATCCCGGATCCAAGACCTCAACGGTGGGCACCGCGGTCAGTCTGCAACTGTCGGCAAGTGGCGGGACCGCGCCGTACACCTGGACCGCGACGGGCCTGCCGTCCGGGCTTTCCATCAGCAGCGGCGGACTGATCTCCGGCACGCCGACGACAGCCGGGACCTACTCGGTCACGGGGACCGCGAAGGATTCACTGAACGCCACCGGCAGCACCACCTTCAGTTGGACCATCAGCAGTTCCGGCGGCGGGACCGGGTGCAGCGGGCAGAAGCTGCTCAATCCGGGCTTCGAGTCGGCCTCGGCCAGTTGGACGCAGACCAGTGGCGTGATCAACGCCGACGGCGCGCACTCCCATGCCGGGACTGGATATGCCTGGCTGGACGGGTACGGCAGCACCCATACCGACTCGCTGTCCCAGTCGGTGTCGATTCCGGCCGGCTGCACGGCGACCCTGACGTATTACCTCTACATCAGCTCGAGTGAAGCGACGACGACCGCGTACGACAAGCTCGTGCTCACCGCGAATGGGACCGCCGTGCAGTCCTACTCCAACGTGAACAAGGGCACCGGCTACCTGCAGCGCACCGTCAATCTGAGCTCGTACGCCGGCTCCACGGCCACCCTCAAGTGGACCGGAACCGAGGACAGCTCAGTGGCCACTTCGTTCTTCATAGACGACACGGCTCTCACCCTGAGCTGACCGGTTGCGGCATCGTGTCGAGATAGGTCAGCCCTTGGCTGCTAGCTGTCCGCAGGCTCCGTCGATCTCCCGCCCACGGGTGTCCCGAACTGTGATCGAGACCCCGTAGGCGGCCACCCGCCGGACGAATTCCTCTTCCACCGGCTTGGGAGAGGCGTCCCATTTCGAACCAGGGGTCGGGTTGAGTGGAATCAGGTTCACGTGTGCCAGCCGCCCGGACAGCAGCTCTCCGAGCAGGTCGGCCCGCCAGCCCTGGTCGTTGATGTTGCGGATCATCGCGTACTCGATCGAGTAACGGCGCCCGGTCCGCGCGGCGTACTCGTCAGCGGCCTCGAGAACCTCGCGAACGTTCCAACGGGTGTTCACCGGGACGAGGGTGTCCCGTAGCTCGTCGTCGGGAGCATGCAACGAGACCGCCAGCGTTACGTTGAGTCCTTCGTCGGCGAGCCGGTGGATCGCCGGCACCAGGCCGACTGTCGACATGGTGATGTGCCGCTGGGACAAGCCCAATCCTGCCGGCGCGGGCTCGACCATCCGGTGCAGGGCTGCGGCCACCCGCTTGTAGTTGGCCAGCGGCTCCCCCATTCCCATGAAGACGACATTGGACAGCCGGACGACTCCGCCGGAGAGTTCGCCGGCGGCTGCCACCCGAGCCGCCGCGGCGACCTGCTCGACGATCTCGGCGGTGGACAGGTTCCGGGTGAGACCGCCCTGACCGGTGGCACAGAACGGGCAGGCCATACCGCACCCAGCCTGGCTCGACACACACACGGTGAGCCGATCCTTGTACCGCATCAGGACGCTCTCGACGAGGGTGCCGTCGTGCAGCTTCCACAAGGTCTTGCGGGTGGTTCCGCTGTCGGTCTCGACATGCCGCACCTCGGTCAGCAGCGGCGGGAACAAGGCCTGTCCGAGCTTGTCGCGCACCCCGGTCGGCAGATCGGTCATCGCGTCCGGGTTGTTCTCCAGCCGGCCGAAGTAGTGCCTGGACAGCTGATCGGCCCGAAACGGCTTCTCGCCGAGTTCGGCCACGGCATCCCGTCGTTCGGACTGGGAGAGGTCGGCCAGATGGCGAGGCGGCAAGCCGCGGCGTGGAGGATCGAAAACAAGCGGAAGGGAAGTCATAACCATTCCATTGTCCCATGGCCGCGGCCTCCCCTGGTCCGCGTGCGATAGGCCGGCCGGCTACCGCAGGAACGCAGCCAGTAACAGATACGCGACCGGGGCGCACGGCAACAGCGAATCGAGCCGGTCCATGATGCCGCCGTGGCCGGGCAGGAGTTTGCCCATGTCTTTCAATCCCAGATCGCGCTTGACCATCGACTCGCCCAGATCCCCCAGGGTTGCCGTGACCGCGATCGCGACGCCGAAAATCGCGCCCTTCCACCATTCATGATGGAAACAAAACACCATCATCAGCATGCCGCACGCCGAGCTGAGCAGGATCGAACCGCCGAAGCCCTCCCAGGACTTCTTCGGCGATACCATCGGCGCCATCGGATGCCGGCCGATCAGGACCCCCGCGATATATCCCCCGGTATCAGAACCGACCACCGCGAGAACGAAGATCACGATCCGCGCGGCCCCGTCGTCGGGGTGGGCCAGCAGCGCGGCGAAGCCGGCGAGGAACGGCACGTACAGGGCCACCAAGGTGGCAGATGCGACATCCGGCAGGTACCCGGAGGCGCCATCAGCCAGGCGCCAAGCGATCAGGCCCAGGGTGGTGAGCAGCAGCGCGCCGACGAGACCGTCAGGCCCGCGGAACCATGCTGCGGCGTCCATCGCGACACCGCCGGCGAGCAGCGGCACCAGAGGCGGACGGGCCTCGACGGTGGAGATCGCGGTCACCATTTCATACACGCCCACCGCCGCGGCCACGCTCAGCAGGATCACGAAGCTCGGCCGGTAGAGGAAAACCGTCAGCAGGATGAGGGCACCCAGCCCCAAACCGACCCCGATGGCCGCTGGCAGATTCCGCCCGGCCCGGGATTTGCTGACGCCGGCGGGCGCCACCGCCGACATCGGCACCGGCGCGTCCACAACGGCCAGATGGCGTCGGACCGTCGGTTCGTCGACGACCGCTTCGACCCGCTCCGCGACGGCCTCGGCCTGTTCGGTCGCCCGCCGGGCAGCACGACCCGGCCGGGCCGGTGCGCCCGAGGAGTCAGCCCGAGCGCGGGCGATCAGCTCGGCTGCGGACAGCCCACCGGTGGTGCCGCCGTGTCGCCCTGAGGATTCACCGTCCTCCGGAGCGTCGGAATCGCGACGGGCCATCAGACTTCGAGCAGCTCCGCTTCTTTGACCCGGACGGATTCGTCCGCCTGCGCGACGTACTTGTCGGTGAGCTTCTGCAGCTCGGCCTCCGCGCGGCGGGCCTCGTCCTCGCCGACCTCACCGTCCTTGGTCAACCGGTTGAAGGTCTCGTTGGCGTGCCGGCGCACCGACCGGATCGAGACCTTCGCGTCCTCGCCGCGGCTCTTGGCAACCTTGACGAATTCACGACGCCGTTCTTCGGTGAGCTGCGGGAAGAGCACCCGGATGATGTTGCCGTCGTTGGTCGGGTTGACGCCCAGGTCGCTGTCCCTGATTGCTCGTTCCAGCGGACCCAACTGAGCTGCGTCGTACGGCTTGATCACCGCCATGCGAGCCTCGGGGATGCTGACCGAAGCCAACTGCGGGAGCGGGGTCATCGCCCCGTAGTAGTCGATGGCGATCCGGTTGAATGCACTGGCCGAGGCGCGACCGGTGCGCAGACCGCCGAGGTCGTTGTGGAGCACCGAGACGGCCTTCTCCATCTTTTCCTCCGCCTCGAAGAGGGTCTCGTCGATCACGTAAATCTCCTTGCCGGTCGTGGGTGGAACATCTCGATGCTGCGCGACATCGTCGGAGCGTCTTGGTCACCTGGCGTCAGGTCGCCGCCGACACCACGGTGCCGATCTTGTCACCACGGACCACCTTCGCAATGTTGCCGTCCGCAAGATCAAACACCACGATCGGCATCGCGTTGTCGCGACACAGGCTGAACGCCGTCGCGTCGGCGACGTTGAGTCCACGCTGCAAGACTTCGTCGTAGCTGATGCTGTCGAACTTGACCGCACCGGGATTGGTCTTCGGGTCGGCGTCGTATACGCCGTCCACGCCGCTCTTGCCCATGAGCAGCACCTGGCAACCGATCTCCAGTGCGCGCTGGGCGGCGGCTGTGTCCGTAGAGAAATAGGGCATGCCGGCTCCGGCTCCGAAGATCACCACGCGGCCCTTCTCCAGGTGCCGCTCGGCCCTTCTCGGAATGTAGGGTTCGGCGACCTGGCCCATCGCGATCGCCGTCTGGACCCGGGTCGGCACGCCGGCCTTTTCCAGGAAGTCCTGCAACGCCAAGCAATTCATCACGGTGCCCAGCATGCCCATGTAGTCGGCGCGGTCCCGGTCCATACCCCGCTGGCTCAACTCGGCGCCGCGGAAGAAATTGCCGCCGCCGACCACCACCGCCACCTGGGTGCCGGTGCGGTTCACCTCGGAGATCTGCCGCGCGATGGACGCGACCACATCCGGGTCGACGCCGACCTCGCCGCCACCGAAGACCTCACCGGACAGCTTCAACATGACCCGGCGGTACCGGTTCGGCAGGGATTCGGCCGCGGTCTGGTCGGTCAGCAGATCGGCCACCGGGGGGCCGGAACGAGCCGACACCGGTTCGTCGAATCCCGGCCCGGACGAAGACGGGGCCACCTGGCCGACCCCGGAAGGAGATTCGGTCATGGTGGCCCCTCTTCGTCGATGTGCGTCAATAACGATCCTGCCCTATCGATCCGCGGAACGGCGGATCAGGGCCGGATCAGCTCAGGCGCCTACGTCGAACCGGGCGAACGCGGTGATGGTCACCCCGGCCTCGTCCAGCAGCACCTTCACGGTCTTCTTGCTGTCCTGCACGGCCGGCTGTTCGATCAGCACTCCGCCCTCGCCCTTGTAGAAGCCAGAGACCCGTCCTTCGACAATGCGGCTGATCGCAGCCTCGGGCTTGCCCTCTTCACGTGCGGTCGCCTCGGCCACCCGCTTCTCGGTCTCGAGGACCTCGGCCGGCACATCATCGCGAGTCAGGTACTGGGCCTTGAGCGCGGCCACCTGCATCGCGGCACCACGGGCGGCGTTGATGTCGTCGCCGGTGAAGGACACCAGCACACCTACCTGGGGCGGCAGGTCGGCAGACTTCTTGTGCAGGTAGGTCGCGACCTTGCCATCGAGCTTGACCGCGTTACGCAGTTCCAGCTTCTCGCCGATCAGCGCGTTCAGGCCGGTGATGTTCTCTTCCACCGTCTTGCCGTCAGCCAGGGTCTCGGCCAGCAGGGACGGGACGTCAGTCGCGTCAGACTTGACGAAATGGGCGAGAATATCGCCGGCCAGGCTCTGGAACTGCTCGTTCTTGGCCACGAAGTCGGTCTCACACGCGAGCTCGATCATCGCGTTCTCGGCCGCGGCAACGAGTCCGTTGCTGGTGGCCCGCTCGGCACCGCGCTTGGCGGCCTTGCCGGCACCCTTGATGCGCAATTCTTCGACGGCCTTGTCGAAGTCGCCGTCCGCGGCTTCGAGGGCCTTCTTGGCATCCATCATTCCGGCGCCAGTGGCGTCGCGAAGCTTCTTCACGTCAGCGGCGGTAATCGCCATTGTTCTATCCCATCTGTATGAAGTTTCGGGCCAGTCGTCTCTTCGGCTGCCCGCATGCCGAGGGGCGCCCAAGTGTCGATCGAGAGATCTGACACCGGCGCGCCCCATCGGTACCTAAAAGGTGTGACCGCTTCGAGCGTCTGCTAGGCGTCGGCCTTCGGAGCCTCGGTCTCGGCAGAGGGCACCGGCTCGAGTTCGGCTGCTTCGGCGACCTCTGCAGCCGGGGCCACCTCGGCAGCCGGGGCGGCGTCGGCAGCCGGGGCCGCCTCGCCGATTTCGGTCGGCTTGAGCAGTTCCTTCTCCCAGTCGGCGAGCGGCTCGTCGGTACCGAGCTGACCCGGTTCCGGCTTCTCGTCCCGACCGGCGTTGGCGGCGGCACCAGCGCGGGCCATCAGACCCTCGGCCACCGCGTCGGCGATGACGCGGGTGAGCAGTCCGGCGCTGCGGATGGCGTCGTCATTGCCCGGGATCTTGTAGTCGACCTCGTCGGGGTCACAGTTGGTGTCCAGGATCGCGATAACCGGGATACCGAGCTTGTGAGCCTCGCCGACTGCGATGTGCTCCTTCTTGGTGTCAACGATCCACACCGCACTGGGAGTCTTGGACATCTCGCGGATACCACCGAGGGTGCGCTCGAGCTTGATCTTCTCGCGGGTCAGGATGAGCTGCTCCTTCTTGGTGGCAGTTCCCTCCCAGCCGGCGGCCTCGAGTGCTTCCAATTCCTTGAGTCGCTGCAGCCGCTTGTAGACGGTCGAGAAGTTGGTGAGCATGCCACCGAGCCAGCGCTGGTTGACGTAGGGCATCCCGACCCGGGTCGCCTGCTCGGCGATGGCCTCCTGCGCCTGCTTCTTGGTACCGATGAACATGACGCTGCCGCCGTGCGCGACCGTTTCTTTCACGAACTCGTAAGCCCGATCGATGTAGGTCAGCGTCTGCTGCAGGTCGATGATGTAGATGCCGTTGCGCTCGGTGAAGATGAAGCGCTTCATCTTGGGGTTCCAGCGGCGGGTCTGGTGACCGAAATGCACGCCGGAATCGAGCAGATTCTTCATGGTGACGACGGCCATCGGGCGCGTCCTCCTTGCGTTCGTGCGATTGGTGCGCCCTGGCGGGGCACCGTCCGCGGTTCGGTTGTCGCGATCATGCCGGTTGGCCGATCGCCCTGGTGCCCTGTGCACGACCAGTCACCGGCTGCCTGAGCCGGACCGAGGTGGCCGCCTGCCTCACCAAACGAACCGGGAGAAGGGCACGCGAAGTCACCCTGCTTCCGCAAGGTGCTGCTCAAGTGTAGCCCCGCCGTTGGCAGGACCGAAATCAGGTCGATCGGACGGTTGGGGTTCCGGCGGTTGGGGTCCCGGCGCTTGGCGTCCCGGCGCTTGGCGTCCCGGCGCTTGGCGTCCCGGCGGTCGGCGTCCCGGCGGTCGGCGTCCCGGCGGTCGGGGTCCCGGCGGTCGGGGTCCCGGCGGTCGCAGCGGCCCGCCGCGCCACGGCAGCCGCTTCAGTCCGGCTGCCGACTCCGAGCTTGGCCAAGATGTTGGACACATGGACGCTGACGGTCTTGTCGCTGATGTAGAGCTGCCGCGCGATCTGCCTGTTGGTTCCGCCTTCGACCAAGAGGGCCAGGACGTCGTTCTCGCGGCTGGTCAGGGATGCCAGCGGGCCTCCCGCACCGGACACCCTCTTAGCCGGCTCGTCCACCGGGCCCAACGACCTCAGCTCGTTCAGCAGCGGGCTGGCTTGCAGCCGCCGCGCCCACTCCGAGGCCTCCGCCACCGCTGTCGCGGCCTCAGCGCTGCGCCCGCAAGCCTTGAGCACCGCGGCCAGCCGAGCCAGCGAACGCACTCGCTCGTACGGTTCCCCCGCGAATGCCTCTACCGTCATCCGCCAGAGACGCAAGTGTTCCTCGATCTCCGGGGGGTCGATATCGGCGAGCCAACGTAGCCGCGCGTATTCGGCGTCCAACCTGCACAGCCAGGCTCGACCTTCCGGGCCCACCGACCGGCTTCGAGACGCTGTCGGGTCCAGCGTCTTATGGCCGTCGGCATGCAGACGGATCGCGCGGTTCACAGCTGCCTTCCGGCCGGCCGCCGGCAGACTGGTGACACTCGCCGACAGAGCCGCGATCGTGACAGCCGACAGCCGGACCCGGGCCATGAACCAGGGCTGACGCCAGACGTCGACGATCAGCTCGACGAGCTCGTCGTGGGCCGCGAGCGCGCGATCGGTCTCACCCAGCTGGGTGAACATCTCGACCGCCTGGGTGAGTGCCCACACCGCGGTCAGACCGTCCCAGCGCCATCGCTCGCGCAGCCGCGGCAGCTGGTCGAGCGCGCTGGTGTCGCCCCGCGCGGCCCGCGCCGGGAACGCGGCGGCGGTGAGCTTTGCCTCGGCGAAGCGAGTGGGGTGCTCACCGGCCAGATCGGTGAGCTGAAGGCTGGCATCCCAGTCGCCGCGGGCGAAGTGCACGAGCGCGAGATGGGTGCGGGCGTCGAGGCCGTAGGCGGCCCAGGAACGGCCGGATTCTTTGGCGCGCTCGACGCAACGCCCGTAAGCCGACGCCGCGGCGGCCAGCTCACCTTGGCTGAAGCGGAGCAGGCCGAGCTGAAACAGGGTACGGAGTTCGTCGCCGATCTGGCCGCGTTCGCGGGCATCCGCGGCGATCTCTGCCAACTTGGCGGCCGCCTCGTCAGGCTTGCGAGCCTGCTCCTCGTGTACGGCCAGTGTCGTCCACGCGTCCGTGGCCAGCTCTGGCCGACGCAGACGCTCGGCCGAGGCGATAGTTTCGCGTGCCCAGGTGTCCGCCTCTTCCGCCCGGCCCAATTGCGACAACGCCCGCGCATGCAGCGTCGTCAACTTGGTCCGCAATTCGGTGGGCGGCTCGGCCGGTACCAGGTTCAGGGCCTCGGTGGTCGAGGCGACGGCTTCCAGTTCTCCCTCTACCAGCGCAGCGTGTGTGCCGATCGAATACAGCACCCGAGCTCGCACCTCCGCTGCGGTAGCCGAGGTCAGCAGGTTGCGCGAGTCCCGAGCGAAAGCGAGCGCGCGGGTCATATGTCCGGCCGCGGAGGCCGCATCCGCTGCGGCCAACAGCAGACCGATTGCATCCACACCGGCCTGGTCCGCGATGCGGGGTATCAGGGCGAGGGCGGCCTCGTAGTGGCGCATACCCTCCTGCGGAGCAGCCACCGCCAGGGCCTCATCCCCAGCCCGAACGCTGGCCGCGAAGGCAGTGTCCAGATCGTGGGATTCCCGGGCGTGCCGCGCGAGTTCGGCGGCTGTTCCGGCGATCGATTCCTTGGCCAGCGCGGTGGCATAGGCGGCGTGCAGTCGAACGCGCTCCCCCGGAAGCAGATCGTCATAGACCGCCTCACCGAGTAGCGCGTGCCGGAAACCGTACCGATTGGCACCGCTCGGTTCGAGAATGTGGGCCTCCACCGCCTCCCGCAAGGCAGCATCCAGCTCGGTATGGGCCACGCCCGCGACGACGTCGAGCACCTCGTGCGACACCCGGCGTCCGGCCACTGCCGCCAGTCGAACGACCGCCCGAGCGTCCTCGGAAAGTCGGTCCAGCCGAACCAGCAGCAGATCGGCCAGCGCCGGTGGCACTGCGGGCTCGCCTTGCCCCGGATGGCCCGCTCCGCCGGCCAGGCTCGCTGAGTCCTCGGCGGCCGCCACCAGTTCTTCGATGAAGAAGGCGTTCCCGTCGGCCCGCTCGACGATGCGTCGTACCTGCAGTTCGGCCAGGTCAGGCGCGGTCGAGGAGATCAGGGTCCGCACGTCCGGCTCGGCGAGCGGGTTCAGGTGCAGGCGTCGGACGGCGGGCAGCCGTGACCACTCGGCCACCGCGGCCCGCAGCGGGTGCCGCCGGTGCAGGTCATCGCTTCGATAGGACACCACCATCGCGACCCGTTCACCGTCCAGTCGGGCGAGCAGGAATGCGACCAGGTCACGGGTGGACTGATCGGCCCAGTGCGCGTCTTCGATGAGCAACATGGTCGGCGCAGCCTGTCCGATGAGGGCGAGCGCGCCGAGTACCGCTCCGAACAGCTCACCGCGATCGACGCGGGTCACCTCGACCGGGGTCGGTGCGCCCATCAGGCGCGACTGCGGTAGCAATCGTGCGATGAGGGGGAATTCGTCCTGGACGGACCGGATGAGGTCGGGATGTTGACGGGCCAGCCGGCCGAAGCATTCGGTGAAGGGTAGATAGGCCAGGGCGGCGTCACCGAAGTCCAGGCAATGGCCGATCAGCGTGATCAGCTGTCGCCGATCAGCGGCCGCCACCATCTCGGCCAGCAATCTGGTCTTTCCCACGCCCGCGTCACCCGACACGAGGACCGCGGCCGGCTGCCCCTCGACGGCGTCAGCGAGGGCGGCGAGCAGCTGCGTCAGTTCAGCGCTTCGACCGACGAGTGGGCGGGCGACGATGGGCACATCGTCATCTTGCCGCTTGGTTACGACAGTCGGCACGATCTACCGGACTCAGGTGCGGCAACCGGGCGGTCGAGCACCTGGAGTCCAGATCGCCGGGGTTGCCAAGTCACACGTCCTGCCGAGACTTGCGGCGCGGCAGGTGGTGGTGGCGGCGGCTTGCTGTGCCGCGGCTCGTTCCGGCCCGGAACGCATCTCGAATTCGGTCCTGACGGTATTTGATTTCGGCGCTGCTGTTGCCTGGCGTCGGATAGGGGTACATGGTGCGGCTCCTCGGATCTGTCCGGCAGCTGGATTGCGGCTTGAACAGTTACGACAATGCGCGTCTGAGGGGGGCCGCCACATCGGAACAATTCCCTAGTGCTGGCGACGCGGGCATACCTTAGACGGCCGCATTCGACGGGCCGCCTTAGACCGAGGGCCGGCCTGTGGACGAGATCATGACTGTCCACAACTTCGCCAGCTCGGCCCGCGGGGGGAGGAACCTGTTGCACGGTTGCAGCATGGTTCCTGCCTGGTGCGTCCGCTCCGCTACTTCCCCTCGGGCGGTGACGATGGTCGTCATCGCCCTTGCCGCGATCTCCACGCCCGTCGCGGGAGACTCCCGCGGTCTCGCCTCGGATCGCCGTGCCTCCGAGTCCGGAGTCTCGCCGGGCCGTCCGGTTTACCGTGCTCCGCTCGAAGCCGAGCTGCGCGTGCTCACCGGATTCCACGCGCCCGTTGACCGCTACGCCGCCGGGCACCGAGGCGTGGACCTGGCTGCGGCCCAGAGCGCACCGGTGCGGTCGGCGGCCACCGGGACCGTCGTCTTCACAGGCGCGGTGGCAGGGCGCGGAGTGGTGGTCGTGCTGCACCCGGACGGCATCAGTACCGAGTACGAGCCAGTGACGTCAGCAGTCCGGTCCGGGCAGCCTCTGGTCGTCGGTCAGCTCCTCGGCGCGGTGCACGGCAGGCATCCCAGCTGCGCGCCAGCATCCTGTCTGCACTGGGGCGCGCGACGCAAGGAGACGTACCTGGATCCGATGGCGCTGTTACGACCACTCGGATTGGTTCGCCTGCTGCCCTGGGCCGGCGGCCAGCATTTCCCGCCGGACTAAGCGCGCGGATGCGCCTGATTGAAACTGCTCCGCAGTCGTTCGACCGAGACATGGGTGTAGATCTGCGTGGTGGCCAGGCTCGCGTGGCCGAGCAATTCCTGGACCGCGCGAAGGTCCGCTCCGCCGTCGAGGAGATGCGTCGCGGCCGAATGCCGAAGACCGTGGGGCGACATGCCGTTGCCACCCAGCGTCCCGGCTGTGGATCGGTTGACGATGTCCCGCGCGGAGCGCTGGTCCAGCCGCCGCCCGCGGCGCCCGAGCAGCAGGGCGGCGCCCGACTGGTCAGTGCACCAGAATGGGCGACCGGACGCCAACCACCGGTGGACGGCGGTGTCAGCCGGCGCGCCGAACGGGACGGTGCGCTGCTTGTTGCCCTTGCCGAGCACTCTGACCACCCGCCGTGAGCGATCCACATCGTCGATGTCGAGGCCGACCAGCTCAGCCACCCGGATACCAGTGCCGTAGAGCAGCTCCAGGACAAGCCGATCCCGTAGTTGGTCAGGTTCGGTGCCGTCGAGTTCCTCGATCACGTGCGCCGCTTCGTCAGCCGAAAGCACGCCCGGTATTGACCGGTGCGGGCGTGGGCTCACCAGCAGCTCGCCCACGTCGGCTTCCAGCAGGCCCTGCTTGTAGGCCCACGCCGTGAACGTGCGCCCGGCGGCGGCCCGGCGCGCCAGAGTCGTCCGCGCCGCTCCCTCGTCGTGCAAACCGGCCAGCCATGATCGCAGCGTCCGCAGCGTCAACCCCGAGATGTCCCGCTCGCCGCGCTCGGCCAGGTGCGTCAGCAGCAGGCTGAGGTCGCCCAGGTATGCGGCGACGGTGTTGGCGGAACGGTTTCGTTCCAGGGTCAGGAATCGCTCGAAACCGGTCAGCGCATCACCGAGCTGCTCCGGTAGCTCGGCACGAAGTCGCCGGAGGTCTGGCCGCTGCGGACCCGATCGTCGCCGCACGCCACCAGTCGACCGCCCATGGGGCGGTTGGGATCCGGCTTCGGGACGCACAGCCGTTGACATAACGCCGGTGCGGTGACGCGGTCAACTCGCCACGCGCGTGGACCGGCGATCCCTCACGAGAGTGACCGGCGATATCCCTCACGAGACACGCTGATGAGGCCGAGTTGCCGAAGCGTCGGCAGTGAGACCAGTACCTCCTGCACGGGGCGGCCACTGAGCCGCGCCAGATCGGACTCGGTTACCGCGGAGTGCGCGGGAAATCCGTCCAGCACGGCCCGCGCGGCCTCATCGAGACCGTCGTAGTCGTTGAGGGCTGCCGGCTTGCAGGCCAGCTCCCGACCCTCACCCAAGGAGCCGCAGTAAGGCAGTACGTCGGACAATCCGGTGACCAGCACCGCAGGGTTCTCCTCCCGCTGGATGAGTTGATGGCAGCCGGTGGACATCGCTGAGGTAACCGGACCCGGTACCGCCAGCACCGGGCGCCCGAGGTCGCGGGCGTAGCGGGCACTGTTCAACGCCCCGGACCGCTGGGCGGCTTCGACTACCAGCGTCGCCGAACCGAGGGCGGCGATGAGGCGGTTGCGGCTGAGAAACCGTTGCCGGTGCGGAGCGCTACCTGGTGGGCGCTCGCTGACCAGTACCCCCGACTCTGCTGTGCGGGAGTACAGCAGCTCATTGGCGGACGGGTAGGGCCGATCCAGTCCGCCGGCCGACACGAGTACTGAGGTACCGCCGGCGGACAGCGCGCCCCGGTGTGCCGCGGCGTCGATGCCATGCGCTCCCCCGGACACCACGGTCACGTCTCGCGACGCCAGTCCATACGCGAGATCGGCGGCGACGTGTTCGCCGTACGCCGTGGCTGCCCGGGATCCCACGACTGCAGCGGATCGCACGCCCACACCCGACAGATCGCCGTTGCCCTTCAGCCACAAGGCCAACGGCGGTATCAGCTCGCCACGGTCCGGTCGCTTGCGGCCACCGGCCAGCCACTCCGCGACCCGCCGATCGGCCACCGCGTGCATCGAGGCGAAGGCGTAATGCGGCCATTCATCGGACAGCGCCGTGACAAGCCGGATGTCGTTACGCTCAGCTGCCTCCAGATCCGCCTCGGCATCGGTATTGGTACGCCGAGCCTCGGTGGCCTGGCGCACCTCGGTCGTGACATCACCGGACCGGATCGCCTCGGCCGCTGCGAGGTAGCCGAGCTGGCGGACCAGCAAAAACACCGGCAACGAGGCCGGCTCAGCAACGCGGCTCAGATAGGCCGCAGCCAGCATCGACTCCGGATCGACGGTATTCATGCGGCCGTCACGAGGGCTCGCCCCGTCCGCAGCCACAGGGCCTCCTTGATCTCGGTCACCGAGGGACTGCTCCGGCCGGCGAGGTCAGCCAGTGTCCAGGCCAGCTTCAGCACCCGGTCACAACCCCGGGCGCTGAGGCCGCCCAGGTCGAGTTCGGTATCGAGGGGCGCGAGGGCCACCCGGCTGGGCCGCCATGGTCGCCGACGCAGGACCGTCCCCGGAACCTCGCCGTTGGTGGTCCAGCCGAAGGAGGACCATCGCTGCTCTGCCGCGGCCCTGGCCTGTCCGACCCGCGCGGCGACTGCGGCACTGCCTTCCCGGGGGCTGGCATCGTCCATGAGTTCCGCCCGCGAAACGGGGTCGACCTCGATCTTGAGATCGATCCGATCTGTGAGCGGGCCCGACAGCCGCTGGCCGTACCGGCGACGCGCGTCTGGGCGGCAGACGCACTCACGGTCCTTGGGTGAGCCGCACGGGCACGGGTTGGTGGCCATGACGAGTTGAAAGCGCGCTGGATAGGCCACCGCTCCTCCGCTGCGATGCAACACGATGCGGCCCGCTTCCAGGGGCTGGCGCAGCGAGTCCAGAACCCGGCTCGAAAATTCGGCAGCCTCATCGAGCACCAGCACGCCACGATGCGCCAGGGTCACCGCTCCGGGCCTGGCCAAACCCGATCCGCCACCGACCAGCGAGGCCATCGAGGAGGTGTGATGCGGCGTTTGCAGCGGGGGCC
>JAVEET010000303.1 GCA_030840295.1 Pseudonocardiales bacterium
TGGCGGCGGAGTCCGCTCCGGACACGCCGACTCTGATGGTGTCCGGGCAACGGACCCTGTCCAACGTGCGAAGGGTCGCCGAGGCGACGGCCCGCGCCGGAAAGCGTCTGCGCCCGCACACCAAGACGCATAAGATGCTCGAACTCGCGCGCTGGCAACTCGACAACGGTGCGGCTGGTCTACAGGTGGCCAAACTGGGCGAGGCAGAGGTGATGCTCGATTCCGGGACGCCCGACCTGCTCGTCGCGTACCCCATTGTCGGCGCAGCCAAGATGCCACGGCTGAACTCGCTGGCAGCGCGCACCCGAGTGACCGTCTCGTTGGATTCGTTCGTCGTTGCCGAAGGCATCTCGCGTGCGTTGGATCCTGACAACGGTATTGACGTGCTGATCGAGATCGACACCGGTCTGAGCCGCCTGGGCGTTGCGCCTGAACAGGCGGCCGAGTTGGCAGCTGCCGTGGCTGGCCTGCCTGGTCTCGCCGTCGCCGGTGTGCTCACCCACGAAGGCCAGGTCGGCACGCAGTTGCAGGTCGGTGGCTTGCTTGACGATCTGGTCTCGGCAGCAGTGGCAAAGATGGCGGTCGCCGTGGCCGGTCTGCGACGGGTCGGGATAGCCGAACCGATGGTGTCGATGGGCTCGACGCCAAGCTGGCGTCAGTTGCTGGAACATGACGAAGTCACCGAGGTTCGTCCGGGACTGTATGTGTTTCACGATATGAATTCGGTGCGTGCAGGCTCGGCGACGCTGGCCGAGGTCGCTGCTGTGGTGGCAGCGACGGTCGTCTCGGTGTCCCGCGCTCGGCATGAGTTCGTGCTCGACGCCGGTTCCAAATCGATCGGCGCCGAGCCCCGGGTGCTCGGCGAGCTCACCAGCTACGGCTACCTTCCAGACGCCGATGCGCATGTGGTGCGGGTCAGTGAGGAGCACGGCGTCGTGGCGGCCTCGCAGACATTGCCGGCGGTCGGCGATCGACTGGTCGTAGTGCCAAATCACGTGTGTCCGGTGGTAAATCTGCACGATGTCGCGACCGTGATGATTGAGGACGGGACGCAGACGGAGTGGCGGGTTGCCGCCCGGGGACTCAGTAGGTAGCGCGTGACCGACAGCCCCGCCGAGTGGGACGCCTCGGGTGTTGAAGATCTCGGTGGCGGCATCTACCGCATCCCGTTGCCACTGCCCTCTGACGCCCTGCGCGCCGTCAACGTCTATGCGATTTGTGAGGGCGAAGACGTCGTACTCATCGACGGGGGATGGGCGCTGTCCGAGAGCCAGCGTCAGCTGGAGAAGAGCTTCAGCGAGATCGGCTTGAGCCTGTCGCAGATCCGACGCGTGCTGGTCACTCATGTCCACCGTGACCACTACACCCAGGCGGTGTCGCTGCGCGAGCAGTTCGGCTGCCACGTTGCGCTCGGGTCCGGCGAGCGGGCGAATCTCTTCGAGTTGCTGGCGGCGTTCTCGGAGCAGCGAATGCCCCGACAGTTCGAAGCACTCCGGCGTGCCGGGGCGGGTCGGCTGATGGCTCAGTTGCGAAATGTCCCGGCGAACGACAGTGAGCAGTGGCAGGTGCCGGATGAATGGCTCGAGGCCGATGCTCGCCTTCACCTCGGATCTCGGACCCTGCGGGTCATCAGCACTCCCGGCCACACCGCCGGTCACGTGGTGTTCCACGATGAATCGGCGAATCTGCTGTTCGCCGGTGACCATGTTCTCCCGCACATCACGCCGTCGATCGGCTTCCAACCGAGCCTGGTGCCCTTCCCCTTACGGGATTATCTGGCATCGTTGCGTCTGGTCGCGGCGTTGCCGGACGCCCGCCTGCTGCCCGCCCACGGCATGGTCACCGACAGCGTGCACAAACGGGTGTCGGCACTACTCGCCCACCACGAGGCGCGGCTGGAGGCCAGCCTGGCCGTTGTGCGAGCCGGCGCCCCCACCGCCTACGAGGTGGCCGAGATCCTGCGCTGGACACGCCGGGAACGTGATTTCGCCGAACTGGATCCGTTCAACCAGCTGCTGGCGGTCTCCGAGACCCTCGCTCACCTGGACGTGCTGGTGCTGCAGGAACGGCTGCGGACCGTCAGGACCGACGAGGGCGTGGATCATTTTGGACTGCCGCCCGCGCGACGCTAGCTGCTCGCAATACTGCTGCACTCGGCCAAGCTCATCCAGTTGCACAACGAACTGGCGGCAACCAGCTACATGGCAAGGGCTTCATAGACCTCCACGGTCCCACCGGTCTGCAAGATCGGGCAGCCGGCGACCTTGCCCGTGGCGTCGTCGAGCGAGCCGGCCTCGATGATCGAGTAACCGCCGGCGTTCGAGGCGCCGCTGCCGGCAACGCCGTCCGGCTTGACCGTTGCCGAGGTGCCGAACGGGTTGCCCACGTCGGTGACCGCTCCGCCGAGCGTGCCGAACCATGCGCCCCACGCTTGCATGGCCTGTTCCTGGGCTTCTGGCGTCTCAGCCAGCTTGCCTCCGGTATACAGGTACACGAACTTTGCCATCGGGGTTCTCCTCTACTTCGTTGATCGGCGTCTTGCCGCCGACAGTTGGTGGAAACACAACTACGACGAACAGGCCGGTGCCAGATCGACAGCTC
>JAVEET010000269.1 GCA_030840295.1 Pseudonocardiales bacterium
AGGATCTGGTCGACCAAGCGCTGCGTCTGGCGACCCTGGACGGCTGTGTGGTCATCGGCGCGGAGCGCAGCGAGGCGAACCTGCGCTGGGCCAACAACAGCCTGACCACCAACGGTCAGATGGCCACCCGGACCATCACCGTCATCTCCATCACCCGTACGCCGGACGGCACCACGGATTCGGCTCAGGTCGGCGTCGTCTCGCGCGCCGTGACCACGTCAGACGAGCTTGCGGCACTGGTGAGCGCCAGCGAGGCCGCGGCGCTGTCGGCTGCCCCCGCCGAGGATGCTGCCCCGCTGATCGAGAACTACCCGAACGCCGACGCCTGGGACGCCGAACCAGCCTGGACCTCGATCGAGGTGTTCGCCGAGTTCGCGCCGGCGCTCGGCCTGGCGTTTCGGGAGGCGGAGTCCGCCCAGCGCCTGCTGTACGGCTTCGCCGAGCACGTCGTGACCTCCTACTTTCTCGGTTCGTCCACCGGCCTGCGGCGACGCTTCGACCAGCACACGGGTCGAGTCGAGCTGAACGGCAAGTCGGCCGACCTGACCCGCTCGGCCTGGGCGGGTGTCCAGACCAAGGATTTCGCCGACGTCGACGTCCCAGCCATGGCAGCCGAGCTGGCAAGGCGGCTGGAGTGGGCGGAGAACCGGATCGAGCTACCAGCGGGACGGTACGAAACCCTGCTTCCACCGACCGCGGTGGCCGATCTGATGATCTACGCCTACTGGACCGGTTCGGCCCGAGATGCCGAGGAGGGCCGGAATGTTTTCTCAGCCGGCGACGGTGCCACCCGGATCGGCGAGCGGCTCTCTCCGATTGCGCTCACACTGCGGTCCGATCCGGCCGAACCGGGACTGCAATGCCCGCCCTTCGAGATCGCCACCGCGTCCTCGGGCAGCCTGCAGTCGGTGTTCGACAACGGAGCAGCCACCTCGGCCACGTCCTGGATCACCGACGGCGTGCTGACCAACCTGGCTCGGACCCGCAACTGGGCCGCCCGTACCGGTAGCTCAGCCGTGCCACTCATCGACAACCTGATCCTCGAGGCCGCCACCGGAGACCGCGACGCCCCGCGCCCCGCCCTGGATGACATGATCGCCTCGACCGAGCGTGGCCTGCTGGTGACCTGTCTCTGGTACATCCGCGAGGTCGATCCACAGACCCTGTTGCTGACCGGACTGACTCGCGACGGGGTGTACCTCATCGAGAACGGGAAGGTGGTCGGCGAGGTCAACAACTTCCGGTTCAACGAGTCACCGGTCGACCTGCTCGGTCGAATCTCTGAAGTCGGACGGACCGTGCACACCTTGCCCCGGGAGTGGAACGACTACTTCACCCGCGCTGCAATGCCGGCGGTCCGGGTGCCCGATTTCAACATGTCGACGGTCAGCCAAGCTTCCTGATCAACGAATGTGACGGCTCCATTGCGGGGTCGTCCAGCTCACTGTGTGAGCACCAACTCATCGCTCCGACTGCCTCTGTAAGCGCTCCCAGCGGTTACTTTCGGATATCCCATTGCGGGGACAGACGGATCTCGGCTGAGCGCGGCAGGCAATTTCCGCGCGCATCCGGGCATTGGTCCAACCGCGATCGCCCGAATCCAGTCAATGTCGACTGCCAAGGAGTGACGTCATGACAGCCACCCTCGATCTCGAGACCGCGCCGACCAGCCACCCGGAACTGCTTCGATGGGTCCGCGAAAGCGCCGAACTCACCCAACCCGATGAGGTCGTCTGGTGTGACGGCAGCCAGGACGAGTGGACCAGGATCACCGAAGAACTCGTCGCCGCCGGGACCTTCGTCAGGCTCAATCCGGACAAGAAGCCGAACTCCTTCTACTGCGCCTCGGATCCGACGGACGTGGCCCGCGTCGAGGATCGGACCTTCATCTGTTCACGTGACTCCGCCGACTGCGGTCCCACCAACAACTGGATGGACCCCGGCGATATGAAGGCGCTGCTCACCGAGCGGTTCCGTGGTTCGATGCGTGGCCGGACGCTGTACGTCATCCCGTACTGCATGGGCCCGTTGAACGCCGCTGAGCCGATGCTGGGCGTTGAGCTCACCGACTCCGCCTACGTCGTAGCCTCCATGCACATCATGACGCGGATGGGCACGAAAGCGCTGGAGCTGTTCACCAAGGACGGTGTCGCGCAGCCCTACGTGGCCGGACTGCACTCGGTCGGCGCGCCGTTGGCTGTCGGCGAGCAGGACGTCAAATGGCCCTGCAACGACACCAAGTACATCGTGCAGTTTCCGGAGGAGCGGCTGATCTGGTCGTTCGGTTCGGGCTATGGCGGAAACGCCCTACTGGGCAAGAAGTGTTACTCGTTGCGGATCGCCTCGGTGAAGGCCCGCGATGAGGGCTGGCTGGCCGAGCACATGCTCATCCTCAAGCTGACCAGCCCTGAGAAGAAGCAGTACTTCATCGCGGCCGCCTTCCCGTCCGCGTGTGGCAAGACGAACCTGGCCATGCTCGAACCGACCTTGGACGGCTGGAAAGTCGAGACGATCGGCGATGACATCGCCTGGATCCGCTTCGGCGAGGACGGCCGGATGTATGCCGTCAACCCGGAGAACGGCTTCTTCGGAGTGGCCCCCGGCACTGATTGGCATACCAACCCGAACG
Source organism: Pseudonocardiales bacterium (assembly GCA_030840295.1). GTDB lineage: Bacteria > Actinomycetota > Actinomycetes > Mycobacteriales > Jatrophihabitantaceae > Jatrophihabitans_A. The sequence goes on from JAVEET010000269.1 coordinate 2,630, forward strand.
CGATGCGCACCATCGCCAAGGGGAACTCGTTGTTCACCAACGTCGCCCTGACCGACGACGGCGACATCTGGTGGGAGGGCATGGGTGAGCCCCCGGCGCACCTGACTGATTGGAAGGGCGAGTCCTGGGATCGCGACGCGGCCGCCGCCGGTCTCACCTCGCATCCGAACTCCCGTTACTGCACGCCGATCGAGCAGTGCGACACCAAGGCCCCGGAGTGGGATGACCCGCGGGGTGTCCCGTTGGACGCGATCTTCTTCGGCGGTCGGCGCAAGGACACCATCCCGCTGGTCACCGAGGCCCGGGACTGGCAGCACGGCGTCTTCATGGGCGCCACGCTGTCGTCGGAGACCACCGCCGCGGCGGTCGGCCAGGTCGGCGTGGTGCGCCGGGACCCGATGGCCATGCTCCCGTTCATCGGCTACCACGCCGGTGACTACTTCAACCACTGGATCGAGGTCGGCAAGAGCGCCGATGCGGTGAAGCTGCCGAAGGTCTTCTACGTCAACTGGTTCCGCCGCAACGAGGACGGCAAATTCGTGTGGCCTGGCTTCGGCGAGAACATTCGGGTCCTCAAGTGGGCGATCCAACGCATCGAGGGGACCGCGGCCGCCGTTGACACGCCGATCGGACGGGTGCCCACGCCAGGCGCACTCGACGTGAGCGGATTGGACATGTCGCCGGACGATCTGACCGACGCACTGGCCGTCGACATCGAGCAATGGCGTAACGAGATCCCCGGTATCGAGGAGTGGTTCACCAAGATCGGCGACAAGGTACCCACCTCGCTGCGCGACGAACTGGAGTCGCTGAAACTCCGACTGTCCTGAAAAGGGGGCGGTCCTGAAAAGGGGACAGTCCTGAAACTCGGACTGTTCTGATCCGGCCGGCGGCCTGGCTAAGGTCGGCCGAGGGTAAGGCGCACCTGCAGGCCGCCGAGCGGACTGGGACCCAGCCGCAGGTTGCCGCCGCTCGCTTCTGCACACCGGCGGGCGATGGACAGCCCGAGACCGGACGATCCCCGATCGCTCTGGCCGCGGGGCGTGGTCGGCGCGAGGAGCCCTGGGCCGGCATCGTCGATATCGAGTACCGCGCCCGCCTGGTCCCCCGGTCCGGCGACCAAAGTCACGCCGATCGTCGCGCCTTCGGGAGTGTGGGCCACGACGTTCTCGAACAACGCGTCGACCGCGGCCGCGAGGTCCTCGGCACCGGCGCGGACCGGTAGCGGCCGATCGGGCATCGAGGCCCGCACCGGTCGCTGTTGGTCTTCGGCCAGCGGTAACCAGAACGCCAGCCGCGCGGCGATCACCGCGGTGGCGTCACACAACGGGGCGATGCCCTCGCGCTGCGGGCGGCGAGCCGCATTGATGATGGCGGTGAGGGTGCGCTCCAGGGCGCTGACATGTTCGCCGAGCCGTGCCGCCTCGTTCCGGTCCGCCAGCGAATCCACATCCAGCCGGAGGGCGGTCAGGGGCGTACGCAGCCGGTGAGACAGTTCGGCAACCGTCTCCCGCTCCTCGGTGATCAACGACTCGATCCGGTCCGCGAGCCGGTTCAGGGCCGCACCCACCGCGGCCACCTCCGATGGCCCTTGCTCGGGGGCGCGGGCCGTTCGGTCCCCCAGCGACAAGCGATTCGCCGTGTCCGCCGCGCGCAACAACGGCCGCACCAGGCGAGCGGAGACCAACTCGGCGGCGAGCAGACTGACAACCAGTAGCCCCACGCTCGCCGCTGCCAACAACAGCCACCAGCGGTGGATGCGGGACTGATAGCTCGCCGCCGGCACATAACTGCGGATCTCGTAGTTGCCTGTCCCGCTCGACACGACCAGGCCGGCGATCTGCCCACCGGTCGTACTACTCAGCACCGGGTCCGACACCTGATCTGACGGCTTGCCGCCACCGCCACCGTGACCCGGCCCGCCGCCGTGGTTTCCGTCCGGACCGGACGGCGGTGGGGTACCGGCCGTCATGGCGGCGACCGGGTCCGGGGAACCGCTGGGCGGCAGCTCCCCGAGGTCACGGCCCGACGGCGTGCGGACGCTGGTCCGCCGCTCACTGCGCTTGGCGATGGACGCCAGGTACGAAGTGATCTCGGCATCGGTGGGAGAGCTGTTACGCAAGAAGACCGCGACCGAAGCCACCTCGTCGGACGCGGCCCGTAAGGCGCGCTGTTCGACGGTCGATCGGATCAGGAAGGCGATCGGGACGGCGAACGCCAGTACGACCAGGACGGTCAGGCCAACCGTGAGGGCACGAATCCGGCTTCGCATCGTGACTCGTCAGGCTTCCTCGGCCGGCGCGGCAAGCTTTACGCCGACCCCGCGAATGCTGTGCAGATACCGCGGCTGGGCGGCGGTCTCACCAAGCTTGCGTCGCAGCCACGACAAGTGGACGTCCACCGTCCGATCGCCGCCTCCCCACGCCAGTTGCCAGACGTCGGCCAGGAGTTCCCGTTTGGTCACCACGTCGCCAGCCCGCCGCGCCAGGGCGAGCAGCAGGTCGAACTCCTTGCGGGCCAGTTCGACCGGCTTTCCGTCCAACGTCGCTTCCCTGCTCCGAGGGTCGATGGACAGCCCGCCGATCTGCAGCGGCGGGTCGGACTCCGGCGCTCCGGTTCGCCGCAATACCGCCCGGATCCTGGCGTCGATCTGGGCGGCGGTGAAGGGCTTGATGACGTAGTCGTCAGCGCCGGCGTCCAGCAGCCGGATCACCTCGATCTCGTCGTCCCTGGCGCTGGCCACGATAACCGGGATGTCACTGACCGCCCGGAGCATGGCCAGCACATCGTGGCCGTCGACGTCGGGCAGTCCGAGGTCCAGGATGATGACGTCCGGCCGTCGTTCGACGGCCGCTGCCAGCGCCGGTATCCCACCGGTGAACATCTCCACGGTGTGACCGGCGTCGCGCAGGGCCCGGCTGAGGGCGGTCCGTATCGCCGGATCGTCCTCGACCAGCATCACCTGAGCCACAACGGGCACCGTATCCGATGCCCGCTGTGGCAGTCGGGATCAGTGATTACCCTGCGGGTCACCCTGGCCCATTCCGGTCTCGACCTTGAGCACGGCGAGATTCTTGTCGAACTTCACGGTCACCAGCGTGCCGTCGGACTTCCTCATATGGGCTTCGTAGACCCCGTCACCGGCGTCACTCTCGACCCGGATCACGGTGCCACCAGGGACGGCCTTCAAGGCCGCCGCCCGCAAGGTCGCGTCCTGCGCAGTCGTGACGGCCTTCTCGTCAGTGCGGACGGGCGATGAGCCGCCCGGTCCACCGCCGTGGTGATCAGTGTCCGTCGAACCGCTCGACCCGGACGGATCGGTCGAAGGGGTGGTGGTGGACGTAGCGGCGTTCGCCGTGCCCAGCAAGGTGGCCCCGACCGCGCCCCCGCCGACCGTTGCTGCGACGAAGGCCGCCGCCAACGCAATTTTCTTGAGCTCCATGCTCAGGTCCTCTCTGATTGGTACCGATTGCCGGTAACCGATTGCCGGTAACCGAAGCAACGCCTCCAGGGTGGCCGCGCGCGCCTCAGCCTCAGGTCATTCGAACGTTAAGAACACCTCAAGTCCTTCGTGTCCCGAGAATGGGCCGGCACTGGCTGGGTAAGCGCTGATTCGCCGTCGTCATCGCGTGGAAGCACGGCCGACATACGCCGCCGGGACGCTTTAACGACACGCTTGAACCTGGACTCAGGAGGTCACGATGAGCGCGTCAGACCAGCACCCCGGCGACACCGTCGGGCCGTTCGCCGACGAGTGGACCACAGTGGCCTGCCCGGAGTGCGGCGCCCAGGCCGAGATCGAAGATCGTTCGCAGGTGGCGGCCACCGGCGGATGGGTCGAACTTCTGAAGATCAGGTGCCTGTTCCGGCACTGGTTCCTGCTTCCCCCGGAGTTGATGTGGCGGAGTTGAGGTGGCGGAGTTGAGGTGGCGGAGTTGATGTACACGAGCTCCCAGCGGTGACCTGAACGCACGCAGGCGGCAGCCAGCCAACGCTATGGCTGGTCGGCACCGAAGCCACCTTCGACGAAGGCAACCGTCTCGAACACCATCCGACGACCGGGCTCGGCGTTCCAGGCCTGTGCCGAAGCACTGGAGAGGACCTGCGCAAGCATCGTCCACGCGAGCAGATCCTCCGTTGCCAACCGGTCCGCCCGGCTCCACAGGAGCACCATGCGATCAGTAGCCGGCCAGCTTCGAGGGAGGTCACGCAGTCCATCGGTCAGGGCGTCCAGGTTCGCCCCGGCCGTATCCGGCAGGCGCAACACCGCGGCGATGCCGCGGTAGAGCTGCCGCCGACCGGCCAGTTCCGCGCCGTTCACACCCACGATCGCGAATCCCGCCGCGGACAGCACCATTCCTACCTCGGACTCGGTGCCGGCCGCCGCGACGTGAAAGGCCTGCCCACGAAGCCGTGGCAGGTGCTCCGACACCGACGTCCAGACCGTCATCGAGCCGGACCGTCGCCGGGCTGCATGCAGATCAGGTGGGCAACCAGAGCCGTCCAGCCGGTTTGGTGGGAGGCCCCAAGCCCGGCACCGGTGTCGCCGTTGAAGTATTCGCTGAACGTCACGTGGGAAGACCACAGGGGCCCGGACCCGACGTCACGCGGATCACCCGGCCGCCGACCGGAGCCGTCCGGCCGGAACAGGTCGATCAACCGGTCGTGAAGGGCATCGGCCACCTCGACCAACCCGACGCGATGCTCCGAGCCGGTCGGCAGGGCGAGGCGGATGTCGGATCCGGAGCCATTGCCGTAGGTGCGGAGGGCATCGGCCAGTAACACGTTGACCGGAAACCAGATCGGGCCGCGCCAGTTGGAGTTGCCACCGAACAGCCCACTGTCGGACTCGGCGGGGACGTAGGAGATGGACATCTGCTGGCCCTCGACATTGACCTCGTAGGGCTTTCGATAGGCGGCCGACAGTGATCGAAGCCCGTAGGGCGACAGAAATTCATCCTCGTCCAGAGCCCTCGACAACACCAACGCGACCCGATCGGCCGACAGCAGGGACAGGGTCAGATGTTCACCCTCCGGGCCATGGCTGGTCACCAGGGAGTTCAGCAACTGCGGCCGCCGCCGCTGCAGCCAGCGAATTCGCGCGGTGAAATCAGGGAGCTCGGTGGCGACCCAGTTCTCGGCGAGCCCGACCGCCAGCAGCGGCAACAGACCCACCATCGATCGCACCGTCAGCTGCTGATAACTGCCGTCAGCATCGACCAGGACGTCGTAGAAGAACCCGTCCTCGGCGTCCCACAGCGATACGTTCTGGCTGCCGAACGCGGAAAGGGCCTGGGCAATGGACAGGAAGTGCTCCAGGAATTTCGTCGCGGTGTCGTCCCACGCGCTGTCGTGTCGCGCCAGCTCGAGCGCGATCTGCAACATCGACAGGCAATAGAAGGCCATCCAGCTCGTTGCATCGGACTGTTCCAGGCGATGTCCGGCCGGTAACGGAGCCGACCGATCGAACAGCCCGATGTTGTCCATCCCGAGAAATCCACCCTCGAACAGGTTGGAACCATCGGCGTCCTTGCGATTGACCCACCAGGAGAAGTTCAGCAACAGTTTCGTGAACACCCGCAAGAGAAAGTCCTGATCTGACTTGCCGTCAATGCAATACACCTGCCAGGTCGCCCAGGCGTGCACCGGTGGATTGACATCGCCGAAGGACCATTCGTAGGCGGGCAACTGCCCGTTCGGATGCATCGCCCACTCCCGGCACAGCAGGACTAGTTGGTCCTTGGCGAACGCGGAATCGATGTGAGCGATGGTGACGCAATGAAAGGCCAGGTCCCAGGACGCGAACCAGGGATACTCCCAATCGTCGGGCATCGAGATCACGTCGGCGAGATCCAGCTGCCGCCAGCCGACATTGCGGGACCCACGGACCCGCCGCTGCTCGGGCGGTGTCGGCTGAGCCGCGTCTCCGTCGAGCCAGTCGTTCACCGAGTACCGATACAGTTGCTTTCCCCAAAGCAGCCCGGCGAAAGCTCGCCGAGCGATAACCCGGTCCGCGTCCGAGCTATCGGACGGGATGACCTCGTCGTAGAACTCCTCTGCCTCGCCGATCCGGTCGGCGAACACCGCCTCGAAGGCAGGTCCGAACGGGCGATCGGGCAGGGCATCGGCCCGCAACCGCAACTCGACCGTCACCGACGAGCCGGCGGCGACGGAATCGAAGTGGTACCAGAACGCGGCTTTGGTGCCGGTGCCCGCGGGATTCACCGCGCTCGTTTCCCCCTTGACCACCGCACGATTGATGCCGTCCTTCGGGTAGGGCGAGGTGTTGACCGCAGTGCCGAAGAGGGCGACCGAATCGGTCTCGTTATCGCACACCAGCACCTGTGGAAGCACACCGCGATGGTCACCGGAATGCCCGCTGTCCCGAGAAGCCGCCGCGGCCAGCAAGTAGCGACCGAGGAAGGCATGGTCGGCCTGGACGGCGCGCAGATCGCCATCGGCCAGTTCCGGCGGATCCAACCGGCGCAGGGTGGGGCGGCGATCGTCGCCGCCCCACGCCCAGGTGTTGCGAAACCACAGTTGCGGCAACATATCCAGTTCGGCCGCGTCCGGCCCGTGATTGGTCGCGGTGATCCTGATGCAGAGATCGTCCGGCGAGGCCTTGGCGTAGCGAACCGAGATATCGAAAAACCGATCCGATTCGAGCACGCCGGTGTCGGACAGTTCGTACTCGGGTTGGTCCCGTCCGCGGCGGCCGTTCTCGGCTATCAGGTCGGCGTAGGGGTAGGCCCGCTGCGGATAGCGGTATACCCACTCGGCGTACGAATGGGTCGGCGTCGCATCCACCGCCCACCAGTACTCCTTGACGTCCTCGCCATGATTGCCCTGCGGATTGGTCAGGCCGAACAACCGCTCCTTGAGCCGATCGTCCTGGCCGTTCCACAGGGCCACCGAGAAGTTGAGGAACCCGTATCGGTCACAGATGCCACCGAGGCCGTCCTCCCCCCAACGGTATGCCCGCGAATGGGCTTGATCGAAAGGGAAGTACCCCCAGGCGTCGCCGTCGGCCGAGTAGTCCTCCCGGACCGTTCCCCATTGCCGACCGGCCAGGTAGGGACCCCACAACCGCCACGCGTCGGAGGCCCCGGGCGATTCGGCCAGCCGGGCATGCTCGGCGGTTCGGGTGGCAGATCGCAGCCGGTCCGGTCCCGCCGCGGCATGCCGGCCTTGGGATGTGCTCACGCCGGCTCGCCATTCGGCCGCTCGCCGGCCAGGTCACCGGTTATGTCGGTAGCCATGCCATCGCCCTCGAGCCAACCCGTCTGGCCGTCCGGCGACCAGAAGGCCAGGTACGTCCCGTACGAGGGCGCCACGCACTGTTCCATCGACCGCGCCAGCGCGCCGTCCGGGCCCTGGACCATGCGGACCTGCCGGTCGATCGCGATCACCGCTCGTCCCGCGGGCGTCTTCGCCTGAGCGCGCCAGTCGAGGCGGGGCCGATGCCAGCGTGGCGTTCCCGACGGTGGCATCGGCTGATTGGGTGGCTTGTGGCCTCGGGCGTAGCTGCGGACCGAAGGCACCGCAAACGTCGAGCCGTCAACGGTCCACACCCGTAACGACCAGCCCGCTCGCGGGCCGCCGACCTCGTAGATCAGCCCGACACCGGAGATCTGCTCCAGTGGAATCCACCTCGATCGATGTAGCGTTCTGGGCAACACTAGGCTCAGTGTCCTCAGTGCCGGTCGGCGAAAGACCTCCCGGCCCGACATGACCAGCAACGGTAGCGACAGCAGGCAGATCGCTGCGCCGACCAAACCGGGCCAGATTGAGCGGTCGGCGACCCCGCGCACCAGCAAGTAAGCGCCGAGCGGGAAGAACAGCACGCCGAGCACGACGTTCAGCCAGCTCTCCCAGTGAACCGGGAGACGCCGGACCAGCGGGTCCTCGTCGTGCCTGCTGTGCACACTGCTAAGTCTGACAGGCGGTTGACTGTGGTGACGAAAACAGTTTGCAGGAGCCGACTAACGTTGACTAATCGTGAGCGAAGATCCGGTACTCCAGGCCGAAACCGCCCATTTGGAGTTGTCCAGCGCCTGCCTGGCGCACATGCGCGAGGGTGCCGAGCGGATCGCCGACTACGGTGTCGATGCCCTGGCCAGCGAGAGCCTCGGTCGACTGCGGGCCGAGCGGATCCAACACCTCAGCGACGACGGCCAAGCGCCACCGTTCTTCGGCCGCACTGACCGCGACCCGGACACCGAACATCCGGCGGGCGAGGTCTTTCATATCGGCCGACGCCATCTGCGCGACGAACTCGGGGATCCGGTGGTCATCGACTGGCGCGCGCCGATCGCCCGGCCGTTCTACCGGGCGACGCCGGCGGACCGCCAGGGTGTCAGACTGCGCCGGCGGTTCGGGTTCAGCACCACGGCGACGACGGCCGAACTCACCTCCTACGAGGACGAGCACCTCGATGCGGGGGAAAGCCTGGGACTGCGCTCCGACCTGTTGCGGGCCGAGATCGAGCGGCCCCGGGTCGGGCCGATGCGTGACATCGTCGCAACCATCCAACCGGATCAGGACGAGTTGGTCCGGGCCGACCTGGACACTTCGCTGTGCATCCAGGGCGCACCGGGCACCGGCAAGACCGCTGTCGGCCTGCACCGAGCCGCCTATCTGCTGTACACCTACCCAGAACGCCTGCGCCGCTCCGGCGTTCTGGTGGTCGGCCCCAACGCCGCCTTCCTGCGCTACATAGCCCAGGTGCTGCCTGCTCTCGGCGAGAGCGGCATCACCCAGACCACGGTGGATGACCTGGTCGTCACCGGCCGGCCCGCCCTCGCCGCGGGAAACCGCGCCGAACCGGTCGAGGTGGCCGTCCTCAAGGGTGATGCTCGGATGGCCGACGTGCTCCGGCGAGCTGTCCTGAGTCACGTCAGCAAGCCGGACGACGACGTGCTGGCGGTCGTCGGTACCAGGCGTTATCGCATCCAGGTCGAACGGGTGCGGCGCTACGCCGACGATGCCCGGCGCTCACTGTCCTCCGGTGAGCTGCGCTGGGATTCGGCTCGGGAACGGCTGCGGATGCTGCTGGCTCAGGATGTCCGACGGCAACGCGAGGACGTCGGTGGCGCGCCGTCGGACGCCGAGACCCGCAAGGTGGCTCGGTCGGCACCGGTCAAAGCCTTCGTCGATCAGGTCTGGCCGGCTCTGGACCCTCGTGAGGTACTCGTACGGCTGTATACCGACCCTGGCTTCGCCCGGCGCTGCGGTGGCACGGTGTTGACCGAGGACGAACTGGCTTGCCTGGCCTGGACGGAACATCCCCGAGCACCGCGCAGGGCGCAGTTCTCGGCGGCCGACCGGGTGCTGATCGACGAGTTGGGTGGTCTGATCGCCGGCAGCGACCAGTACGTGCACGTAATCGTCGACGAGGCTCAGGACCTGTCGGCCATGCAGTGCCGGGCCATCGCCCGGCGGTGCCCGATCGGATCGATCACTGTATTGGGCGACCAGGCGCAGGCCACCACGCCCTGGGCCACCGGTTCCTGGCTCGCCACGATGACCCATCTGGGCCAAGCAACGGCGGCGGTCCGGCCGCTCACGATCGGCTACCGGGTACCGGGCGAGGTGCTGGCGGTGGCCAACCGCTTGTTGCCCTTCATCGCGTCGGAGGTGCCGGCCGCATCGTCGGTCCGGGCCGGCGATGACGCGCTGACCTACTCAGCAGACCTGCTCGAGGCGATTTACCGATGCCTGGCCGTCGAAGGCTCGATTGCGGTGATCACTCCCGATTCGCAGGTGACCTCCGTCCGGGCGTCCTTGGCCGCGGCCGGTATCGACAGCGCCACGCTGGAAGAACCACCTGCCCGGGTCACCGTCGTTCCGGCGACCGCGGCCAAGGGGTTGGAGTACGACTCGGTGGTGCTGATCGAACCGGCCGCAATTGTGGCGGCCGAGCCGACCCGGATCGGAGGGCTGCGGCGCCTCTACGTCGCCTGGACCCGGGCGGTCTCCCGGCTTGCCGTGGTGCACAGCGGGCCGCTACCGGAGGAGCTGTCGGGGCAGCTTTCGAACCGGTAGGTACCGTCGGCCAACCACCGACACATCGGTCACACCACCAGCCAGCGACGAGCGCAGCGGATCGCTCGTCCATTGCACCGTTCGCCTGGGAGCGCTACCCGCATGCTGACGTCCTCCCTGGATGTCGGCAGCAATGCAACGAGGCGGTGGCGCTAGTCGTCCTTCCTCCCGGTCACCACGCGCTGCACGATCAGGACGACCACGATGACGAGCCCATTCAGGAAGTCGAACCACTGCCCGCTGACTCCGGCAAAGGTCAGGACCTTCTGAATCAAGAACAGCAGCAGCACCCCTGTGAAGGCGCCGAACAGACTGCCCTTGCCCCCGTTGAGGCTGATGCCACCGATTACGGCAGCAGCGAATACCTGGAAGATAGCCCCGGAGCCTTGATTGGAGGTCACCGAGGCGAGGTGACCGGACTGCATGATGCCGGCGAGTGCGGCCAGGGTGCTGGCGAGAATCAGCACGATCCAGACCGTCCGGTCGGCGTGAATACCGGCTGCCCGGGCAGCGTCGACGTTTCCGCCGATTGCGTAAAGGGAACGTCCGGCGCGCAGCCTCGACAGTGCGAACATGCCGAACCCGAAAGCGATCAGGACGACCCACACCGACGTGGGGAGACCCAGCCAGGTTGCCGAGCCGAGATACATCTGCGAGCCGGTCAAGCCAAAGAAGGTCTGCCCATGTGATACGCCCGTGAGCAGACCGCGCAGCGCGATCAGGCCGCCCAGGGTGAGGATGAACGCGTTGAGGCCGAGCCGGACGATGAGCAGGCCGTTGACGGCTCCGATCAGCGCTCCGATCACCAGTGCGATAGGAACGGCCCACGCACCGGGCACGAGATCAGTACCGTGCTCAATCCCCTTGGGCAGCGTCAGCCAGGCCGCAATACCCGGTGCGAGCCCGAACGTGGATTCCAACGACAGGTCCATTTTTCCGGTGAGCAGGACAAGGGATTCAGCCAATACCAGCATGGCGATGGGCGCCATTGAGCCGAGGACGTCCGTCATAGAGGCTCTGGTCAGGAAGTTGCTATCCACGAAGTAGCCGATGATCGTGATGATGATGATCGGCGGAATCAACGCGAGGTCACGCAACCGCGCCAATGCGATTTTCGGACGCCTCGCCGAGGCAGCGTCTCCGGTGGGTGCGGAGCCGCTCTGGGCAGTCAGCGCGCTAGCCATGGCCGAGTTCAACTCCCTCCATCGCGGCGACCAGCGCCTGGTCGTCCCAGCTGCCCTGGACCGCACCGACTACCGTGCCTCGGAACATGATCAGCACGCGCTGGCAGTAGCGCAGGTCATCCAGGTCGTCAGTGACAACCAGCACGCCCGCGCCGCGACGGGCCGCGTCGACCGATGCGTTCATCAACGACAGCTTGGACTTCACATCCACGCCAGCGGTCGGCGACATCATCACCAGAACCCGTGGATCGTCGGCAAGTGCGCGGCCCATGACGACCTTCTGCTGGTTCCCACCCGAGAGGTCGTCGGTCGGCTGGGCTGGATTTCGGGGCACCACGTCCAACTGCTCAATCGACTTCCAGGCAAGCGCAGAACGCTTGCGGGGGCTGAGGAAACCGTACCGGCCCAGGCGGTGTGGCACCGTCATGGTGACGTTTTCCCCAATTGTCAAGCCGGGTACGAATCCTTCGCGATGGCGATCCTGTGGCACGAAGCCGACGCCCGCCTTGAGTGCACGCGGGACACTGCCCAGTTTCTGCCGCTTACCGGCGATAGTCACCTTCCCGGAGTCAGGACTCAACAGGCCGACCACGACATCCGCGACCGCGAATTTTCCGCTGCCGCCGCCGCCTGCAAGTCCGACGATCTCACCGGGGCTGATCTGGAAAGTGACCCCGGTGCAGGCGCCGGCGACGGTCACGCCAGCGACCTCGAGGATCGGTCGGCTAGCCGACGGAGCGGCCGGGCGTAGGTCGACAGGCTCGGCGGCCTTCTCACCGGTCATGGCCGCAACGAGGTCGGCGTGCGAAATTCCCGCGACCGGTGCGGTGAGAATTTGTCGAGCATCGCGATAGACCGTGACGCGCTGACACAGTTCGAAGATCTCGTGTAGGTAGTGGCTGATGAAGAGAAACGTGACACCGCGCGACTGCAACAGTCGGATCCGGCCGAAGAGGCGGGCAATCGCTGCGGCATCGAGTCGCGCCGTGGGTTCGTCGAGAATGATGAATCGCGCACCGGTGGACAGCGAACGGGCGATCTCGACCATTTGGCGCTGCTCAACCGTCAGCTCGTGAGCCGGCCGTCGCACGTCGATGTCGAGGCTCCAGCCCTCGAGCAGTTCGCGGGCTTTCCTGCGAAGCTTGGTCCAGTTGACCGGTCGGGCGTTGTCCGCCTGCCGGTTGAGGAACAGGTTCTCGGCAACTGAGAGCGCCGGGACGATCGAGAGCTGCTGGTAAACGCATGCCGCTGCCGACCGCCACGCCGCTCGGTCACTCAAGGACGGCGCGGGCCGATTCGAAAAGGTCACCCTTCCCGAGTCGGGCGACTGCAGCCCGGTCAAGATCGAGACCAGGGTCGACTTGCCAGCACCGTTACGTCCGACGAGCCCGTGCACTTCGCCGGGATCAACCGACAACGAGACGTCGTCGAGCGCCAGGGTCGCACCGAAGCGCTTGCTCACCCCGCGAGCCTCGACCACGGGCGGCGGCCCGCCCGTGGTCTCGGGCGCGGTGGCCGAATCAGTCATCACATCCTCCTTCTCCGACGTGTGACCAGGTCGAATTCATCGATCAGCCGATCTGATTGCCCCAGAGCGACTTGTCATCGACCTTCAGTGATCCCGGGTAGGAGCCGTCAGCGGTGACGATCGGAGCCGGCAACTGGTCTTCGAGATTGCCGTTGCCGATGTCGATGATGGTGCTGTCGTGGTCAGTCTTGCCTGGCTGATATGTCTTGCCGGCGATCGCGTCCTTGAGGTAGGACAGCGCGTACTTGGCATAGAGGTCGGCGGGCTGGGACAACGTGGCGTCCATGACGCCGTCCTTGATTGCTTTGTATTCACTGGGTACGCCGTCGTTGGACACGATGACGATGTGCCCGGCCTCGCCGTGTTTCTTGAGCAACCCCTTCTGCTGAAGTACTTGAACCGTCGACGGCAGGTAGATGCTGGCTTCCATGTAGATGGCGTGAACCTTGTTGCCTGCCAATACCGTCTGCAGTTGACCAACCGCCGTTTGTGGATCCCATTTCGTGGGCTCGGCGAAGACCTTCATGCTCGGGTAGTTTTGCTTCATGCAGCCGGCGAATGCCTCGCTACGGTCTCGGCCGTTGATCGAGCCGAGGTCACCCTCGAACATGACCACGTTGCCGACGCCCTTGAGACTGTCGCCGATGTATTTGCAGGCCTTCTCGCCGTAGGCCTTGTTGTCGGCGCGGACCACCATGTACACCTTGCCCTTGTCGGGCCGGGTGTCCACCGACACGACCGGAATCTTCTTGCTCTCCAGCTGTTGCAGGGTCGGGAAGACCGCAGCCGTATCCTGCGGGGCGATCACCACACCCTTGACGCCCTGCGCCACGAGCGTCTGCACATTCGACTGCAACTTGGCGATATCGTTCTGCGAGTTGGTGGTCTTGAGGTCCACGCCGAGCGGACCAGCCTGCTGCGGCACGTACCTGACGTAGGCGTTCCAGAAGTCGGAGTCCGACCGCGGGTAGTCGACGCCGACCAGCGACGCACCCTTGCCGCCGTTCTTTGCACCGCTGCTCGACGAGCACCCTGACACCGCCAGGCAAGCCGAGAATGCCGCAGCCGCCACGCTCGCAGTCTTGTTCAGTCGCATGCTGGCTCCTGGGGTTCGGTGTCCGCGCGTTCGGCCGACACTGGGGTAGATGGCGGGTTAGTAGCGTCGGACCAGAGTCGGCGATGGCCCAGGTCGAACCGTCGGGGAAGCAATGATCGGCTGGGCATGAACATCGCAGGGCCAGAACCTGACTCACGTCCAAGGGACACCGATACTTCGGATGTCTGGGCAACTGGAGCGGGAAAGTTCGTCGGGGTGACACTCTTCATAGACGTCCGATCTATTTTGCTCGCCATGCGGGACATAGCGAGCGGGCCGCCATTATTCGGATGCCTTCGTGCGATACATCCGATGTCTGTGCCACATTAGATAGCTCGGCCCGTAGTCGTGCCCGGCAAATGTCGGGGGTGTTACCGAGTTGTTACATACCCGCGCGGAATGTTCAACGCCCGGCATTTGCATTTCAACGCCTCGTGTCCGAGCCGTCGAAGAGGCGCCCGAACAGGCAGAGATCTTCCTTGGGCTAACCGCCTGCCTACCTGCGTGCGGGCTTGCCTGCGTGCGGGGCTACTTGTGGGCGCGGCGGTCCATCCGGGCGAACATCTTCTCCCGCCGCGCGGCGGTGGTGTCCGATCGCATCGTCACCGATCGTTCCGCCCGCAGGCGCTCGCCGGTCCCCACCGGATAGCCGGCCTTGACCAGGCGATGTTCGGTGGTCTCCACCACGTAACCCAGGGAGTAGATCATGCCCATCAGGAAGCCACCGAAGGCGCTGAGGGCCCGGATCCACACGGGCCCGGGGACGAAGACCAGTACCGCGATGATGACCGGGGACATCTGGAGCACCGAGCGGCTGACATGCCTAAGCGCCCACGTACGGCAGGTGGTGTCAAGAAGCACCCAGCTGCGGTGCCGCTGCGGAAGTCCGAGGCCGAAGGCGTAACCAAGCCAGCGCAGTGGACCCGGCCGTTGCCGCGCCGCGCCATCGAGGACCTCGGATGTCACACTAACTCCTAGTACGCTAATCGAGGGTTCCCTAAATGTTTGTGCCCTAACTATACCTCGGTGGGAGATCAGATGGCGAAGAAAGTGGGTCGGCTCAAAAAGGCCGGGCGGCCGCAACGGGCGGCTGCCGAACTCGGGGGGAGCGTCGGCCAACCGGACCCGCTGGCCCTGGAACGGCAGGTCTGTTTCGCTCTCGCAGTGGCCAATCGGAGTGTCCTGGCCGTGTACCGGCCGTTGCTCGAACCGATGGGGCTGACCCATCCGCAGTACTTGGTCCTGCTGGCACTCTGGGGAAAGTCACCCATGTCGGTCAAGGAACTGGCGGCAGTGCTGCAGCTCGATCCCGCCACCCTCTCGCCGCTGCTGAAACGCCTCGAACTGGCCGACCTGATCAGCCGAAATCGAAACGCCGACGACGAGCGGCAACTCCGGGTGGAGTTGACGGCCGCCGGACGGGCCTTGCGGGCACAGGCCGAACTGATCCCACCGGCGGTGGTGGCGGCCCTCGGGGTCGACCTCAGTGAGCTCGAGGCGCTGCACCGTGCACTAGCCCGGGTCAACGCCGCGGCACTCCGGGTCCGGCCGTCAGCGGTACCGGAACCCGTCGAAGAACCGGCGGAACACACCGCCCTGGCGAGGTAACGGCGCGGCCGGAGCAGGCGCGGTCACCCGCTGCCGGGCGATCGGCTTGTCGTAGTCGGTACGCGCAATGGCATCGATGGTCTGCTCGTCATCGAAGTCGTCGGAGCCCTCGATGACAGGTACGAAGCCGACCAGCACCCCATCACGCATCACATTGGCCTCGAGCCCGGCAGTGCCATCGGTATCCCACACCGCCTCGCGACCATCGGCGAGCATCACCCGCACGCCGAATTGATACACCCCCGCGCGCGCCATCTGGGCGTTGATGCCGCGATCGCGCAGCGCATCCGTCACACGTCGAGACCGGTTTTCTTCCATGGATCCACGGTACCGAGTCCGACGAGGCGGGCAGGCTAGCGTTGAGCTGTGACCCTTGACCGCACAGACGACCGCGCCCGATGAGCCGCCTCGAGGAGATAGCCGAGCGTGACCACTGGCTGTGCTGGCTGTGCGATGAACCCGTCGACCCCTCCAGATCCGTCAATGACTCCCGAGGTCCCAGCGTGGACAGCCTGAGCTCGGACAACAAGAGCGGCAAGAGTGCCCGCCGCAAGGGCGGTTCGGCCGATTCCGGCAGGGGCAATGCCGATTCCGGCAGGGGCAATTCCGATGCGGGCGAACGGTTGGCCCACCGTGGCTGCAATACCAAGAAGGGTGCGGTCAAGCCGGTCGTGCCGTGGCCCGACCGGCTCTTCATCTCCGACCCCGCGCCGTTGATCGGCGTCGCCGAACGGCTCGGGCGCAAGGGCGGACGCGAGGTGGTGGCCAGGTGCCCGAGCCGTCCCGATGCCGAACAGACCGCCGCTTGGCTGGTGGACCGGTTCTCCCGCCTGGTGCCCGGGCTGGCCGTCACCGCATCGGTGGAACCCGGCGGTGGCCAGTTCATGGTGGCTCTCGCCACCCCGCGATTGTGAACTGCCTGCCCTGATTACCGACCGGTACCCGACGATGATCACAACCGCTGGCCGACCCGTGCGATTATGGGACCAGCGGTCAGTGTCGGCCCGTCACCCCTGGGCTGCCACCGGCTACGACCCGGAACCACCACACTCTTGTGGCAGCACTCGGCGGCGATCCCGCGAACAGTGCCCGAGACGCGAGGAGCGCAGATGACGTTGCACGGCCACGTCCCGCCCGAACCGGACCTCGTCCAGTTACTCACCCCAGAAGGCGTCCGGGTCGACCATCCCGATTTCCCCCTCGAGATCACCGATGACGAGATCAAGTCGCTGTACCGCGATCTCGCATTGGTCCGTCGCTTCGACGGCGAGGCGACCGCCCTGCAGCGACAGGGCGAACTGGGACTGTGGGCGTCCTGCCTGGGCCAGGAAGCGGCGCAGGTCGGTGCCGGCCGGGCGCTGCGGAGCCAGGACATGGCCTTTCCCACCTACCGTGAGCACGGTGTCGCGTGGTGCCGAGACGTCGATCCGGTCACCCTGTTGGGCATGTTCCGCGGCGTGAGCCTTGGTGGCTGGAATCCCAACGAGAACAACTTCAACCTGTACACGATCGTGCTCGGTGCGCAGACCCTGCATGCGGTCGGCTACGCCATGGGCGTGGCGCGCGACGGTGCGGTCGGGACCGGCGAACCGGAGCGGGACACGGCCGTCCTGACCTTCTTCGGCGACGGGGCCTCCAGCCAGGGCGATGTCAACGAGGCGTTCATCTGGGCCGCCGCAGCCAACCTGCCGGTCGTCTTCTACTGCCAGAACAACCAGTGGGCCATCTCCGAACCGGTCGAGCGGCAGAGCCGAGTGCCACTCTTCCAGCGGGCCTCCGGCTTCGGTTTCCCCGGCATCCGGATCGACGGCAACGACGTGCTGGCCTGCCTCGCGGTGAGTCGGGTCGCGCTGGACGAGGCCCGCTCAGGTCAGGGACCCACCCTCATCGAGGCATTCACCTATCGGATGGGCGCCCACACCACCTCCGACGATCCCACCCGTTACCGGCTCAGTGAGGAACTGGAGACTTGGAAGCATCGCGACCCGATCGAGCGGGTGCGGGCGTATCTGATCCGTGAGGCCGGGGTAGCTCAGGAGTTCTTCGACGGTATCGAGGCCGAATCGGAGGAGTTGGCCATCCGGATCCGCCAAGCGTGCCGGGCGCTGGAGGACCCGAGCCCACTGTCGGTTTTCGACCAGGTCTACGTGGAGATCACCGACGAGCTGGCCGAACAGCGGTCGGACTACGCCGACTACCTGGCTTCGTTCGAGGGAGCTGGTCGGTGATGGCCTCGACCCTGACGATGGCTGCCGCGCTCAACGCCGCCTTGCGCGAGCGACTCGAGGCCGACGACAAGGTCCTCATCATGGGCATGGATGTCGGCAAACTCGGTGGTGTTTTTCGAATCACCGACGGCCTGCAGAAGGACTTCGGCGAGGACCGGGTGATCGACGCTCCGCTTGGGGAATCGGGCATCATCGGCTCTGCGGTCGGCCTGGCCATCCGCGGCTACCGGCCGGTGTGCGAGATCCAATTCGACGGTTTCGTCTACCCCGCATTCGACCAGATCGTCAGCCAGGTCGCCAAGATCCACAACCGGTCGCTGGGTCAGGTCCGGATGCCGATCACCATCCGGATTCCCTACGGCGGCGGTATCGGGGCGGTCGAACACCATTCCGAGTCACCCGAGGCGTATTTCGCGCACACCGCCGGGCTCAAAGTGGTGACCTGCTCCAACCCGGCCGATGCCTTCAGCATGCTGCGCCAGTCGATCGCCTCCGATGATCCGGTGGTGTTCTTCGAACCCAAGCGCAGGTACTGGGGCAAGGGCGAGGTGGACGTGACCGGCTTGCTGGCTGACGCGCCGCAACTGCATCGTGCGCGCGTCGTCCGCTCCGGTGCGGACGCGACCCTGGTCGCGTACGGGCCGATGGTCGCGACCGCGCTGCAAGCGGCCAAGGCCGCCACCGAGGACGGCCGGGACCTCGAGGTCATCGACCTGCGTTCGCTGTCGCCGATCGACACCGGCACCGTGGTGAGCTCGGTGCAAAAGACCGGACGCCTGGTCGTGGTGCACGAGGCATCGGTGACCCTCGGGATGGGCGCCGAGATCGCCGCCCGCGTGCAGGAGCGCGCTTTCTATTCTTTGGAAGCCCCGGTGTTGCGGGTCGGCGGTTTCGACACCCCGTATCCGGCGAGTCGCGTCGAGGAGGAGTGGTTGCCCGACGTCGACCGCATCCTCGATGCGGTCGACCGGACCTTCTCCTTCTGACCCGTTCGTTCTGACCCGCGTGCTTGGAAACTGGCAGGGATTACTCGATGGCTGAACTCAAACACTTCAAGCTGCCCGATATCGGCGAAGGCCTGACCGAGGCCGACATCCTACGATGGGACGTCGCGGTCGGCGACACCGTGACGGTGAACCAGACGCTGGTCGAGGTGGAAACCGCGAAGGCCGCCGTGGAACTGCCGTGCCCGTTCGCCGGCGTGATCCACGAGATCTTCTTCGACGTGGGAGCAACCGTAGATGTCGGGCAACCCATCGTCTCCATCAAGGTCGGCGAGGGCGAACTCGTCGGCGCGTCCAGCGTGGGTGGTGGCGGCGGTGGCGGTGGCGGTGGCGGCGAGGATTTGGTGCCGACCCCACCGGTCGACGGTGGGCTATCGCAGAGCAACGCCCCGACCAGCCCGAACGGGATACCCGAGCGGGAGGCCGTCCTGGTGGGTTATGGCGTCTCTGGCGAGCGCGGCCGGCGGCGCAAGCGGGCTAAGCCGGACGCGGTACCTGCGCCCAGTGCGAACGACGCCTTCGGCGTGACCCCGGGTGCCCACGCCGCCAACGCGGTGGTGCCTTCCGGGCGGGGCGCGCTCGCCAAGCCGCCGGTCCGTAAACTCGCCAAGACCCTCGGTGTGGATCTGGCCCACATCGAGGCGACCGGCCCGAACGGGTCCATCTCCCGGCTCGACGTCGAGGAAGCGGCGAAGCTGCCCGCTGGTACAACGACGGCCGCACCGTCGGCGGGTGCTGACACCCGGATCCCGATCAAGGGGGTCCGCAAACATACCGCGGCCGCCATGGTCCGCTCGGCGTTCACC
Source organism: Pseudonocardiales bacterium (assembly GCA_030840295.1). Taxonomy (GTDB): domain Bacteria; phylum Actinomycetota; class Actinomycetes; order Mycobacteriales; family Jatrophihabitantaceae; genus Jatrophihabitans_A. Next base: position 22,128 of record JAVEET010000269.1, read on the forward strand.
GCTCCGCACGTCACGGAGTTCATCACCGTCGACGTCACCGACATGATGGAACTACGTACCCGGGTTACTGCTCGCCGCGAGTTCCGCGAGGTCAAGGTCTCGCCGCTGTTGTTCGTCGCCCGTGCGGTGTTGTGGGCGGCTAAGCGCACGCCGGTCATCAATTCCACCTGGGACGACCAAGCCGGCGAGATCGTCGTCAAGCATTATGTGAACCTGGGCATCGCCGCGGCCACCGATCGAGGGTTGATCGTTCCGAACATCAAGCGCGCCGACACCATGTCGCTGCTCGAGCTGGCCCGGGCCATGGCCACGCTCACCGAGGTCGCCCGGTCGGGGCGGACCGCACCGGCCGACATGAGCGGTGGCACGTTCACGATCACCAACGTCGGCGTCTTCGGTGTGGACACCGGCACACCCATCATCAACCCGGGGGAAGCCGCGATCCTGGCCTTCGGCGCGGTGCGCCGGCAACCCTGGGTGGTGAGCTCGGACGGCACTGAGCGCATCGAGCCGCGTTGGGTCACGCAGCTGGCGGTGTCCTTCGACCACCGTTCAGTGGACGGCCAACAGGGCTCGGAATTCCTCGCCGACGTCGCTGCGGTGCTTCGTGACCCCGGTTTGGCTCTGCTCTAGGGCAGAACCAACTGCACTAGCGACCCGGCGCTAAGAAAGAGTGGCCTCGATCGCCGCGCTGACGCGATCGTCCTCCGGGTCGGTCTTCGGATCGAACCGGGCGACGACCTCACCGGACGGGCTGATCAGGAACTTCTCGAAGTTCCAGCGGATGTCTCCGGTGTACCCGCCAGCGTCAGGGATGTCGACCAGTTCGGCGTACAGCGGGTGCCGCCCGACTCCGTTGACGTCGACCTTCTCGGTCAGCGGGAACGTGACACCGTAGGTTGCGGAACAGAACTCGGCGATTTCCGCACCGGACCCGGGTTCCTGGCCGGCGAACTGGTTGCACGGCACCCCCAGCA